>NZ_JAWOQS010000004.1:304372-527850 GCF_033438945.1 Vibrio sp. Y176 | reverse complement strand
TCAGAAGTGAAACGAAATAGCGCCGATGGTAGTGTGGGGCTTCCCCATGTGAGAGTAGGACATCGCCAGGCTTTAAATTTAAGAAGCCCGCTCGAAAGAGCGGGCTTTTTTGCATCTATTGTGCCGTCCTAAATAAGGTTGACACTTTCCACCCCCAAAATTGGAGAGTGTTATGAAATCAACAACTAAAAGAACTCAGCGCGATTACTCCCTCGCTTTTAAACTCACTGTAGTTGATGAGGTTGAAAAAGGAAGCCTCACTTACAAACAAGCCCAAGAGAAGTATGGCATCCAAGGTTGCTCTACGGTTTTGGTTTGGCTTCGTAAGCATGGTCGACTAGATTGGTCTAAAGGGACACCTAACTTTATGTCCAAAGGAGACTCTATGACCGAGTTCAATTCACCTCCTACACCAGAGCAACGTATTAAAGAGCTTGAAAAGCAGCTCGAAGATGCTCAACTCAAAGCCGACTTCTTTGAAGCTGTCGTGAACGTTATGGAACGTGACTATGGTGTTAGAGTGACAAAAAAGCACAAAGAAGCGTTGTCCAAGAGAAAACCATAGTAGGTTTGAGCGTTACGAAGTTTTGTCAGTTAGTACAAATCTCTCGCCAAGCTTATTATAAGCAATGCCAAACTCAATCTCGTTGTGAACATCATGAGCATACTGTCATTGGCTTTGTCCGTGAAGTCAGGCTGAAGCAGCCACGCATTGGCACGCGTAAACTGAAGTTCTTAGCAGCAACAAAGGGCATTCAAATAGGTCGCGATAAGCTCTTTGAACTTCTCAGAAAGCATCGGCTGTTAGTGAGAGCAAGACGAGCCTATCACCGAACGACTGACAGCCGTCATCGATTTTTCTGTCACCCAAACAAAGTGAAAGATGGGCTGACACCAACGAAGCCAGAACAACTGTGGGTTGCTGATATTACTTACTTGCCAACTCAAAATGGAGAGAGTTATCTCAGCTTGGTTACAGACGCTTATTCAAGGAAGATTGTTGGTTTTTATGTGGATGACAACATGAAAACTCAATCAGTTAAGCGGGCATTTATCTTAGCTCTCAGGCAACGGCAGAGTGAAGAAAAGCTAATACACCACTCAGATAGAGGCTCACAATACTGTTCGAAGGAATATCAAGATATCCATAAGAAACATAGAGTGACTTGCTCAATGACTGACGGGTATGACTGTTATCAGAATGCTTTAGCTGAGCGTGTAAATGGGATACTCAAAATGGAGCTCTTGCTGAAGAAACCGAAAGATCTGAAAGAAGCAAGGACGATGGTAGCAGAGTCCGTAGATATCTATAATCAAATGAGGCCTCATACGGCTTTAAAATATAAAACGCCCGATGAAGTACATCGAGCGTTTTAGTTAAAAAGTGTCAACCCATATCAGGACGGGTCATATAGAGTTTTAAAATTAGCTCACTTTATACCTAAAAAGTGTTCATCTAAGGTGCGATATACTTGCTTTCTGCAACCTTCCAAAAGGCTTTAACAAGCGGATTTTCCAGCTGAGTTTTGTTGCAGCAAACACCAAGTTTAAAAGGTTTAATTGGTAAGACTTTTAAACGATTTATCTTTTCTCTTACCGGACTGTTGTTGATTACAACATCAGGTGCGATACCTACTCCACACCCCAATGCAACCATACTTACGATGGCTTCATGTCCGGAGGTTTGTGCGTAGATCTTTGGCTTTATTTTCATTTGTTTGAGCCAAGTATTGGCCCTGTCCCTTGCCGTTCCTGCTTCTGGGAGTATGAATGGAATGACCGACCAGTCTGGTTTTTCTTTTTGTAGCTCTTCAGCAAACGCACTAACCCCAACAGGTACGATGACAGAAAGTGGGATTTCACTGATCGTTTCAAATGCGATTTTATTTGGCATCTGTTCTGACTTGGCTGATATGGCAATATCGGCTTCATCTGCTAGTATTTTGTCGATCGCTTGAGCTGGATCGCCGGTTGATAGTTTGAACTCAATGAAAGGGTTCTGAATACGAAAGTCAGAGATTAGCTCCGGAAGATGGCTGTAGCTTGCAGTAACAGAACAAAAGAGACGGATTTCTCCTTTCAATTCATCCTCGGTTCCCTTCAGGTGACTCTGATACTGCTGCCATTCGCCAAGAATCTTTAAGGCAACTGGGACTAGCTTTTTACCTTGGATAGTTAAATCAACGCTACGGTTGTCGCGTAAAAACAATTGTTGGCTGGTTTCCTCCTCTAATTTTTGTATCTGTCGGCTTAAGGCTGAAGGGCTAATATGCATTGCCGCTGCGGTCTTGGCGAAACTTTTACTCTCACAGAGATGAATGAAAAGTTGCAGGCTTTTGATATTCATTAAATTTTCATTTCCATGTTGCATAAATTGCAATAACTAATTGTGAATATATCACTTTAAGCAATCTCATGTCTGTTTTAGTATGAAGTTATTCGGTAAGGCAATTACTGACCTCAATGGAAGAATCTCAAAGGAGCACCCAGATGGCTAATTATTTCAATACCCTAAACTTGCGCGAGCAGTTGGACCAATTAGGTCGTTGTCGTTTTATGGACCGCAGTGAGTTCGCTTCAGAAGCGGATTATCTGAAAGGTAAGAAAGTAGTCATTGTAGGTTGTGGTGCTCAAGGTCTTAACCAAGGTCTGAACATGCGCGACTCTGGTCTAGACGTTGCTTATGCGCTTCGCCAAGCCGCGATTGATGAGCAACGCCAGTCATTCAAAAACGCAAAAGACAACGGTTTTGAGGTAGGTAGCTACGAAACGCTAATTCCACAAGCTGATCTAGTAGTAAACCTTACTCCAGATAAGCAGCACACAAACGTTGTTGAGACGGTAATGCCGTTAATGAAAGAAAGCGCAGCACTAGGTTACTCTCACGGTTTCAACGTTGTTGAAGAAGGCATGCAAATCCGTAAAGACCTAACGGTAGTAATGGTTGCACCTAAATGTCCAGGTACGGAAGTTCGTGAAGAATACAAGCGCGGTTTCGGTGTACCGACTCTTATCGCTGTTCACCCAGAGAACGACCCAAAAGGTGAAGGTTGGGATATCGCGAAAGCTTGGGCTGCAGCAACCGGTGGTCACCGTGCAGGCTGTCTAGAGTCTTCTTTTGTTGCTGAGGTGAAATCTGACCTAATGGGTGAGCAAACTATCCTTTGTGGCATGCTACAGGCTGGCTCTATCGTGTGTTACGAGAAGATGATTGCTGATGGTATTGATCCTGGCTACGCTGGTAAGCTTCTTCAATACGGTTGGGAAACCATCACTGAAGCACTGAAGTTTGGTGGTATCACTCACATGATGGATCGCCTAACTAACCCTGCAAAAGTGAAAGCATTTGAGCTTTCTGAAGAGCTAAAAGAACTGATGCGTCCGCTATACAACAAGCACATGGATGACATCATCACCGGTCACTTCTCTAGTACTATGATGGCTGACTGGGCAAACGACGATGCAAATCTACTAGGCTGGCGTGCAGAAACAGGTGAAACTGCTTTCGAAAACTACCCAGAAACTGACGTAGAAATCTCTGAGCAAGAGTACTTCGATAACGGTATCTTGATGGTTGCTATGGTTCGTGCGGGTGTTGAGCTAGCATTCGAAGCGATGACGGCATCTGGCATCATCGATGAGTCTGCTTACTACGAGTCTCTACACGAGCTGCCACTTATCGCAAACACTATCGCACGTAAGCGTTTATACGAAATGAACGTGGTTATCTCAGACACTGCGGAATACGGTAACTACCTGTTCGCTAACGTAGCAACGCCGCTTCTACGTGAGAAGTTTATGCCAGCCGTAAATACTGACGTAATTGGTAAAGGTTTAGGTGAAACGTCTAACCAAGTGGATAACGCGACTCTTATCGCTGTGAATGAAACAATCCGTAACCACCCTGTAGAGTACATCGGTGAAGAGCTACGTGGTTACATGACTGATATGAAGCGTATCGCGGTGGGCGGCTAAATGACTGGCCTTAAGGCTCCATTTCGGTGTCGAAGGTGCTCGTTTACTATCGTAAAGTCCGCGCCTTCTCCTAGAAATGAAACCTTAATACTGCGTAATTTACTTAGTCTCAAGTAACGCAGTAGATAAACTCCAGGCAGACTGGAGTGATAAATACAAAATAAACACAACATCTAATCAAAAGGCTTGGTCGCCGTTGACCAAGCCTTTTTGTTTTTAGCCGATTTATCTGCGCGCCGATAAGAAAACGCTCCTTTGTGAGGAGCGCTTTGATACTTATTTTTCAGCAAGCTTTTCTTCAAGTTGTGCCAACTTCTGTTCCATTTCTGTTAGCTTTTGACGTGTACGTAGTAAAACTTGAGTTTGAACATCAAACTCTTCGCGACTTACAACATCTAGCTTGTTTAGCTGGCCTTGGATTACTTGACGAACTTTCTGATCGACATCAGAGCCCAACTCTTTTACAGGTTGAGGCATTGAGTCGTGAATCTGTTTAGCAATTTGCTCTAATTTTTTTGGGTCAAACATAGTGGCTAAAACTCCTTTTGATTTGTCCTCATTTTAAGTAAATGATACGTGAAAGTCGCCATTTAGATGGCAAAAAAGAGAGCGGCAATAAAAAAGGCCACCGAAGTGACCTTTTTGAATGCCTTAATAGCTTATCTGTTATCCGCTAATTCACGATGAGCTGCTTTCGCTTCGTCAACTCGCGCTAACTTCTCCAAGTCTTTGTCTTCAACAAATACTGGCAGAGGTTTGTGTTTTTCAGCTAGGTAGCTGTAAATCACAGGTAGTACAAATAGTGTGAACAGTGTACCGATTGCAAGGCCAGCAACGATGACGATACCGATACTGAAACGTTGCGCGGCACCTGCACCTGTTGCGTACATCAGCGGGATAAGACCTGCGATCATCGCAGCAGTGGTCATTAGGATAGGGCGAAGACGCACTTTCGCAGCTTCCATCACCGCATCAATACGAGACAGTTTATTATGTAACTGCTCTTCCTTGGCGACTTCACAGATCAAGATACCGTGCTTGGTTATTAGGCCGACCAGCGTGATCAAACCAACCTGCGAGTAGATGTTCATCGAGGCCGTACCCCAGGCCAATGCGATCAAGGCACCACATATTGCCAGAGGTACAGATACCATGATGACAATAGGATCGCGGAGTGATTCAAATTGAATCGCCAGAACGAGGAAGATGATCGCAAGTGCAAGACCGAAGGTTGCATACAAGGCACTACCTTCCGTTACAAACTGACGAGATTCGCCCATGTAATCATGGTTATACCCTGCAGGCAGTTTGGTTTGTGCAATATTTTCAAACCAATTAACTGCATCCCCCATCGAAACACCAGGGCCTGTAACAGCACCCACAGTTGCTGAGTTTAGCTGGTTGAAGTGTGGCAAAGAGCGAGGCTCAGCCACCACATCAATGGTAATCAGACTACCTAATGGAACCGCTTTACCGTCCACAGAGCGTACATAGTAGTTCTTCATCGATTCTGGGTTTAGACGCCATTTACGCTCAACCTGAGGAATTACCTCATAAGAGCGGCCATTTAGGTCGATACGGTTTACATAACCATCTGCCATCATGGTGCTGAGGGTGATACCAATGTCTTGCATAGTCACACCGTAGGCACCTGCTTTGTCTTTGTCGATCTTGATCTTCATCGTTGCAGAATCATATTTCAGATCCAGATCGGAATAGACAAACATTGGACTGCTTGCTACTTCCGACAGAATGTCATTTGCAACGGTAAACAAACTTTCAAAGTTGTTTGGCGTTGTAATTACGAACTGTACAGGAAGGCCTGAACCAGCACCTGGTAGCTCCGGCATTTCGTAGGCAGCAATAGACATTCCCGGAATGCTCGAAACAAGCCCACCAACACGCTGTTTGATTTCTGCTTGGCTCGCTTCTCGTTCGCCCCATGGTTTGAGTGTAGCTAAACCAAACGCTTGATTAGAATCCGGTACACCGTTAAATACCTGAGCGTATTCCACTTCTGGTTGATCAGAGAGAATCTTATTCACATCATCCATGGTGTTTTGGATGTAGTCCAAATTCGAATTTGATGGTGCGGTCCCTATGAGTACTACAACACCTTTATCTTCAGATGGAGCTAGCTCGCTAGGAATAAACTTGAATAGGACTGGTAAACTTGCGAATACAATTATCGCAAACACGATCACCACTGGTCGGCTAGCCATTATTGCTTTTAACATGCTTGCGTAGCGATTAGTCATGCCATCAAGTACATGGTGAACTTTTTGCTCAAACTTGCTCGGCTTCTCGTTTGCCTTAAGCATCTTTGAACACATCATCGGTGAGAGTGTTAAAGCGATGATGCCGGATACGAATACTGAACCTGCCAGTGTCAAAGCGAACTCTTTGAACAATGAACCGGTGATACCACCCATCAATGCGATCGGTGCGTACACTGCACCTAGCGTCAATGTCATCGCGATAACTGGAACCGCAATTTCACGTGTACCAATGATTGCAGCTCGGAATGGTGACTCCCCTTCTTTGATGTGACGGTCAACGTTTTCTAGTACAACGATCGCGTCATCCACCACCAGACCGATGGCAAGCACCATCGCCAGTAGCGTCATCAAGTTCCAAGAGAAACCCATTGCCTGCATCACCATTGCCACACCAATCAATGAAAGTGGAATAGTTACGATAGGAATGATTACCGCACGGAATGAACCTAGGAACAGTGTGATAACCACAAGTACGATTACTGCTGCTTCAAGAATCGTTTTGACTACTTCGTGAATTGACTCGTTGATCGCAATCGTAGAGTCGTACATAACGTTCATTTTGATGTTACTTGGTAGGTTGCGCTCAAGCTGAGGCAACAGTTCAAGTACGTCTGCTGCAATGTTGATTGGGTTAGCGCTTGGTGCTGCGTTGATCGCCGCAACCACGGCTTCTTGACCGTTTGCACTTGCGCGATAAACGTCGTGACTCTTCTCCAGCGTTACTTTAGCGATATCACCTAGGCGGATGACATCCCCTTCACCAGTTTTCACGACCAATGCTTCAAGTTCAGCAACGTTTGATACCTGAGTATCTGCGCTACCGTTATAAAGCACGAACTCACCCGTCGCTTGACCGGTTGCAGATTGGTAGTTGTTGGCGTTAAGAACGCTCATCACATCCGTAGCGGTCAACTTCAAAGCGCCCATTTTGGCAGGATCTAGCCATACGCGCAGTGCGTACTTCATACCACCATACAGGTCAACTTTGGATACACCGTTTACAGTGAACAACTGCGGGTTGATTACACGCTCGAGGTAGTCTGTGATCTGGCTTGAAGATAACTCGTCACTCGTAAAGCCGATGTAAAGCACTGCGGTAGTCGAACCTGTCGACATGGTTACGGTTGGATCTTCGGCTTCTTTTGGAAGCTGAGAACGTACCGAGTTCGTTTTCGCTAAGATATCAGCCAATGCTGCATTCGGGTCAGTATTCAACTTCATGTTGACAGTAATGGTTGATTTACCTAGTACCGATTGCGAAGTCATGTAATCAATATTATCGGCTTGCGCCACCGCTTGCTCCAATGGCTGAGTAATAAAGCCTTGGATCAAGTTGGCACTTGCACCGTAGTAACTGGTGGTCACGGTGACCACCGTATTCGTCATTTCAGGGTACTCACGAACTTGCATTTTGAACACCGCTTGCAAACCAAGCAATGCAATCAAAAAGCTGATCGATACCGCTAAAACTGGACGTTTTATAAAAACATCTGTAAAGCGCATAATGCCTCCAACTTAAAGCATTGGTGTTTCAGCAGGTGGGGTAGTTGCATCGCTTTCGACAATGCTTACTTTCGCATGGTTACTCAAACGGACTTGACCCGATGTCACCACTACATCACCTGGCTTTACGCCTTCTAGAATGTGTGCGATATCTTTAGAGCGTTCGCCAACTTTTACCACATGCTGCTTAACGCGTTTTTCGCCATCTTCTTCTGTTACGATGTAAACATTGTCGCCATATAGCGTAAATGTGATCGCGGTTTGAGGTAGAGTGACCTGATTTTCTAACTTAGGCAGAATGATGTTTGCACGCGCGAACATACCACTACGCAGTTTGCCGTCACTGTTAGGGATATCCGCTTGAACTTGAATCAAACCACTTTGTACGTTAACCGCAGGCTCAATCGCAGAAATTGAACCTTTGAAAGGCTGTTCTGGGTAGGCATCCACGAAGATATCCACTTCTTGGTCGATATTGATACGTGAAATATCGGTTTGCGGCACGGTAAAGCGTAAACGCATCACGCTGGTGTCTTCCAGGCGAACAATATCGGTACCCGCTTGTAGGTACTGACCTAGGTACACGTTACGAATACCTACTACACCATCAAATGGCGCTTTGATTTCGCGTCGGTCGATGGTCGCTTTCAAGCTTTCAATGTCCGCTTTTAAGGAGAAGTAGTTCGCTTCTGCTTCGTCATACGCTTCTTTAGAAATAGAGCCTTTTTTAAATAGCCCTTGGTAGCGTTTGTATTTCGCTTCTGCTGCTGGCAACTTGGCTTGCGAGCTCTTTAAATTCGCTTTCTCAACGTCTGAGTCAAGCAGTACTAGTGGCTGACCTGCTTTGACTTGAGTACCGGAATCAAATGCGATTTTATCGATAACACCGCTCGTTTCGTTCGCTACCGTCACGCCTTGATTTGGCTCGATAAAACCAATTGCCTCGATGACTGGTACCCAATCCACCGCTTGCACTTCAGTTACGGTTACTGGGAATGCTGGTTCAGGGCGATTGGCAAACTGCTCCATTTTGTCTTTGATATCAATTAGTCTGTATGTAACAACGCTACCAAAAAGTAATAAAACAATTGATAGCATCAAAATCCACTTTTTCATTCTATTAAGAACTCCAAGTTAGTGTTTAATAATTGCGTCCCAACTGGCTTCAATAGCGGCCTCTAATGCCGTCTTATCCAGTTGATAAAATCCCAAAGCGTGTTTCCGAGCAAGTGCAACACTTGCCTCAAAACTCAATCCAGAAAGTACTTCGTTATCGAGAAGCTTGAATACTCCCTCGTCTTTGCCCTGATTGAAAAGAAGATCTACTTGGGCAAACATTTGTCTCTCAAGTTCCCGAGCTTTGCTACTATTTGAACAGGGTAAAGACTCATATTGGACTCGGTTGCTGATCGCACTTAAGTTCGAGCTCGCTAAATTCCAAATATTGAGCCACATGGTTCGATAACGCTGTTTTAAAGGCATCTCTTCACTAACACCTAGTTGCACCGCAGTAGCAACACGCTTAGCAACGTTAAGGCGTAGTTCCTCTAAAAGATGTTCTTTATCTGAGAAATAACGGTAAATCGTCCCTGCTGCGACACCTGCCTCATTGGCGAGCTTTTGCATGGAAAGCCCTTGAAAACCAGATTCAGCAATGAGTTGTTCAGCAGCGACTAAGATTTGTTCTCGTTTATCTACAGCAGGGTTATCCTTCATAATGTCACCCTTTAGTGAATGAACGTTCATTCATTATAGCTTAAATACCCGCCATTTATGCAACAGAATATTGCACTTAATTGGTGTGAAAATTACAAGAAATCAGCATAGCTTTCACGAGGCCACCCCTTTATCATAGGCGCCACATTCATCACCCGCAGAGAATTTCTATGAAGCTGAACCCTAGTCAAGATGAAGCCGTGAAATACGTGTCTGGTCCATGCCTAGTGCTAGCTGGTGCTGGCTCGGGCAAAACTCGTGTTATTACCAATAAAATCGCTTATCTGGTTCAGCAATGTGGTTACAAAGCGCGTAACATTGCGGCGGTGACGTTTACCAACAAAGCGGCACGTGAAATGAAGGAGCGTGTAGGTCAAACGTTAGGGAAAGGTGAGTCTAAAGGTTTGATGGTATCAACATTCCACACTTTAGGATTGAACATCATCAAGCGTGAGTACAAGCATTTAGGGTTGAAAGCGGGCTTCTCACTGTTTGATGACCAAGACCAGCTAGCTCTGCTCAAAGAGCTTACTGAAAAGCAGCTTGATGGTGATAAAGATCTGCTACGCCAGCTTCTGAGTTGTATTTCCAACTGGAAAAACGACATGTTGACGCCAGAGCAAGCCAAAGCGCGTGCGCAAGGTGAACAGCAACAATTGTTTGCGTTCTGTTTTGATATGTACCAAAAGCAAATGAAAGCCTATAACGCGCTCGATTTTGATGACCTAATTTTGATGCCCGTTTTACTCTTACGTAATCATGAAGATGTTCGTCAGCGTTGGCAGAATCGTATCCGTTACCTACTGGTTGACGAGTATCAAGATACCAACACGAGTCAGTATGAGCTGGTCAAATTAATTGTCGGAGAACGTGGGCGATTGACTGTTGTAGGGGATGACGATCAGTCTATTTATTCATGGCGTGGTGCGAAACCTCAGAACCTCGTGTTGCTGGGTGAAGATTATCCGAATTTGCGTTTGATTAAGCTAGAGCAAAACTACCGTTCAACGAGTCGAATCCTGCGTGCGGCCAACATTTTGATAGCTAACAACCCTCACGTCTATGAGAAGTCCTTGTTCTCTGAAATTCCTGACGGTGAAAAACTCAAAGTGTTGTTGGCTAAAAATGAAGAGCACGAAGCAGAGCGAGTAACGGGTGAACTAATTGCGCATAAGTTCCTAAACCGTACCGAATATAAAGATTATGCGATTCTATATCGTGGTAACCACCAATCACGTTTGATTGAAAAGTCTCTGATGCAAAACCGCGTACCGTATAAAATTTCTGGCGGCACCTCGTTTTTTGCGCGCGCAGAGATTAAAGACATCATGGCGTATTTGCGCGTTTTGGTTAATCCGGATGACGACAATGCATTTTTGCGCATTGTGAATACTCCACGACGTGAAATTGGCCCAGTAACGTTAGAGAAGTTAGGCAGTTATGCCAATATGCGAGGGAAGAGCCTGTTTGAATCGAGCTTTGAAATGGGGCTCGAACAGCACCTAACGGGACGTGGTCTAGAAAACTTGCGTCGTTTCACCCAATGGCTAGTGGCGATTGCTGATCAAGCTGAGCGTGGTGATACCGTCGAAGCGGTTCGTTCGCTAGTTCGTGATATCCATTATGAAGATTGGCTATACGAAACTTCAGCAAGTCCGAAAGCCGCTGAAATGCGAATGAAGAACGTTTCTGACCTTTATTCATGGATAGTGGCGGACCTAGAGGGTGACAACTACGATCAAGAAGAGAAAACGTTAAAAGAAGTCGTTCAACGTTTGACCTTGCGTGACATGATGGAGCGCGGTGAAGAAGATGAAGACAGTGATGCAGTACAACTGATGACCTTGCACGCATCAAAAGGCCTTGAGTTCCCATATGTATACTTAATTGGGTCCGAAGAAGGTATTTTACCGCACCAAACCAGTATTGATGAAGATAACGTGGAAGAAGAGCGTCGCCTGATGTACGTTGGTATTACTCGCGCGCAACGTGAACTGACTTTCACTATGTGCAAAGAGCGTCGGCAGTTCGGCGAGTTGATCAAACCGACTCAAAGCCGCTTTTTGGATGAGTTGCCATTTGATGACGTTGAATGGGAAGTAAACAAAAAGCCAGTATCAGCAGAAGAGCGTATGGCGAAAGGTCAAGCACACATTGCCAATATTCGAGCAATGTTTAAGAAGTAAAGTAACCTTGTTCTCACTGACTAAAAACAAAAAGGCTTGCCAACTGGCAAGCCTTTTTCGTTGATGTCTTTACTTATAGACCTTCAATCATGTGGTCAATTGCTGCGATGATTTCATCGTCAGAACAGTCCATACAGGTTCCTTTGGCTGGCATCGCATTGAAGCCTTCTAATGCGTGCTTCACTAACGTATCTTTGCCTTGTGCAATACGTGGTGCCCAATCATCGGCATTACCTGTTTTAGGTGCGCCGTTTACACCAGATGCGTGACAAGCAATACAAAAAGTACCATAAACTGTGGCGCCATCACGTGGACCGGTTGGTTCTTCTTTCACTGGCTCAGAACCTGCTAGATAAACATCACCGACAGGTTGGATGCGTTCTGCGATCGCATCGTATTCAGTTTGGCTGATGTCAGAAGCTAAAGCTGCCGTAGAAAACGTTAAGGCAGCGAACAAAACGCTAATCATTTGTCGAGACATATCCATTAAACCCACTTCACATTCCCGAGGTAAGTGACTTACCTATTTATATAGTTAGAGTATTAATGCCGAGCAGAGAAATTATTAAATTCCACTGAATGGCATAGAATGATTAGACAACTTGGTTGCAGCTGTTAAATCAATGTAAATAATGGGTGATTATATCCCGATAACTTGTTGCAATAAACAACAAGTTATCCATGACAGGGCGTGAATCACATCAAAAATCCACTTTAACTGAAGATAACTGTCGAAAAAGAGACCAAACGATAAAAAAAGTAAAAAAAGTACTAGACGGCATAGTGTGATATCCGTATTATTCCACTCCGCCGATAGGGCATGCGCCCGTAGCTCAGTTGGATAGAGCGTTGGCCTCCGGAGCCAAAGGTCGAAGGTTCGAATCCTTTCGGGCGTACCATTGCCTCGGAGGATACATCGGTAAAAATCAGTGGTGGCTATAGCTCAGTTGGTAGAGCCCCGGATTGTGATTCCGGTTGTCGCGAGTTCAAGTCTCGTTAGCCACCCCATTCTTTCTTTTTTAGATTGAATGCGGTAGCATTGCTCCCAATCTTGATTCAATCAAGATAAAACATCGTCGGTGAATAGCGCAGCTTGGTAGCGCATCTGGTTTGGGACCAGAGGGTCGGGGGTTCGAATCCCTCTTCACCGACCACTATTTAGTTTATGGCTCTAATAGAGCGGTAAACAGCAAAAATTGATGGTGGCTATAGCTCAGTTGGTAGAGCCCTGGATTGTGATTCCGGTGGTCGCGAGTTCGAATCTCGTTAGCCACCCCATTAATTAAGGTGACTTCTTAGTTGAAGTGTCCTGTCTGATTTGAGAAAATCAGCAAATACAGTTCGGTGAATAGCGCAGCTTGGTAGCGCATCTGGTTTGGGACCAGAGGGTCGGGGGTTCGAATCCCTCTTCACCGACCACTATTAGAAAGCCTGCTTTTTAGCAGGCTTTCGTCGTTTTAGAGTTTATGATCTCGCTTGGACTGTATTAGTCGGTAATGTATCAATGGATTTGAACCCAAGTGGGGTTCGCCTGAAGTTAGAATTCGGCTCTTCACCGACCGCTATTTAGAGCCTCAGTCGAAAGACTGGGGCTTTTTTACATCTCTCCTGAAAAGAATCGGCATTCCATTTCAATTTTCCCCAAAAGTGTACAGCTCTAGGGGCTTTTGACCACCTATGATCTAAATGCTTTTCGAGCTGACAAAATAAACCCCAGAGCAGTGTCTGGGGGTTTGTAGTTTTCTAATCCGCTGCTTTTATTGGGCGAGTGTTTTAAGGATTTCTTTTACTTCTACCGTTTTTTGGATTTCAAAACTTGGCGTTATATCCGTTGAGTTACTTGCGCCTGTCGCATTCACCCACACACTCAAAATGCCCATATTGTTAGCGCCAGCAATGTCAGCAGGTAAAGAGTCGCCCACGTGTAGAGCCTCTTCTGGTTTTACTTCGACCAAGTCGAGCGCTTTTTGGAAAATACTTGTAGCAGGTTTCTCTTCTGGCTCTTCTCCTCCCACAATAATATGGTCCACCCAGTTGCTCATTTGTGTCGCGTTTAATTTAGGGTGTTGAGAAAAAATCGGGCCGTTAGTGATCACGACGAGTTTGTAATGTTGACGAAGGTCGCTGAGCATTTCTTTTACACCAGGGAAGAAAGTGAACGCGCCCATACGTGCAGAGTCAAAGTAGTCTTGAGCTTGTTGAGCCTCTTTTGCAGTGATGCTGACGCCTTGCTCCGCCAAGATGTTTTGGATCAGGCCACAACGGAAGGCATTTTCATCGGGTAGCAGAGCCACAAGGTGAGGGAACTCAGCATTCAGCTTTTTGTATACACCCTGTAAGTAGCGCTGCAAAAACGCTTTTGGCTCGGTAACTTGTGGGTAGGTCTTATGAATCCAAGTTGTAAACGCTTGTCCTGCAACTTTATCGGCTTGTGACGTTGCACATAAAGTCTCGTCCATATCAAAAAAAATCGCTTTAAGCACAGGGGCTCCTTTTATTTACGGCTTGGCTTTGACACTGTTCATCTATTATCCCACTCTCAATTGTGTCGTAAAGGGTTAAAACCGGCGAGTTTTCTTATGACGTACGAATGAGGATAGCGGTACTTTCCTTTGCTTAGTCAATAAACCGCTTAAGTGGCGCATAATCTGCGTTGGAGCAGGATTTGTGTGGTTTTGCTGTTTTGTTCACGTTTTGACCTATCCTTTCTCTTCCTAAGTTTGGCTTTTTGTATTTGCCGACTATTTTATTAATAGTTTTTTATGTTGAAAAAACACTTTTTTCATATGATATTGTTTGTTAAATGTTAATAAATGCACATGAATAATATGGTTAATGATCTTGTTTAGCTCATGTTTACTTTTAGAGCATTTTTCTAGTTTTATTGGTGCATGACGCACAAAAATAGTGTGATATGAAAATGGTTAAATACTTGTTAATGCATTTTTATTCGCTAATTGTGCGTTTATTTAATGTTTTTTCGGCGGAATATACTTTAATTGTTGCTTTTTTGTGTGATTTTTGCCAAATTATTTCCGCATTAAGATTTCAGAGTATTATTCTGAATTTGAACGGATTCATTCAGGTGATGAATGGTGCCTTTGGCATGATTCGATACCACAGACAAGGCAGTAGAGGTCTGAAATGTCACTATTAGAAGTGAAAAACCTTCGTATTGAATACCCATCCCGACACGGCGTTCACGCTGCCGTGAAGTCACTTTCTTTTCATATTGAACGTGGTGAAATCGTGGGTGTTGTTGGCGAATCAGGTGCGGGTAAATCCACCGTTGGTAACGCTGTTATCGATTTGCTTAGTCCCCCAGGTCGCGTTGCTAGCGGTGATGTATTCTTGGATGGAGAAAAAATTTCTGGCCTATCACCAGAAGCGATGCGTAAGGTTCGCGGCTCGAAAATAGGTTTTATTTTCCAAGATCCGATGACCTCGCTCAATCCACTTTTTACTGTTGAGCAACAGCTGAAAGAGACGATCCACGCTAACATGAAGGTCTCTGATGAAGAGGCGTATCAGCGCGCGCTTTCTCTTATGCAGCAGGTTGGTATTCCGCAACCAGAAAACCGCTTAAAACAGTACCCGCACCAATTCTCTGGTGGTATGCGTCAGCGTGTTGTCATTGCTATTGCTTTGGCTGGTGAGCCTGATCTCATCATCGCGGACGAACCAACTACGGCGTTAGACGTTTCTATCCAAGACCAAATCCTCAACTTGATCCGCGAGCTGTGTATCAAGAACAATGTCGGCTGTATGTTAGTTACTCACGATATGGGTGTCGTCTCCAACGTCACCGATCGCGTGGCGGTAATGTATCGTGGTGACTTGGTGGAGTTTGGACCAACAGCCAAAGTATTGGGCGATCCTGATCACTCTTACACTCGCAGTCTAATTTCAGCGGTACCACGTTCAGACAGAAAGCTAGATCGTTTCCCGTTAGTAAGCTATATCGAAGAAGCGGCGGAAATGGAGCCACTCGATATCAAGAACCACTGGTTAGGACAAAGCCAAGATGAGCGTGAGTACACTGGCCCGCTTTTGGACGTGAAGAACGTCAATCTTCGCTTTGTGACCAAAGACTCTTTGTTCGAGAGCCGCCGAGAATACGTGCAAGCATCTAATAATGTGAGCTTTGAAGTGCACGAAGGCGAAACCTTTGGTTTGGTGGGCGAGTCTGGTTCAGGTAAATCGACCATTGCACGTGTGATTGCTGGTTTATACCAACCTAACTCTGGTCAGGTGAAATTCGAGGGCATTGACCTGACCGCTTTAACCTCTGAGAAAGAGCGCCGCCCGATGCGTCGTCAAATGCAGATGGTGTTCCAAAACCCATATACTTCAATGAACCCTCGTATGAAGGTATTCGATATTATTGCTGAGCCAATCCGTTTCCATAAATTGACGAAAAACGAGTCGGAAACTCGCCAAATCGTGAATGACCTATTGGATCATGTTGGTTTGGGTCGAATGGCTGGGCTTAAGTACCCTCATGAATTCTCCGGTGGTCAGCGTCAGCGTATTTCTATTGCGCGTGCGTTGGCGACTCGTCCTCGACTTTTGATTTGTGATGAACCGACCTCAGCACTGGACGTATCGGTACAGGCACAAATTCTAAACTTGCTGAAAGATCTGCAAAGTGAGCTGAACTTGACTATGTTGTTTATCAGCCACGATTTACCTGTTATTCGTCAGATGTGTGACCGAGTAGGTGTGATGCAAATGGGTACACTTTTAGAAGTGGCACCAACAGAACAGTTATTCACGGCACCTCAACACGAATACAGCAAAAAATTGATTTCTCTGATGCCGGAGTTTACTGGCTTGCGAGAAGAGATCGAAACGGCATAAACCAAGCAATTCGCTTGGCTAACCTTTAGTCATAACAAAGACGCAAACACAACAACAAGGGATCCGTATCCCCGCATGAAGGAGTTATGCAAATGAAAACCATGAAAAGCAAATTAGCAGTGGCGCTAATGGCTGCGGGCCTAAGCTTTAACGCAATGGCAGCAGATATCAAAGTTGGCTATGCAGCTGACCCAGTATCGCTTGACCCACATGAGCAGCTATCAGGTGGCACACTGCAAATGTCACACATGGTATTTGATCCGTTGGTTCGCTTTACTCAAAAAATGGATTTCGAGCCTCGCCTAGCAGAAAGCTGGGAACGTATTAACGATACGACTGTTCGTTTCAAACTGCGTGAAGGTGTGAAATTCCATTCTGGCAATACTCTAACGGCTGACGACGTCGTGTGGACGTTCCAGCGTTTACAAAGCTCTCCTGACTTTAAAAACATCTTCGACCCGTACGAAAAAATCGTCAAAGTTGACGACAACACGTTCGATCTTGTAACTAAAGGTCCTTACCCACTAGTGTTGCAAACCGCAACGTACATTTTCCCAATGGACAGCAAGTTCTACACGGGCAAAACTGCGGACGGCAAAGACAAGTCTGAGTTAGTGAAGCACGGTAACTCATTTGCATCGACTAACGTATCTGGCACGGGTCCATTCATTGTGACTTCACGTGAACAGGGCGTAAAAGTGGAATTTGAACGCTTTAAAGATTACTGGGACAAAGAGTCGAAAGGTAATGTTGATAAGCTAACACTTGTGCCAATCAAAGAAGACGCAACTCGTGTAGCAGCGCTGCTTTCTGGCGGTGTAGACATGATTCACCCTGTAGCGCCAAACGACCACAAACGCGTTGAAGATGCTGATGGCATCGACCTAGTCACGCTGCCTGGTACTCGTATCATCACGTTCCAACTAAACCAAAACAGCAACGAAGCATTGAAAGACGTTCGCGTTCGCCAAGCGATTGTTCACGCAATCAATAACGAAGGTATCGTGAAGAAAATCATGAAAGGCTTCGCAACGGCTGCTGGTCAGCAAAGCCCGGCAGGTTACGTAGGTCACGATGACAAACTGGTTCCTCGTTACGATTTGAAGAAAGCGAAAGAACTGATGAAAGAAGCGGGTTACGAAAACGGCCTGACGCTAACGATGATCGCACCAAACAACCGTTACGTGAACGATGCGAAAGTAGCACAAGCGGCGGCGGCAATGTTGTCTAAGATCGGTATCAAGGTTGATCTGAAGACCATGCCAAAAGCGCAGTACTGGCCTGAGTTCGACAAGTGTGCGGCAGACATGCTGATGATCGGTTGGCACTCAGATACAGAAGACTCAGCGAACTTCAACGAGTTCCTAACGATGACTCGTAACGAAGAAACCGGTCGTGGTCAGTACAACTGTGGTTACTACTCAAACCCAGAAATGGACAAAGTAGTTGAAGCTGCGAACGTAGAGACGGACGCTGCGAAACGTGCAGAAATGCTGAAGGGCGTAGAAGCGACACTATACAACGACGCAGCATTCGTACCGCTACACTGGCAAAGTGAAGCATGGGGCGCGAAGTCTAACGTGAAAGCGGCAGATATCGTTAACCCAATGGTAATGCCTTACTTCGGTGACCTAGTGGTTGAATAATCACGGTTAGTCGACTTTGAGGAGGGATGGATTTCCCTCCTCAACTTAAAGCACTCGACTCAATTTTGTTTCAGTCGGATTGAGTTGGTTATTTAGACTGAATTTTCTCTCTAATTTAGAGATCTATGGATAGTTAAGGGGCAAGGAATGTTTTCGTTTCTGGTCAAGCGCCTGTTTCAGGCACTGATAGTGATGTTTGTGATCAGTTTGGTGGCGTTTGCCATTCAGGACAACCTGGGTGATCCGCTGCGTGAGCTTGTAGGTCAGTCGGTTTCGGAATCGGAGCGTCAAGCGCTACGCGACGACTTGGGCCTGAACGATCCCTTTATCACAAAGTACACGCGCTTTGTGGGTAATGCACTGCAAGGTGATTTGGGTACCTCATATTTTTTCAAGCGACCTGCGGTTGAGGTGATTCTCGACAAGCTGGTAGCTACATTAGAGCTCGTGTTTGGCGCGACGCTTATCATCATTGTTTTCTCTATTCCGCTTGGGGTGTACTCTGCGATTCATCCTAAGAGTGTTTTTACCAAATTTGTCATGGCGATGAGCAGTGTCGGTATCTCGATTCCGGTGTTCTTAACCGCAATCATGCTGATGTATGTCTTCTCCATAGAACTTGGTTGGTTGCCTTCCTATGGGCGAGGTGAAACCGCTAACGTACTCGGTTGGGAATCTGGCTTCTTTACCATTGATGGTATCAAGCACCTCATCCTACCTTGTATTGCGCTAGCGTCTATCATGTTGCCGTTGTTCATCCGCTTGGTGCGTTCAGAAATGCTGGAAGTTCTGAGTTCAGAATACATTAAGTTCGCCAAAGCAAAAGGTTTGAACTTACAAAAGATTTATTACCAACATGCACTTAAGAACACCATGCTGCCAGTATTGACAGTAGGTGGTGTGCAGATTGGTACCATGGTGGCCTACACCATTCTTACTGAAACCGTGTTCCAATGGCCGGGCACTGGCTTCCTTTTCCTAGAGGCAATCAACCGTGTAGATACACCGCTGATCACTGCCTACGTTATCTTTGTTGGTCTGATCTTCGTGGTAACCAATACCATCGTTGACTTGCTATACGGCATCATCAACCCAACTGTGAACCTAACTGGAAAAGGAGCTTAATCATGAGCCAATCAAATTTAACACCAGCTCCTGCTCCATCAGCGTGGCAGCGTTTCAAAGAGTCAGATTTTCTGTATTATTTCAAACGCGACAAAGTGGCGATGGCGAGTTTTACCGTCTTTATGATGTTCTTAGTATTGGCATTGGCTGCACCGATTCTTGCGCCAACAGACCCGTACGATCTGACGTCTATCGACATCATGGATTCTGAGTTGCCACCTTCGTGGATGGAAGATGGCGATGAACGCTTTGTGTTGGGTACTGATGAGCAAGGCCGTGATATTTTATCGACCATTCTTTACGGTTCTCGTTTGTCTTTGACGATCGGCTTTTTAGCCGTCGGTCTTCAGTTGATTCTGGGTATCATCATTGGTTTGTCGGCGGGTTACTTCGGTGGTCGTATCGATAGCTTCTTGATGCGCTTTGCGGATGTTCAACTATCGTTCTCAACCATGATGGTGGCGATCATCGTATCGGCCATTTTCAAAGCCAGCTTTGGCAGCGATTTTTACAGCCAATACGCAGTGGTGATGCTGGTGGTGATCATCGGTGTGGCTGAATGGCCGCAATACGCACGGACTATTCGTGCCTCGGTATTGGCAGAGAAGAAGAAAGAATACGTCGAAGCGGCGCGTGTGATGGGCTTTAAAGCTCCGCGAATCATGTTCCGTCACATTCTGCCAAACTGTCTATCGCCAATCTTGGTTATCTCGACGGTACAGGTAGCGAATGCGATCATGTCGGAAGCGGCACTGTCATTCCTAGGTTTGGGTCTTCCTGTTGATCAGCCGTCACTGGGTGCGCTAATCAGCATCGGCTTTAACTACATCTTCTCTGGTGCATGGTGGATTACTGCTTTCCCTGGCATCGTGCTAGTAACATTGGTTTTGGTTATCAACCTGTTGGGCGACTGGCTACGTGATGTATTCAACCCGAAACTGTACAAAGGATAAGAATTTTCCCACCAAGCGTTGTAAATTCACTTAATTCCTTCCTAAACTGAGAGCCGGATGCAAATTCCGGCTCTTTTTTTGCTAGTTATTCTTTGTTCACATTTTTTTGGCGCTTTTCCGCCATGATGACCTTACCCACTAATTTAGAGTGAAGTGTATGGAAATGAAGAAGGCCCAACGCCCATCTAACGTCTTCCAAGCAAGCCTGGCTTTGGGTTTGTTGCTGGTATGCGCCCAGTTTTCTAATCCAGTTGAGGCGGAGGAGTTCCTTTGCCAAGCCACTCAAGCCAGCGAGAAAGAATTACCGATGCTTGAGAAAACATGCCCAATTGGTAACGGAGTATGGGGAAAGAAAGTGCCGCAAGGAGGCAACTACCTTTACTGGATTCAATGCGGATTGCTACCCAAGCCTATGTCTCTCGCGAAAGCTAAGCCTCTCTATAGTAAAATCACGACTGACGTATGGATGAAGCCTGAATCCAAAGGCTATCGCTGTTTGATTGGACCTTACAAGGCATTGTCTGATGCGAGGGATGACTTACGAGGAGTCAAAACCTTGTCGAATTACAAAGAGGCGTTCATCCGAGTGGTTGGGAAAGGGACGAAACAACCAGTAACACCACCTACACCTAAATCTACTGTATCGTCGAAATCAGCCGCATCTTCGGTTAAGCCAACACCGACGGTGACCCCGAAACCCGCGCCAGTTCCTGCTGTGCGAGCTGATACCGACGCCTTTAAAGCGCGGGCAGAGAAGCCAGATACCAAGGCAAAAAGTTCACATGATAGCTCTTCGTCTACGCCTGTTGCTAAGACCAAAGCGAAGCCAATTGTCACTGGAAATGATGACATTGAAGTTCGGTTGAGAACTTCAGTACAGGGCAAAACGTACGTGGTCCCATATTTACTCGATCACCATAATCAGTTTTACATGGAACATGGTAAGCCGTGGAACCGCCTCAACTACGAAAACTCGCACAAAGTATGTCAGCACCTGGGTATGAACTTAGCTAACCCTGCAGAGTTTAAAGCGCTGAGGGCGTCTGGGGTGATGGAAAAAAATCAATGGCCACTGCAACTGCCGTATTGGGGCAAAGATAAGAAAGGTTTGTTCGCCGATCGTGAGCCCAATCAGCTCACCGGGACCTCATTATTGAACGTGGTGTGCGTGAAATAACGACTCAGATATTGTGGTCAAAATATAGAAGAAAGCCCCGAGTTCGGGGCTTTTTTGCGGTCTCAAATATTATCGCTATTTGAGTGGCGTTTCTTTGTGACAGTTAGAGCAGATATACACTTCTTTGATGCCGACCAATCGTTCCCAAAGTGTTCTGCGTCTTCTACGCAAATGCACGCTATCACAGCAAGGGTTAACGATGGTTGCTTTAGTCATCATCACCAGGCTCCAAAATCGGTAGTGAACTCGCGATGCTTGTCATGGCTTCTTTGCTGTTAGAGTACAGACCATATTCCGGTGCGGATTCATGACCGTTTTGTTCTTTACTCCAACGAATACCAATATAAAAGTCACCAAAATCGCGGTTGATGTAACGATGACGAGTTTTGTAATCTGACTCTGAGCCTGTTTCTTCTAGAATCAGCAGTTCACGGTCTTCATCATTCTGGATTTCCCAATTACCTGGAGTTTGGAATCCTGTTGGCATGAACGAAGTGTAGTTGTAAGTATCAGTGTCGTATTCGTACGCACCTGACGAGTATTTCAGGACTGTGTCGTCGCCTGTGCCATTACTTTCTACCATCAAGTCATGCTCTACCGTGCCGTGTTTGATGTGTTCTGCAACCGAAAGTGATTCTGCAAATGGGGTATTGCTTGAGTCCATCCAGAACAGCTCATCATCTGAGATTTTAACGATCATTTGAGTGCCGTTATGCTCGGTTTTGTGCTGGTACAACATTTCATACTCGTCGCCGTAGCTGTTGTATAGCTTACCGTCTTTCAGCTCAACGTCGTTACAGTCTTTATTGTTGTATTCCGTGTAACCAGTTTGTTGGTCCAGATCGGCAAGAATGGCGTAAGCATCGTGTTCCCATGTGTCTTTTAGGAAGTCACTGATGTTCGCTTTGTATTCTTGATTCATCTCATCGTGGTTTGAACCCCAGCAGAATAGTAGGCCTTCAGAATCTTGCATCAACATGGCGTAGCCAATTTCACCATCTTTCTGTGCAAAGCTACCCATTTTCCATTCTTGACCGTTGAAGTGCTCGTGAGTGAAGCCCAAAGTCGGTACTACTGGTGGTGGCGTGACGCCTTCGATAACCGTTGGCATGCTGAGCGCAATTTGTACCGCGGTATGGCCATCTGTTGCGCTAATCGCAAGTACTGCTCCAGCTTCACCTGCTTTTGTTGGTGTGCCTTTAATGGTGATAATTGCATTACCATCCTCAGATACTGTTAGACCTTCAATGTCTACATAGTCCGCTGAGTAGTCGGTAATTTGACCGTCTTTATCTTGGAACAAACCAGAAATATCGAGTGTTTGTTCAAACACTTCACCTTGTTGTAGGTACCAACCATCAACGATGGACTGCAGACGCGCTTGTTCTGTTTCTACAACCATTGGTGGTAAGTTTGCCGATTCGATTTCGAACTGAAATACGGTGCTTACCGTACCCAAAACCTTACCTGACGAATCAATGTCTTGCGCCGTTAGAACAATCTCAAAATCACCAGCTTTCTCTACGATTGCAGTTGGATGTAGAACAATCAGGTTGCCAGTTTGCACAACTTCAATGCCTGTGCCTGCAAAGTTGTGCGTCAGTTTGGTTGTCACAAGGTTTTGGTCTTTGTCTGCAAATAGACCTTCAATGTCTAGCTCTAAGCCATCAAAGTCCACGCCTTGTACGATTTTTGGTAGTTTTTCTAGCTTATCTTTAGCTGCCTTTTCGACGATTTTGTTTATGGTTAGCTTGTTATTAACTGCCGTTTCAGGTGCTAAGGTGTCGCTGTCTGGGGTCGCGTCAGTGATGATTGGACGTAGATTTGGGTCATTGATGTTTTCGCCAGATGCAACAAGACGTTCCACTTCTTGGTTTGCCGCTTGAGCAAACTCCGTGGCTTTTTTCTCGTAATTCGTTGGGTTTTGTGCTTTCGAGTCGGTCAGAATCTGAGCGGTTTTATGTAGTTCGGCGTTTTTTGTCGCACCTTCAACAAAATCACTGTACAGATCAATTGGTGCTTCTTCTGAGCCTCCTAGCGCTTGGTTTACTTTCGCTTTCGCGTCTTCTTCACTAATGGCTGGATCTTTTGCCATTTCAATCGCCACAAGATCCGTGATAGGTGAAATCACGTTTGATGATGTTGGTGCACGGAATACGATTTCGTGCGCCATAGCTTGGCCTGGATGATCCATATCTACCGTGTATTTGCCAGCGTACTCTTTCGCATCCAAGGCGATGAGCTGTTTCTGCTTTGAACCGTTTGGTGTGATGGTCTGTAGCGCTAGAGTGCTTTCTGGTTTTGCATCCAATTTCAGTTGACCTTTCTCATCGGTCAGACCAAGGAATGTTTCTTGAGTGTCCCATTGGCCGTTGTTGTTCGTATCTTCAAAAACAACGGCATGCTTGAAGTAGCCGTCAAAACCTGTGATCACAACGCCGTCGTTAGCACTGTTTGAACCACCATCTGAACCGCCACAGCCTGTAAGAGCGATAGCCACTGACGCTGCTAGTAAACTCACCTTATTCATTATTTATTTGTCCTTGTTTCGTTTCCGAATGAGAAAGTCGCTTTTTTATTATTTTTTTCTTTATATCTCACTAGTGAGATATAAGAGAGTGGTGTCTTTTTAATGACTATTGAGCTTAGGTTCAAGACACGAAAATCCGCACAAAACCCGTAAAATTTATTTCTATTTTTTGTCTATGGTGGAAAATTGATAATTTGATCACGGTTCCAGTTTTGTTTTTGGGATGATTGTTTTGTCAAAATAACCATCTGTAAATAAAGGTTTATTGGGTATTAGTAAGGGCTGGGGCGTGATAAATCATGTTGATCTTAAATTCCTCAACGCGATCAGCGAGCTCAGGTTTTGGACGTAAAATGTAGCTATACACCTCGCCATCAAGTAGCTCGTCGTAAGGGGAATAGTTAAGATCAAACGATAACGATTGTTGTCCAGTAGCAGGGGTGCTGATGAACTCGTGGCAATCAATTTGGTAAGTCGGATCGTCTGGGTTAGGGTCTGATATGATGTCGATTTGATAGTCTCCTTGACCAGCAATGACATGGCTGTGATACCAAATGGCGACATCGCTACAATACAGGTTAGGACCATAAGTGTGTAAATTGAAATCGGATTCGATGCTTTCACCATGAGGACCAATGACTTGAGTACCATAGTGATAAATATAATTGCCAACTTCAGCAACCAGATACCCCCCACTTGGGAGAGGTAGCAAATAATCAAAAAAGGAGATTTGATGCAGATATCGTCCTGTCGGTGCATTGATGCGCTTCTCCATGGACTGCTTGTTCTTTTGCATGGTATAGCTTTCGAATTGTTTACCATCAAACACGGTGGTGAAGTAGTTCCGAGTATCTTCATGAACCTGAGATGGGTATTCTTTTTTGATGGTCCAAATTTGGCGTACACCTTGGACATAAACGATCAACGAATCATCACTGATTTTGTACTTGCCCACTTTTTTCAAGTCTCCCTTTTCAGGACACTGGCGTTTGTTGTGTGAGGCGGCATAACTTACTTCGCCCCCCTCAAACTGAAAGGCCTCGCAATACACCACTTCATACGCGTACGCGATACCTGCAAGATTTTGTGTCGTCTCTAGGCGATAAACTACATCGCCAACTAACGGGTGTTCTGTGTCATTTTGATCGGGTGTGATAACGGGTAACTCAAAGCGCGTTGTGACCCATGCATGATCGCTATTACCGTGATAATCATCGCGCGCTGCTACCGCCAAATATGTGGTGGTTTTTATTTCCTCAGGCGCTCCTTGCACCATCATTTGTCCTTGGTTGAGGACTCTTAACCCATTGGCGTTTTCAAGCCAAATCTGAGTGGTGAGGAGATCGCCATCTGGGTCTTCAAAAAGCTGGTTAAGGTTGAGCGAATAACTCACCGGAGAGTTTTGTTTCAGCTCCCAAGCATAAATAATGGTTTGTAGCTGCTGTTCCACAGTGAGGTTGATGATGGGTTTATTATTCTCTGATGGGTCCTCTTGTGGTCGGCTGTTCTTATCACCCAATGCTGACTCGTAAAACGTGTTGTCTTCTGTGGTATGAAATGGATTCGTAACAGGGCCTGGTTGTCCTAAAAGGGCGGAGTTAAATGCGTCATCTCCCGTTTTTTTAGGAGTGCGATCCAACGCAGAACCTGTCAACGCTTGCTTTACTTCAACTAAAGATGTGCGCTCATATTGACGATGTGCTTGCTGGGTTGACTTGTCGGCGTTGTCTGACGAGTCTTTTACAGATGCCAAATTGTGTTTGTTTGAAATGAAGTAAATACCGAACAAACCGACGCATACTGCGCCGATTATCCAAAGCTTTTTGTTCATGATTACGTGTGCGCCATTCGTGATTGTAGCCAACTGCGAGAGAATTTGAGGTCTTTCTCTATCAGGCTTGCGCTGCACTCGAGTAGCTCACTGATTTCTTGGTTTTTCATGCCCATTAAATACTTGAGTTTGAGTGCGCTCGATTGGCGTGGATAGCGGCTACTGAAACTATCCAGAGCTTTATCCATGATAATCAATTGCTCGAAACGATCTTCTTCATCTCTCATCAATGTAATGTGTTGACGCTTTTGTGCTTGGTGCGAGCGTGCGTTGTCGATCAAGATTTGACGCATCACTTTGGCGGCCATCAAAAAGAAATCGCGCTTTGTTTCAATTTCACTCATGTCGCAGTTGGACATTTTCAGGTAAGCATCATGAATTAATGCCGTGGTGCTGTTGACGCTGTCTGCCAGTACTTTGTTGTCGGTGCCGTACTTTTCTGCATTTCGTTCACGCTCGTGTTGGGCGATCTTACGCAACTGTAAATAAGCAAACTGATAGAGCTCGCTCTCAGCTCGTTTATCACCAGATTGCCATTGTTGAATGATTTGTGTCAGTGCTACTGCTGTTGCCATGGTTATACATCCTCGCTCACTTTGACAAATTCAGAAATGGTGTGGGTTTCAATGCGATCGGAACCGTCTTGGTTGCGCAGAACATTTTGTTGATAGCGATATAAAATGCCTTGCTCCCAAGTTGCACCAGCTGGCAAGTATTCCCAGGTGGTGTAATTGATTTCGGATGGGGTTGTTGACCAACGTACCATGACGTTCATTTGCGCGAGTTCGGCTTTGGGGGCGCTATTGTTGACCCACCACATGTCGGCAAATTCGCGGGTAACATCTTGGGTGTACAGGCTTGTATCGGTTGGGCAGGTGTCCGTATTTTGCGGCAGTCGCATGACTTGTTGATGGCGCATCAATAGGCACGATTGTGTCATGGACTGTTGGTGGTATTCGGTTTGCTGCCACACGCCGAGGTAGTCAATGTCGTGTTCGCTAGTATTGGGATACGTAAACCAGAGCATTTCTGTGCGGTTATTGTGTTGGATGTTTTTTTTACGCCCGAGACCTTGTACTTTTTCCATCAATAACTCGGTGCTCGGATCAAAATTGAGGGCAACGGAGCGGTACTTCCAGTCGCCTTCATCATCGAAGTCTTCGAGAGAAAAGCCATTCAAGTCGTTGCGGGTGCACCCTGTGATTGAACAACCAACGATATTAAACCAATCCGCAAACTTGCTTATCGGTTCGACGACATCTTCCGTGATAGGGCGTTTCATCGAGAGGAAGCAGCCTTGAAAATGATCGCCAATGCTTGGGTGTTCAATCAATGAGTCTTTGGTGATGGTGAATCGAGTTTCACCAATAGGAGGACGATATTTGGGATGATGCTGATAGCGTAGATCGTAAGCACAAGCGCGGCCTTGCCAATCCTTCTTTTTGATGACGATGTTTTTGAACGTCATGTCGCGAGGTTCAAAAATGATCTCATCAGAGGAAAAGTTTTTTTCAATGTACTGCTGGCTTTCGTTTAGGTGCTCAATCGCCTCATTGACAGATACCCAATCGAGATTGAGGTAGTGTTTAGCGTCATCCAGGTAATTGAGATCAAGGCCTTTGAGCTGGCTTTGAAAGTGAGGATCAGAAAGCACACGGTTTGCTAGGACAATTTCCTCACGATTCTCAGGCGTGCTGTCGAGAGAAAGCAGCAGACGCGTCATATTGATGCTGCGGCTAGGTTTGGTTGTCGCCATCGTCGGCGTCAGCACTTCTTGGCTTGATAAGGTCGTCAGCAGATAACCTTTATCATCGTTACCAAGGAAGAAGCTAATTACATCACCGGGTTGGTAATGAAATGCTCCTTGCTGAGTGACGCCAGTGATATTGGAACTGGTTTTGTAATACAGGCCAGTCACTGGGGCGTCGATAAAGTAGCCTTGCTTCAAGGTTGAAGCTGGTGGTTGTGAAGTGGCAGCTGAAACGTCTGCTGCCAACGTGGACGTAGCCGTCAATGCAGACAGCCAAAATACCACTGAACGTGTATACATCTTGTTTTAAGCCTTATTGGTTGGTGCTGTCCTTAGACGCACAATTTGGCTGACAACTCATTGGTGTAGTTAGGTGCTTCTCTGGCACCGGTGTCATCATCGCCAACAACATTTTTTGTTTTATATGTTTGGGGATATCTGGGTTAGAGAGTATCCGCCTTCGTGTTAACTCCATCATGGAGTTCACTGAGAGATGTTCGACATTTTGCCCCTTCGCGTGGAAGATGAGGCGAGTCATTTCGTACATCATATCTTCTGCAATCTTCTTCTCTTGTTGCAGCTGGATATTCTTTTGCATCATGGCGCTGCCAAATAACACACCAGAGAGCACAATGATGCCTGACAATACCGAAGCAAGGGGACGTCGCTGTACCAAGCGAAAGGCGCTATACAATGGCCAGTTTTTTTTCTGCTCGATTGGGCGGCGTTCGATAATTCGTTCGATATCAATGCGCAATGCTCTAGCATCGGTATATCGCATTTGAGTGGCAGGACGCGTTGCGCGTCTTATCACCCAGTAAACATCAGACCAAATTGTTGGTGATGGAAACATCAAAGCGAGAATTTTGCCTAAGGAGTACACGTCGCTTTGCTCTGTTAGAACCTGTCCTGCTTGCTGCTCTGGGCTGGCAAAATTTTGGCTAAACGCAATCAGCGCTGAGGGTGAATCTTCTCGGTTGGAGTGCGCTTTTTGAGTCAAGTTGAAGTCAAGCAGCTTGGGACGCTTGCTACGATCAATCAGTATATTTTCTGGTTTTAGATCGGCATGCAAAACCTGGTGCTGGTGGGCGTGCTCCATCGCCTGGCAGATCTGCTTAAACAACAGCAGCTTCTCCGTTTTTTCTAGCTTATTTTCAGATAGATACTCATCCAAAGTTTGACCAAACACCCGCTCCATCACGATGTAAACCGAATCTTGATGGAGACCGCCGTCAAACACTTTCGCGATGTAAGGATGGTTTAGACGCGCGAGAAGTTGAGCTTCGTCGAAGAGTGCGCGTTGCCCTAACACATTGCTCAAATTGCTTTGAATAAACTTGATAGCCAGATCTTGCTCGAACGTTTCATCTGCACGTAGAGCTGCGTATACGACACCCATGCCACCACGCCCCAACTCATGAGTTAGGCGGTACTTACTGATGATTTCTCCGCTTAGATCGACGTCTTGGTTCGTTGCCTGATGAGCACCAAAATAAAGTAACTGCGTTAGTTGTTCTTCCGGTGTCTCGTTGGCTAAAAGAGGAACGAGTTGTCGATACAGCTCAGGTTGACTTCGTTGCAATGCTTGGAGGTATTGCTGCTTTTGGGAGTCGTCCAGATCAAGCAGGTGGTAGTAAATCTGGGTTTCGCTAGAGCCTAACTGCACTGTGACTAATGTCTTATTCTTTTAGGTACGGCATTTTATAAGAACTTTGATATAAATGTCATTTATTTATTCGGTTTTGATTCACAATCCATGAAACGCAATTTGATGGCTAATGGAGTAATAACGTCATGATTTTGCGAATTATTTTCACTGAGCTTGTCGGCAGAGAGTCTATTCGTCATAATGTTACTTGTAACATTACTGATAAATCACATATTTATGGCTCAACAGAATAAGAAAACTCGTACGACATTGCAGGATGTCGCAGACCAGGTTGGCGTCACGAAGATGACCGTTTCACGCTATATGCGTAACCCTGAATCGGTGGCAGAAAAGACTCGGGCCAAGATTGCGACTGCGATTGAAGAGATGGGTTACATCGAAAACCGTGCACCGGCGATGTTGTCAAAGTCCTCCAGTAAAGCCATTGGTATTTTACTGCCGTCTTTGTCCAACCAAATTTTTGCTTCCTTTGTTCAGGGCATAGAGATGGTGACCAAAGTCAATGGCTATGAGACGCTTTTAGCGCATTTTAGCTACGATGAGCTTGAAGAAGAGCGCAAGATCGCGTCATTACTCTCTTATCAAGTCGATGGACTTATTCTAACTGAAAGCCATCACACGCCGCGTACATTACAGATGATCAAAAATGCGGGCATTCCGGTGGTCGAAACCATGGAACTGCCATCGGAGCCGATTGATATGGCGGTTGGACTCGATCATGAAGATGCGTCGTACACCGTGGTTAAGCAGATGCTAGATACGGGGAAGAGTACAATCGTCTATTTTGGCGCGCGTCTGGATACGCGAACCAAATTGCGGATGCAAGGTTACGATCGCGCGATGACAGAAGCAGGGCTAGAACCCAAACATGTATTAACTGGTGATCATTCTAGTTTTTCTTTAGCGCATGATTTGCTCGAACGCGCACTGGAAACGCACCCAACGCTCGATGGGGTGTTCTGTACCAACGATGACATCGCAATTGGCACCATGCTGAGTGCGCAGCAACGTGGCATTCAAGTTCCACAGCAATTGGCAGTGGCGGGCTATAACGCGCTGGATATCGGTCAAACCATCAGTCCGAAACTGACCAGCGTTGATACGCCGCGTTTCCAAATTGGTGTAAAGAGCGCAGAGCTATTAATTGCGCGCCTGAAAGGCGAAACGCAAGAAGAAAAAGTCTTCGATATGGGGTATCAGATCACGTCGGGAGAGAGTGTTTAACTAATTGTTAACTGCTCTTTGTATTCGCTCATCAATGATATTGGTAGGTTAGGGTATGGCACATCAGCTGGATGCATTGGATCTCAACTTAATGCGTTTATTAAAAGCCGTGGTGGAAAACCGCAGCATCAAGCTGGCCGCAATGCAGCTTGGCATTTCTCAACCGAGCGCCAGCCGCGGCGTGATGAAGTTGAAACAAGTGTTTGATGACCCGCTTTTTGTGCGTAAAGCACATGGGGTAGAGCCATCACCCATGGCGATTCGTCTCGCCGCCGAGTTCGACAATATGGTTGCACCACTGGAAAAAGTGGTGCAAGAATTTGAAGTGTTCGACCCGCTGCAATACCAAGGGCAGATTGCGATTGTAACTGACCCTTATTTGATGGATGAACAAGGGCAGCGACTGCTCACTGGTTGTCATCGAGCCTTTCCCAAAGCGCACTTTGCTTTTTCCAGCTGGAATACTTACTCGCACGATGAAATGTTAGAAGGCGAGCACGATTACTGCATTCTTGACCAAGAGACCGAGCTGTCGAAAGACATTTACATGCGCCCGTTATTCGTTGAAAAACGAGTGATTTTGGCGCGCAAAAACCACCCAACGTTGTCGAAAGTCAGCAATGATTGGGACACGGTGTCCAAACTACCACTTGTCTCTTTGCCTGCGCCCGCGTCATATAAACCGCTTTGTACCGTGGAGTCCGAGTATCGACGTATGGGTTATGAGCCAGTAGTGTTACTGAAGTCCTATAATTTGCGTTTGGCTTGCCAAATGTTGCAAGAAACCGACGCGATTATGTATGCCAGTCAAAGCTCGGCATTGTTGATGCCAGAACTCGCCTCTTACGCAATGCCACCCGTTAATCGTGAGTTTAGCCAGTTTGTTGTCTCTGGCGGTTTCCTTCAAACCAACCGCAACCATCCTTTGCACAGACACCTACATAAAGTGGTGCGACAAACCCTCAATACGCCGCTGATTTTTACGCAATGACGTCACCTTATGGCATCGGCTGAATGAGAGAGTAGATGCTTTAACCTTATCAATATTGTGTGACTACATAGACAACTTACTTCTTAAGATATTCAAAAATGAATATCTCAATTACCTGTCTCTTTTTCCTACCCAGCGCTAACCTTATCTCAAATAGTCAGGAGAAGTGGCTCATTTTTATCTTTTTAACTTTTTGAATGTCGATACAGGTACGTGACATTCACCATTCTCCGTTATGCATTTTTTTAATTTCTGATGGAGGATTAATCATGCTAGTTGCACGTCTATTTTTATTGCTCGCCATCGTTGCCGAAGTGGCTGGCACCAGCACTATGTCTCTTATCGGACAAGGGCACGGGTGGTGGGGCTACATCGTAATGTATGTGCTGATCGCAATCTCTTACTACTTTCTCGCGTTTGCCGCGAAGAAAATATCGATCGGTGTGGCATACGCTGTTTGGGAAGGGTTAGGTATCTCGTTGATCACCGTGGTGTCGATCATCGCCTTTGATGCCCACTTAAACCATCAAGAGTTGTTTGGTTTGATGTTAGCCGTTGTTGGCATTGTGTGTGTGACCTTAGGGGAATCGCATGGTCAACCTAACGCCAAGAAAAATGCCGATAAACCGGCAAAAGAACGTTCATTTTCTACTAGTACAAGGTGCGAATCATGAGTCAATTTTTTACGATGTCATTTGGATTTGTCGTGATGGCTGCCTTGGTCGATATCATGGCCAATATGGCGCTGACACGCTCAAAAGGTTTTAAATATAAAGGCTGGGGCATTGCGGCGATTGTGTTGGTACTGACAGCATTCACGCTGTTGGCACAAGCGGTGAAAGAGATCGACTTAGCCATTGCTTATGCCTCTTGGGGTGCGATCGGTATCTTGGGTACCGCAGTGGGTGGAGCCTTGCTGTTTAAGCAGAAACTCAAGCCAATCGGCTGGTTTGGTATCTTTGTGGTGATTGCTGCGGTCGTAGTGATGAAGACCGCTTGATGTAATTTAATGAATGCTAGATATCGTCATTCTGAGCAGCAAGAGACGAGCGTGATTCAGAATCTACCAACAAAAAGTGCTGTGGCAGAGGGGATTTTCTCTGGCTTCACAGCTCGTTGATATTAGATTCCTGATCTCGCTTAGGCTCGTCGGAATGACGGATTCATTCGTTTTTTAGAAAGAACTGAGGCCAATCCTAAAGCTCGTCATTCTGAACTGCGAGGGACGAGCGTGATTCAGAATCTACCAACAAAAAGTGCTGTAGCAGAGGGAATTTTCTCTGGCTTCACAGCACGTTGATATTAGATTCCTGATCTCGCCTAGTCTCGTCGGAATGACGGATTCATTCGTTTTTAGAAAGAGCAGTGACCAATCCTAAAGCTCGTCATTCTGAACAGCGAGGGACGAGCGTGATTCAGAATCTACTAACAAAAAAGTGCTGTGGCAGAGGAGTTTTCTCTGACGTCATAGCATGTCGATATTAGATTCCTGATCTCGCTTAGGCTCGTCGGAATGACGGATTCATTCGCTTTTTAGAAAGAACAGAGGCCAATCCTAAAGCTCGTCATTCTGAACTGCGAGGGACGAGTGTGATTCAGAATCTACCAACAAAAAGTGCTGTGGTAGAGGGGTTTTCTCTGGCTTCACAGCACGCTGATATTAAATTCCTGATCTCGCCTAGGCTCGTCGGAATGACGGACTCATCATTTTTAAAAAGAACCGAGGCCAATCTCAAAACTCGTCATTCTGAACAGCGAAGGACGAGCAAGAGTCAGAATCTACCAACAAAAAGTGCTGTGGCAGAGGAGTTTTCTCTGGCTTCACAGCACGTTGATATTAAATTCCTGATCTTGCTTGGGCTCTTCGGAGCGACGGATTCATTCGTTTTTAGAAAGAACTGAGGCCAATTCCAACGCTCGTCATTCTGAACAGCGAGGGACGGGCGTGATTTAGAATCTACCAACAAAAAGTGCTGTGGCAGAAGTGTTTTTTCTGGCTTCACAGCTCGTTGATATTAAATTCCTGATCTTGCTTAGGCTCGTCGGAATGACGGATTCATTCGTTTTTAGAAATAGCGGTGGCCAATCTCAAAGCTCGTCATTCTTAATAGTGAGGGACGAGCGTGATTCAGAATCTACCAACAAAAAGTGCTGTAACAGAGGGGGATTTTCTCTTGCTTCACAGCACGTTGATAGTAGATTCCTAATCTTGCTTAGGCTCGTCGGAATGACGGACTCATTCATTTTTAAAAAGAACCGAGGCCAATCCCAACGCTCGTCATTCTGAACAGCGAGGGACGAGCGTGATTCAGAATCTACCAACAAAAAGTGCTGTGGCAGAGGAGTTTTCTCTGGCTTCACAGCACGTTGATATTAAATTCCTGATCTTGCTTGGGCTCGTCGGAACGACGAGGTCTTTCTTCTCGCCTTAAACAATAAAGCTTGCGCCTTCTTCTGCACTCGATACGTTTTGGCGGATCACGCTAAACAGACCTCGTCCCCAAGTTTGTTGGGTCGATTCGGTATCGAAATGAATCAACTCGCGTCCAGTGGTATCGCTTAAGTTGTTCAGTTCGCCCGTTTGGCAATCCAGACGAATCAAATCACCGTTGCGCACCAAACCAATCGCGCCACCACGAATGGCTTCTGGAGAAACATGAATCGCAGACGGAATTTTACCTGACGCGCCAGATAAGCGACCGTCAGTAACCAACGCCACTTTAAAGCCCGCTTTTTGCACGTTACCTAAAATTGGCATCAGCTTGTGCAGTTCAGGCATGCCGTTTGCTGCTGGGCCGTTGTGTGTGACTACAACGATGCAATCTTTGTTCAGCTCACCACGTTTGTACGCGGCTTCCACTTCGTGTTGGCATTGGAATACAATCGCAGGTGCAACAATCACGCGTTGCTCTTCTTTCACCGCAGACACTTTCACCACGGCTTTGCCCAAGTTGCCAGTCAGTACGCGAGTGCCGCCGGTGTTTTGGAAAGTGGCGTCCGGTTTGGCGATCACGTCACCGTCTTGGCTGCCTTGGCACGGTGTCCAAGTCAGTTGGCCATCGATAAGGCTCGGTAGCGTCATTTGGTCTTCAAATTCACCAAACACGGGTTTCACATCGCGATGCAAAAGCTCGGATTGGTTCAAGCGGTGCAATAACGCAGGCACGCCCCCCGCGTCTTGGAACGCGTTCATATCGGCTGGGCCGTTCGGGTAAACGCGAGCTAACAAAGGAACCACATCCGACAGATCGCTGATGTCTTGCCACGTGAGCAAGATGCCAGCAGCACGCGCCACGGCGATCATATGAATGGTGTGATTGGTGCTGCCGCCAGATGCAAGTAGAGCGATGATGCCGTTGACCAAGCTCTTTTCTGTGACCACTTCTGCCAACGGACGGAAGTGTGCAGAACCCGCCGTCATTGAGGCGATTTTCAGAGCCGCGTGATCGGTTAACGCTTTACGCAGTTGGGTATGGGGATGAATGAATGCCGAACCTGGCAGCATCAAGCCCATGGCTTCGAACACCAACTGGTTGGTGTTGGCTGTGCCGTAAAACGTACACGTACCCGCAGAGTGGTAAGCGCGACACTCCATATCCAGCAGAGCGTCTTTGCCGACTTCACCCGCTGCGTATTTTTGGCGCACGTCGACTTTCTCTTCGTTGCTGATGCCTGTTGCCATCAGACCCGCTGGTACAAACGCAGTCGGCAGGTGCGCGTAAGACAGTGCGCCCATCAGTTGCCCCGGGGCGATTTTGTCACAGATGCCAAGCAGTAATGTGGCATCAAAGACATTGTGGCTCAAAGACAACGCCGTTGATTGCGCAATTAAGTCACGCGAAAACAGCGACATATCCATGCCGGCTTGACCTTGAGTCACCCCATCGCACATCGCTGGCACACAACCTGCGACTTGCGCTGTATGTCCGTAGTCCGCCAGCACTTGTTTGATTTGCGCTGGGTAGTCTTGGTACGGCTGGTGGGCGCTCAACATGTCGTTGTAGGCGCTGATCAGCGCGACATTGGCATGAGTAAAATCGAGAATATTTTTCTTTTCAGAAGAGCAAGATGCGGCGACTGCATGAGCTAAGTTACCACAAGATAAACCAACACGGCCTTTGCCAGCTTCGGCTTGCACTTCGGTGCGAGCAAGAAACGCAGCGCGCGCTTCACGGCTGCGCTCGGTCAAACGTTGTGTGACCTCAAGAACAACAGAGTGAGTCATTACGCCACCTCGATCGCTTGCATTTTGATTAGCTCAGCGGCAGAGCGTTCCACCACGTCGCTGATGTCTCCGTCGATACTGACGATCAGAGTTTGAGGCTCGTTGTCTGGGCGCTCTAGCGTCTCGAATTGGCTCTTCACCATGTTTTCTTTCATGAAGTGGCCTTTGCGCATACGCATGCGATTAAGGATCAACTCCATATCGCCATCAAGGAACAGGAAGGTCACGTTGTCGTTGCCTTCGCGGATCTGATCGCGGTAAATCTTTTTCAGTGCTGAACAGACAATAATGCCGTGTTCGTTTTTGCTTTCTAGGCTGTACGCCGCATCACGAATGCGTTCTAGCCATGGCTTGCGATCATCATCGTTCAGAGGCTGGCCCGATGCCATTTTCTGAATGTTCGCTCGTGGATGAAGATCATCACCATCAATGAATTTACGCCCTAGCTTTTTCGCTAGATGCTCACCAATTGTGCTTTTACCACTAGCACAAACGCCCATAACGATGACACTACTACCAGCCATAACTTATCCTCATAACCAAATTTGCGCGTGATCTCAATTTTTGAATTCACTTTAAAATATGGGTTTATCTTATTCATGTTATCGGTAACATGTTACCGGTAACTGAAATAAATGTGAACCATAACACAAACAATAATTCTTAAAGGTGAACCTATGGAGCAATTAACCCAAGCCCCAGATCCTACGTTCCTACTGACGATTGCAGGCCTTGCCATTGCAGCGTTACTCGTTCTGATCATTAAACTGAAAGTCCATGCTTTTGCTTCCCTTACTATGGTGAGTTTAGGCACAGCAATCGCCACTGGCGTTCCTTCTGAGAAAGTCGTATCGACCATGATGGGCGGCTTCGGCGGCACACTGGCTTCCGTGGCATTGCTGGTTGGTCTTGGTGCGATGATCGGTAAAATTCTTGAAGTGACTGGCGGTGCGAAAGTGCTGGCAGACACTTTGATTGGTCGCTTTGGTAAAGAGCGCGCACCATTTGCTTTGGGCGTCGCTTCATTACTGTTTGGCTTCCCAATCTTCTTCGATGCTGGCCTTGTAGTGATGATGCCAATCATCCTAAGTGTGGCGGCTCGTTTTGGTGGCTCACCAATTAAATACGCGTTGCCTGCAGCTGGTGCTTTTGCGGTTATGCACGCGTTTGTTCCACCACACCCAGGTCCGGTTGCAGCGGCAGAATTCCTTGGCGCAAACATCGGTCTGCTATTGGTGGTGGGTATTCTGGTTGCTATTCCAACTTGGTACCTTGGCGCTTACCTATTTGGTTTGTACGCGGGCAAAAAATTCGATATCCCACTATCTAAAGCCTTCTTTAATGGCGAAGCAATGGTGGATGAGCGCAACGCACCAAAATTTGGCACGGTTATGACCATCCTTGTGCTGCCAGTCCTGCTAATCTGTTTGGATACGGTATTGAACACACTGGCGGTTGCAGGTTTGATTGATGGTAAAACGGCACTGGTTGAGTTCCTACGTATGCTAGGTAAAACCCCAGTTGCGTTGCTGATCACTTTGATTGTCTGTCTGGCTGTGTTTGCCAAAGACTACGGCATGGCAAAACTAGAAAAATTATGTGGTGAGTCATTGGCTCCTATCTGTGGTGTTATCCTAGTAACGGGTGCAGGTGGCATGTTTGGCGGCGTACTGCGCTCAAGCGGTATTGGTGATGCACTGGCTGACGTTCTTACAGACACAGGTATGCCTGTGATTGTGGCGGCGTTTGTGATTTCAACTTGTCTGCGTGTTGCTCAAGGCTCGGCAACCGTAGCGCTAACCACTACGGCGGCTCTTATCGCTCCAGTTGTGGCAGCATCAACAGGTTTGAGTGAACTCGACCTTTGCTTTATCGTAATCGCGATTGCGGGTGGTGCAACGGTACTGTCTCACTTCAATGACTCTGGTTTCTGGTTGGTATCTCGTCTGCTTGAGATGGATGAGAAAACCACATTAAAAACTTGGACGGTAATGGAAACGTTACTTGGCAGTATCGCGTTTATTATCGTCGCAACATTAAGCTTTATTCTTTAGAGGTTCCCCATGACAACACTTGAACAACGATTAAGAGAAATCAAAATCGTCCCAGTTATCGCAATCAACGACGTAGCACACGCTCTGCCACTGGCAAAAGTGTTGGTAGAAAACGGTTTACCATGTGCGGAAGTGACATTCCGCACCGAAGCTGCGGCGGAGTCGATTCGCATCATGCGTGAAGCGTACCCAGAATTGTTGATTGGCGCGGGCACCGTTCTGACCACAGAACAAGTGGACATCGCGATCGAAGCGGGCGTGGACTTTATCGTTAGCCCAGGCTTCAACCCAACCACAGTGAAATACTGTCAGCAACGTGGCGTGACTATCGTACCGGGTGTAAACAACCCAAGCTTGGTTGAGCAAGCGATGGAAATGGGTCTGCGTACGTTGAAGTTCTTCCCTGCTGAGCCATCAGGCGGCGTAAGCATGCTGAAAGCACTCACGGCGGTTTACCCAGTTGAATTCATGCCAACAGGTGGCGTAAGCCCATCCAACGTGGAAGATTACCTAGCGCTGAAATCGGTTGTAGCTTGTGGCGGTACGTGGATGGTGCCAACCGCAATGATGGACAACGGCGATTGGGAAGGCATTGCTGAATTGGTTCGCGCAGTTAAGTAAAACGCACAAACGGCTCCGAAATGCCCCCGAACGTTGGGAAACGTGATACGAAAAAGGGTCATCAAGTAACTTGATGACCCTTTTTCTTTTTGGGATGAAACGGCTTTAGAAGTGATGCTTCATAAAGCGCTTAATAAAGCGAATGAAATCTGCTTCGGCTAGCTTCGCGCACTTCAATGTTTGGGCGTGAGACAATTCTACATCTCCCAAGCCTTCTGCCATGTTGGTGATCGCACATACTGCCAATACGGGTAAGCCGCAATGCGCCGCAGAAATCACTTCTGGCACGACCGACATGCCCACTACGTCACCACCGATGATTTGCATCATGCGGATTTCGGCTGCGGTCTCAAAGTTGGGGCCCGTGTAAGAGACAAACACACCTTCATTCAGGTGAATGCCATTGGCTTTGCCTACTTCAAACGCTTCTGCGCGCAGGTCTTTGTCGTACGCATTGGCGAGGCTGAAGAACCTCGGGCCGTACTCTTCATCATTCGGACCGATCATTGGCGATTCAGGCATGGTGTTGATGTGGTCATGAAATACCACCAGAGAACCGACATCAATACGCTCAGGGCGAAGGGAGCCTGCCGCGTTGGTGACGAGCAGAAACTCACAGCCCAGCTTTTTAAAGGTGCGCACGGGCGTTGTCATGACCTTCATTGAGCCGTGTTCGTAGTAGTGACCGCGACCTTTCATGCACACTACGTCTACGCCGTCCATGGTGCCAATTACCAACTCACCAGAGTGTCCTTGCACGGTGCTAACCGGAAAGCCTTCGAGCTCTTCGTATGGAATGACCACTTTGTCTTGTAGCTCGTCTGCCAATACGCCTAAGCCAGAGCCTAAAATAAACGCCGCTTTAGGTTGGAAGTTTGGTTTGCGTTCGCGAATGGTTTGTAGCGCGTCGATTACTGGATCGTGATTCATGTTAGTCACCTTCTGGTTGTGTGTTGATTCCATTGTGTGACTTTCTGCGCTGGTTATCTTTGCTTTATTCTCTACTATCATCCTTAAAAAGAGGATAATGAAACTCGCTAGGACTCAATGCATGAAGTCAGAACCATTTGAGCGCGTGACGCTGAAGATGCTGCGTTACTTTTACGAGGTCGCACAAACCAAGCATTTCACTAAGGCCGCCGAGAACCTTAATATCACCAATTCGCCGTTGAGCAATCGCATCAAAGAGTTGGAAGAAGTGCTTAACGTCAAACTGTTTGAGCGTGATTCAAGAAACGTCATGCTGACGGAGGCCGGGCGATTGTTGGAGTCCAAATGCCAACTGATTTTTCAGACCTTGGATGTCTCGCTCAATCAAGTTCAGCAAGTGGGGTTGAACCAGAGAAATATCTTGCGAGTTGGTGTGGTAAGTAGCGCATTTTGGGGCGGATTTGATCGTCTGTTACAGCGCTTCCATACTGAGCATGACACTTATCACGCCGACATTTTTGACCTCAACCCAGAGACGCAAAAGAAGCACCTTAGCGAGAAGAAAATCGATGTGGGCATTGTGCGTTTTGCTGATGCACTCAACATTTATCCGTATCAGTCGGTATCTTTGGGCAAAGATGTGTTTGTGGTGGCGGTGTCGGAGCAACATGAGTTAGCCAGCAAATCTTTGCTGCGGCTCCAAGATTTAAAGACGTGTGAGTTTGCGTTTATGAGTTTGGCGAATTCTGCCTCGGCAAACTTCATCATCAATGCCTGTCTGCAAGAAGGCTTTTCACCCCATCTTGGCAAACAAGTGGTGGAGCCAAGCACCTTGATGGCGTATGTGGCAAACAGCAATACCGTGACGTTGGTGCCGTCGACGTTTTCTCAGCATCATTGGCATGGGATTCGTTTTATCAAGCTGAAAGAGTCACTGCGTGCAGACTTGTGTCTGATTCATGACGGTAAGCAGGAGAGTGCTATCAAAGCCGAGTTTATTCGCACGTTATTGGAGAATGCGAGTTAAGCATGGTCTAACAAAAAAAGGTCATCCTAAGATGACCTTTTCAAATGATTCGCTGAAATCAGCAATGCGATTAGCGCGTAATTAACGCATCGTTACCCAATACCAATACAGGTGATTTCTGGAATAAATCTGGAAAGGTTTACATTATAAGACTTGATAATCTTTTCCAGAAAGTGGGTTCTTTCTAGCTGTCTTTCCTAAATTTTTGAGTTTTAATGGTATCAGTTTCCAGAAAAACTGTCATGGTGTAGTGCTCTGTATTTCATGATTATGACTTGCTTTTTGCCATAGAGGCACCATTTATAAATTGTTCGATAAACTTTACTGTTAATCACTGGCGGAGATCAGAGCTTTGCTATCTCTGAACTAAAACGACATCTGTCTATATTTTGATATTATATATGCGCAAATCAGCATATCTGATGTAAGCTTACTTATAATAGTTAATTTGAAACAACACTCTCAGGTTGAAAAGTGAATAGGCTATGGAATTACTACACGAGACACATCAACTACATTTTTTTTCTAAAAATAGTGATATAGAGCCAACTGCTCCGTTTATTAATGCTTTTAAGAATGAACTTCAAGCTTTTAATCTTGTTCCAGTTTCTGGAAACGAATTGAATTTGAGTGGTTCTGTAGGGCAACAGAGACAGTATCTAATACTCATGACGCCAGACAATAAACTGAGAATTGAGTTTCCTACGTCAGAGGTTGTAGTTATTGTTGAGGGTGGAACTCTTGAAGAGTTTCGCGATATTAGCAGCACTGTACTTTCAGCTCTTGAAAAGCTGTTTCCTATGAAGATGGCTAATAGATTATCCATACTCAATTCTAAGTACTTTCGCAGTAATGTTGATAGTTACAGTCGTCTTTACCATAAGTTGTTTACCTACAAGGATGCCGAACCTTTTGAGTGGGACAATCGTATTGTTGAAAGAAAAGAGCTTCCAGAGTCTAAAGAGCTGATAAACAGTATCAGCACGATAAGACGCTGTGAAGTAAAAACCCCATTCATTGATGGTGGTCGCCAGCAAGATATAATAGCAATGGAAATAGACAGTAATACCCTTCATCAGCATTCATCTATGAGGTTCTCTATTCCTGAAGCAAGGCGCGTTTTTTCTGAATTGTATGACAACAATGATAGCTTGACTTCCGCTCTGGTACGCTATTTTTAGGAGGTAATATGGATAATCTAACTGATACACTACCACCTAAAGTTCAGTTTATTTCAAGCGGCTCGCGTGGCTCTTTAACGCTATATTCTGGCAGTTCAACCTCACAGGTGTTTCAGTTTAGAAGTGAAGAGCAGGAACGTTGTGCAAAGCAGATCATTTCTTTTGTTATGAAAGATGATTTTGTTGAAGGCGAGATTAGTAAAACTCAGCTATACCTTGAAAAATTGCATCTGAGAGACCCCTTCTTATTCAGGGACAGTTTTACAAGAGCTTGGGTAAAACTGTTTGGTTTGGACAATGAAGTTCATATTTATACTCTCGCTTCTGTTGCTTCATGTCTTCCATATGAGTGGCTGGAGCATCATGGGATTACGCTAATTTTGGGGTGTAGTTCTCACCCTAGCCTTCTTGTCAATGAAGCCTGCTTGAGACTAGCGGAAGCTTGGGAACAACATGACCATGTAGAGTATTTGAAAAAAATGCGCACATTTGATTATCCTTGGCTAGAAGAATATCGAGTAAACGTCATTGAGTTTTTAGAGAGGTTGAGCTGATGACGTATTTACTTAGAAAAATTAACCCGAATAAGTGGCAACCTAACTTAGGTAAAGTATCTGCGAGACATAGTGCTGATGCAATTACGGGATGTACTCGAACTACGTCCAACACACTCTCTGTATGGCATTCAGACACAAAAGATTTTAATGATGAAAGCGTACAGAATTTAATTGTTGGGCTCGCCATCACCATGCCTCAACCTGCGAAAATTGATTTATTATGGCTTGAAGAAGATAGCTTAGTCGCCAAGGGGCTAAAGGTAACGCACACAGATCCCGGAAGCGATTATGTAGCGATTAACTCACTTCATAAAGACATTGAAGAGCTAGATCACGAAGGTCTTGGAATTGTAAGTGAGCATATTGTAAATCAATTCTCTGATCATCAAAATTACAAGCAGGTGCCAAGACCAGTGCTGATTAGCATGGTTTCTGAGTGGGTATTAAAATCTGATACGTTTAATCTCGAAGATTTAAATGATAATTGGTTAGATGCTGTTCAAAAGTATTTTGAAAATAACCCTGATGCGACCAAGTAGTGTCTGTTTAAATTTTATAATACAGGGTGTTAGATAATAATTTCTATGCAAACTTGCTTTTTATTCCGTTTTGAACATTGCGAACGCTGAACGCTAAAGTTTGATAATTTTTCCGTGTATTACGGCGATTAAGGCTAGGCAAAGTTAACCATAAAACTATCTAAATCTTTTGCGACAATATCTAACATTTTCTTCTCGGACTGTTGGAGTATAACCGCATGATAAGAGAATTTTCCACGTAATTGTTGATAGTTTAATTGATAGACTTTTCCGCTCAACATTGTTTCGATCGGATTACTGTATCCCTTGAAAAAACCAAATAGTCCAGTTCTTTGCTCCAAACAAGTATTTATAGATGCCGCAATATTTACAACATCTTGATAGTCATCGCAAAACTGTCTTAATAGGTATTGATAATCAGATTGATAAGTCTCAAACCCATTTTCTAACGCTACTGTTGTCTTTAACTCATTAATTTGTTTAAAAATAGAAGATAGACGCCTGTAAAGAGTTGACACGTCTATCTTGGCAATATCTCTCATATTTCGTTTATAGTGGCGTTCGTCTAAATTTAGGCTTTCTGTTGGTTTTTGTGTTTCCTCTACAATCATTATCATTAAGCTTTTGAACGTATTTAACACATAGTCTGAGTCATGCACTTTAGATATCCTTATTTGAATGCTGTTATGCTAGCTCGGTTAACCTTAATAAGCTTGTCTTTTAGCTCTGAATTCTCATACTCCAACTCATCAATACGAGCCAATGCTTCAACCAGTTTATCGTTCAGATGGTGCTGTGCAGCAGCAAACAAAGCTAACTTTTCTCGTTCGACCTCATACTTGGCTTTGTAATTATCTTTGATACGTCTTTGTTCTTTCAGCTTGGTACGAACGTTCTGGATCTCTGGCTGTACACTCTCCCCTTTGCCTAATAAGATGTCAGCTTTGAGCTGTTTAACCTTTTCTACGAACTCAGGATAGTAATAACCGCTGCCATTACCTAGGTTTGCTTCCTCCTCAACAGCACGTACACTGAGTTTACGGTGAGTAGGGATACGCTTTGGCTTACCTTGTCTAATGCGTTCTAGAGCTGCTTCTAATGCTAGTTTTGTGTTTTCGCTCTTACTCATAAGTTCGTTACCCTCAAATTAGGCTCGAAAGGGGTGAAAGGTATATCGAAGTCTGTCATGACGCTCTCCGCAGCTCGAACTTGTGTGATGTAGTGACTGCGTTCACTTACGGATAATTCGTCACACGATTTCATGTATGTTACTAAGCTGTCGTGTTTTTTCTTCCACCAACTCGCTTGTTTTTTATCAATAATGCTACTACCAGACCCACAACTCACACAGAACTGAGGTGCGACAACTCCTTCCATATCGCAGTCATAACCGGATTTGCAATAACTGTGCATTGAACCATGGAGAGTCAGCTTTCCATCTTTGACTGCTTTGTATATCACTTCCCAGGAACTATAGATGGTCGGTATATTCCCACGCATTTTCATAATTGCCTTACCATGAGTACCTGATAGTGTTTCATCGGAATGCCACTGTTTGAAGATTTTATTGGCAGTAGTTTCTGCGTTAATTTCCTCAAGAGTCAATTGAAATCTTTTATCTGCCTTTAAATCCCTTAGGCTCGCTAGCCTTCCGCCATTGGAGTACCATTCTGTCATTGAAAGATAGAGATGTTTAAATTGATGTTTAAGTGCAACATGAGTGCTAAAGCGATTCTTTATGCAGTAAAATGCAAGTGTGCGTCTAAACTGGTGAGTACAAAAGTACCAAGGCTGGCCAATTATTACTTTTTGTTTTAACTTTTCTATTGAACGAGGATTAGACTCTAAGCATTCTTTATAATCTTGTTCCGTCGTTACTAGATTCAACTGCTTACAAAATCGTTGTAATCTTTTGTTCCAGTCCGGAATTATATTCGGTGGTTTCGAGCGAGCATTTCTGTTTAACCATAGAGAGTTCTCGTATTTCTTGTCTGGATAATTAAATTCTTCTCGCCAGTTCTTTGTCAGCACCGTCATTAAATCAATTGCAGTTTTTGAAGCTGCAGCAGTAACCCAAGTTTCTCGTCTTTCTCCTAACTTAAATGTGTGTGATTGTAGCATATGGTGGACGCGACCATTTAGCTCATCTTTGTAGTAACTATCAGGAGTTAGCTTTTCTAACTCAGACGTACGCATACCACTAAAGCCTCCACAAGTTATGTAACTTGCAGTGATAAGCTGCCCGAAATACCGTAAGAATTCACTGGCATTGTTAAGTGGAGTACTCGGTATTTTTTTGGCCAATGGAGCAATGATAGTTTTAGGTGGGAGTGGTTGGTTATCATTGATACAGAGCGCGTGTTTATGATGGTTAATGGCACTCGCGTTATCCATAAATGTAAAAACATGGCCCTGTTTGATTTTCTCGCAGACAATATGCTTACCTCTAAGATAGTTTTCTTGTAATGCATTTTCCGTGTCAGCAATTAATTGAGCGTGAGGAAGTGCAGTTTCAATAAGCTTGATAGCTTTTCCATAGATTTCATTGCACAAGCGTTCAGGGATAACTAGAGTTTGTTGTGCTTCTCTATTGCTGAGTTTTTTGGACTCTGCCTGTGGTTTGATAAGTTCAATATCTAATTTGATTTTATGCCAACCACTATCATGGATGGCGCTATTGATAGCCCCAAGGCACAGTTCAATTGATCGTTGAGAATAGTTTTTCTCTTGTAGGCTGTATTTGAATTTATCCCATGTTGTCGGGCAAGATAGGGCTCTTAGAGATGATGCTCCCTCTTGTTGTAGAAAGCGATAAACTATTTTTATTTTTGATAGCAGTGATAGAACTCCAGAAAAGTTCAACGCCTTTTGTTTGTTGTAACCTTTGTTAAAAATCCACCCAAAGGCAATTATTTTTAATTCTCGTTGTAGTTCAGGTGTTGCACTAAATTCGTTGAAGTTTAAGTTGTAGTTTTTTGTGTCACGAGAGAAAGAAAAACAATTCCAGTTGTTTTGGCCGAATCTAGCGGTGATACTCCCATTTAGATCTTTGCAAATAATGATTTTATCTAACTTATCGAACTGCTTATGGTGATAAAAATTGACAGGATCAACATATTGAATCTTATGTTTTTCCGGGAAGCTTACGTCATAAAGATGATTCATATTCATACTTTTACCTGACTAGAGCTAGGAGGTATCAACCCAAATACAGCATCTGGTCCATCCCAAATAGGGTGGTAGCCATCGTCATTCAGCTTTTTTTCAGCCTGCTTCAATAGCTTATTTCTTATATTAGGAAGTATCTTTTCATCTATGAACTTGATAATTTCAGTGAAATTTGCATGAAAATGCTTACTATCAAGATGAAGATATAATGATTCTTCGATACAAGCTTTAAAGCTCAATAAGCACCATATATCTACAAGAGATTGAACAATCACTTGACTAGGGCAGCCAAAGCATGCCAATAAATCAGAGCAAGCTAGCCATTCGCCATCTTTAGCTAGACCTTGCTTGAGAGCTCTTCTTGTATAGTTTTTAGATCTTTGGCCAAAAGGTGAACTACAACTCCCACCGTTAGGTGTCCTACTTAGATCTGGAAATTGTATCTTGTATTCTTCCTCTATAACTAACTTATTGATTCCTAATCTTATCTTTGCATCAATAGGGCTTGCGCCGGTTTTTACCTGTTCTTCTCGTATAGATAAAGCATCTTGAATCATACCGTTATTTGATACTTTATTGCCTTCACTGTAGTTTTTTTTGCGGGTGCTTGATGTATTTCCCAGCATAATATTGTTTGCTAAATCACCTTGGTTATATGCGGTGATTTGAGCACCTGTTTCACGAAAGCGACTAATTACTGGGCGTAATCGACGACCTGTTTGGTCGTTAAATGTAAAATGCTTTTCAAGCCATAACTTAAGGAAAGCTTGGAGGTTTGAACTTTTCATGGGGATAACTTTATTAAATGCAACGGATTGAAGTAACGTCGCATTGCTATCTTTTGAAATTAATTTTGAAGCGTTGAGTAAGTTGTCAAAAAAACCCATAGCGTATTTAGGAATTTCAAGATCGTGAGAGCCAATTTCAATATGTATGGTCTTGAAAGCACGGCGCTTAAAAGCTGGCATGGTGTACCAGTATTCACCCAAAGTTGCTGATGTGTTACTTGGTTGTTTGAGCTGAAATAAATCACTTGTGTTCGCATAAGTATAGTAAGACAACAGGAATGTCCCAGCACACATCATTTTAGTTATTCCACTACACAAGCTGTATATTTTCCCATCCCATTCAAAGGTCATAGTGGGGATAGATTTATAAGTATGAATGTGTTTTTCGGGAGCTTGGATAAATTGCTTATAAGTTTGTTTAAAAAGACTTCGTAGAAATGGTAAAAGTTGATTTAAATCGCTGCGCGTATAGGCTTCAAATGAACTTAGGTCACTGCTATCCATGACTGGAATGTTAGAGAAATAGTTGTGTGGGAGGCCGAGATAGTTTTTGGCCATAATATACAAGATATGTCGCTTTGTTTTATAGGTGCTTCTTTTTTGTTCTCCCTGCATGACTTTAGTTTGTTCATAGAGCATATAGTCTTCAAACGATGATTTAGTGAAGGCTTCTTTGTCATTTTCATCACACCATCTTAGATATAGAGAACACCGAATAAAGATTGTGTATAAAGTCTCATTACTCTTACCTTCCTCTAGGTCATCCTCAAATCGAGATTTTAATTGCAGTACAAAACTTTCACGTTTAGCGTTTTCAAATTTATTGCTTTGTTGTAGTTGTTTAGTTGTTGGTACCTTCTTAAAAAGGAATCGATTAAAGTCTGCTTTGTTGTTGTCCTCGGTATTCAATGGCAATGATAAGTCTGGGTTCCAGCGTGATACATAGAGCAACTTAGTCATAAATCCTCCCCAAGAAAATCGTGCATGAGTGTATCAAGGATACCGAATTTTACTTTCAAGGCTTCCTTACGCTGCAAGTAACGCAGATACTTCCAAGTCGTGGATTCATTTCTATGTCCCATCCAGCTCATTAACAGCTCCATACACTCCATTGGAGATAGACCAGCCTCAAGTAAGTCATTTAAGCGGCATGTGGCGTAGGTTGAGCGCAGGTCGTGGAAGCGATGATTAAAGGTGGGGGAGGTTTTCTTGACGGATGTTCTAAATTCCGCCCATCTTGCTTCAATAGATTTAGCTGTTACAGGATTGCCTTGCTCACTCACAAAAAGAGGCTCATGATGCTCACACAGAGCAAATCTTTCGATTGTATCTTGCTTTAGTGAAGACGCATTCTTGGGCAATAATTCTAATTTGGCATTGAGTTTGTTTACCCGTTTAATTCTACGTTCAGAGGTACGGTATTCATTCAGTGTGGTCAATAACTCTGATGAGATTTCTACACGTCTTTGCTTTAAGTATTTAGTCTGAACACCTGTCGATTGAGGCGATAGAATTATCTCGCAACGATGCTCACTTTCAGCTAGTGGTGTTGCGGTATCAAGAGCATTTAGGGAGAGCGTGGCAATTTCTTGTATCCGCATTCCAGTATCAATAGAAATTAACACCTGCAAGCGTAATTCTTCGGATGTGCTAGGAAGGTGCTTTGTCAGAATATTCAGTGACTCTTGACTGAGTGGAGATAAAGGTCGAATGTTCTTACTACTTGCATCCTTAGGTATTTTTATTCGCAAGTCGCTCGTTTCAACGGTAAACGTTGGAGTTATGTGTGCCAGTATTCTCGTGCTTTGAACCGATACAAACTCCATCTTAAATGGGGCTTCTTTTTCGTTATTTATTTTCAAGTAACCATCATGCATTAACCACTTGTAGTAGTTAACAATCTGATTCATTCGCACGCTTGCTGTACTGTGTGCTAAGTCACCGCTCTTAATTTTCTTTAGCAGATAAGAACGGAAAAGATAGGTTGGTTTCAGTCTTTTGACAGGAGGGAATTTATTCCACGCTAACTGTTTATCTTCAAGGAATTGGTAGTAAGCCAGTAATGCTTGAGAGCATGGTGAAAGGTCTTTAGCTGCTTTGATGGTTTTCTGATAGAAGAGGTAACTATTAGCTTCGTGATTGAACGAACCGTCCTGATTAAACAGTGTAGGTAATGAGCCAATACTTCCCTTAATAGGGGAGCATTGGCAGATATTATCACTGACTGATAATTCTGTCTGTTTATAGACATTGTTTGATTGTATGAGGTACATAAATTCACCTAGAAAACCACTGACTATACATCCAGCATAGTCAGTGAAGGATTGTTTTCCAGATTTATTTATGTGTGTAAGATACTTTTCCTACACTAACCCCTCATGGTAACGAACTCTTCTGAGCCCGTTGGGTGGATAGCCACAACAGAGTCGAAGTCTGCTTTGGTTGCGCCCATCTTCATTGCTACGCCGAAGCCTTGGATCATTTCATCTACCGTGAAGCCGATGCCGTGTAGGCCAACAACCGTTTCTTCTTCGCCCGCACATACAAGCTTCATCTTACATGGTTGACGGTGCTTAGTAACAGCGGTGTACATCGCAGTAAAGCCAGATGTGTAGACTTTGATGTTGTCTTTGCCGTACTTCTCTTCTGCTTCTTGCGTTGTTAGACCGATAGTGCCGATTGGTGGGTGGCTAAATACCACAGTTGGTACCAAATCGTAGTCCATCTTCGCGTTTGGTTTGTTGTTGAAAAGACGCTCAGAAAGTTGACGACCCGCTTTCACTGCTACTGGTGTTAGTTCGATACCGCCTTCCATGATGTCACCCACACAGTAGATGCCTTTCACGTTAGTTTCTTGGTATTCGTCTACCTTGATGTAGCCTTTTTCGTTCGTTGCCACGCCGGTTGACGCTAGGTTGATTGCGTCTGTCGCAGGGTGACGACCGATTGCCCAAATCAGTTGGTCAACGTTTTGGCTTTCACCGTTTTCTAGGTGCAGAGTTAGGCTGCCATCGGCTTCTTTTACCACTTCTTTTGGTACAGAGTGGGTGTGCAGTTTTGGACCTTCTGCGTCCATCACTTCAACCAACGTATCGATGATCATTGGATCGAAGCTACGCAGTGGTGACTCTTTACGTACGAACAGGTGCGTTTCTGTACCTAGCGCGTGCAGTACGCCAGCAATTTCAACTGCGATGTAGCCAGCACCCACAACCGCAACGCGTTTTGGTTGCTCTGCTAGGTCGAAGAAGCCGTTTGAATCGATGCCGTATTCAGCGCCTGGAATGTTTGGAATAGTAGGACGACCACCAACCGCGATCAGGATGTGATCTGCTGTGTAGTGTTCACCGTTTACTTCGACAGTTTTTTCGTCAACAAACTTAGCAAAGCCTTTAATCACGTTTACTTTGTTGTTGCCAAGAACGCGATCGTAAGATTGGTGAATACGACCGATGTATGCCTGACGGCTCTCAACCAGTTTGCTCCAGTCGAAACCTTTCACGTCGACATCAAAACCGTAATCTTCTGCGTACAGGTTCATTGCTTCTGCGATTTGCGCGCCATGCCACATCACTTTTTTCGGTACACAACCTACGTTTACACAGGTACCGCCAAGGTCTTGAGCTTCGATTAGCGCAACTTTCGCGCCGTACATCGCCGCACGGTTTGCAGATGCGATGCCGCCACTGCCGCCACCGATACAGATATAGTCAAAATGAGTCGCCATTACTTTCTCCAAGAGCTTATAAATTTTATCTGGTACATAGATAGATTGGGATGACCTTGCCCGAACTCAATGCCACCGTTATCCCACTATCATAAATCGAATTCGACTAATTCCTAAATGGGAAAAAGCGACAATACTTATGACAAATAGCGATGAGAGGCACAAAAAGAAGAATAAGCACGATTGGAGGGAGAAGGTGAGAGCATAAAAAAGCGCAACGAGAATATCGTTGCGCTTGAAGATAGCAGTACTGAAGTGCTTACTCTGGCACAATCCAGTCCACTTTCCAGTGGCCAGTTGCTGGTGCGATCGCGTCTTGCAGGAATGGCAGAATCTCTTTCATCTGGCTTTCCAGTTTCCATGGCGGGTTAATCAAAATCATGCCGGATGCCGTCATGCCGCGCTCGTTGGTATCTGGTGCAACACCTAACTCGATTTGCAGAATTTTACGAATGCCCAGTGCTTCCAAGCCTTCGATCATATCTTCGATGTCGTGACGGTTTACCACTGGGTACCAAATCGCGTAGATACCGGTTGCCCAACGCTTATGGCTCTGATGAATCGCGCGCACTACATCGCGGTACTCTTTCGCGAGCTCGTATGGTGGGTCAATCAGCACCAAACCACGACGTTCTTGTGGCGGTAAGCTTGCTTTGAGGCGTTGGAACCCGTCCTCTTTGAAGATGCTCACTTGGCGATCACGATGGAATTCTTGCTCTAACAATGGGTGATCGGCCGGGTGCAACTCGGTCAGCACCATGCGATCTTGTGGGCGGATTTGCGCGCGCGCCACACGTGGTGAGCCTGGGTAGTAACGCAGCTTCTCGCCATTGTTGAGCACTTTAATGGCATCGATGTAGCTTTTGATGTCTTCGGGAATGCTTGGGTTATCCCAAATACGTGCGATGCCTTGTTTGTATTCGCCCGTTTTTTCAGACCATTCGTGAGTCAGATCGTAACGGCCCACACCCGAGTGGGTATCGTGATAAACGAATGGCTTATCTTTTTGTTTCAGCGCATCAAGAATGAGGCTTTGAACGATGTGTTTGACCACGTCGGCATGGTTGCCAGCGTGGAAGCTGTGGCGGTAACTTAACAAATTAAACTCTCGAAACACTCTTTGGTTGAGTGTGGTCTGTGATTTTCACTCTATGGCGGTATTATACTCAAGTAACTTAAAGATGTAGAACTTCCAATCAAATCTGTTCCTCTGATAAGGGGACGCTATTGAAATTTCTTTAAGTCACCCACACTTACTATTGGTAATCGAATTGAACTAGGTGAGTTTCTCGCACTCAAAAGGGTGTGCAATTTCATTTAGGTATAACAAGACTCAAGGACAGAGTAGCGCTGGTTGACTATATGATGGTCATCGCGGCATAGAGAAAGGGAACGGAGCTCCCCCAATCCATGTTGCTGGCTCGTCTGTACATTGAGTTGGCCTATCTACACAAAATAGACAGGCAATCACAGAGTCAAAACACAAAAGGAATTATTCATGTCTAATCCTCTTCTGACGTTTACGGACCTACCTCCGTTTTCTCAAATTAAACCAGAACACATCAAGCCTGCCGTTGAGCAAGCGATTGCTGACTGCCGAGCAAAAATCGATGAAGTTCTACAAGACAACGCTCACCCAACTTGGGACAGTGTGATTGCGCCAATTGAAGAAGCGGATGATCGCTTAAGCCGCATCTGGTCGCCAGTGGGTCACATGAACTCGGTAGTGAACAGCGAAGAGCTACGTGAAGCTTACGAAAGTTGCCTACCAATTTTGTCAGAGTACGGCACTTGGGTTGGTCAGCATAAAGGGTTGTACGAAGCGTACAAAACCATCAAAGCGAGCGAAGAATTTGCAACGTTAACTCGTGCCCAGCAGAAAACCATCACTGATGCACTGCGTGATTTCGAGTTATCAGGCATTGGTTTGCCATCCGATGAGCAGCACCGTTACGGCGAGATCAGCAAACGTATGTCTGAGCTGAGCTCTAAATTCTCTAACAATGTGCTGGATGCCACCATGGGTTGGACCAAGCACATCACGGACGAGAAAGACCTAGCAGGTATGCCAGAATCGGCGCTGGCAGCAGCGAAAGCTGCCGCAGAAGCAAAAGAGTTAGATGGTTACCTCATTACGCTAGATATCCCATCTTACCTACCTGTCATGACGTACTGCGATAACCAAGAGTTGCGTAAAGAAGTGTACGAAGCGTACGTGACGCGCGCTTCTGATCGAGGTCCAAACGCAGGCAAATGGGATAACTCAGAAATCATTACTGAGCAGCTAAAACTGCGCCATGAAATTTCACGTATGCTAGGTTTCAATACTTACAGTGAAAAGTCGTTAGCAACAAAGATGGCTGAAACGCCGGATCAAGTGCTGGGCTTCCTGAATGACCTAGCGACACGAGCGAAACCGCAAGGTGAACGTGAAGTCGAAGAGTTACGTCAGTTTGCGAAAAGTGAGTTTGGTGTTGAAGAGCTGAACGTTTGGGATATCGCTTACTACAGCGAGAAACAAAAGCAGCACCTGTTCCAAATTTCGGATGAAGAACTGCGCCCATACTTCCCAGAGTCAAAAGTCGTGAGCGGTCTGTTTGAAGTGCTAAACCGCGTGTTTGGCATGACCGTTACTGAGCGCGAAGGCGTAGACACTTGGCATGAGTCCGTGCGCTTTTTCGATATCTTTGATGCTGAAGGCACACTCCGTGGCAGCTTCTACCTAGATCTCTACGCTCGTGAACACAAACGTGGCGGCGCGTGGATGGATGATTGTCGTGGTCGTCGCGTTACGCTATCTGGCGAGCTACAAACGCCGGTTGCGTATCTAACGTGTAACTTCAACCGTCCAGTGGGCGACAAACCAGCACTGTTCACGCACGATGAAGTCGTGACGTTATTCCATGAATTTGGTCATGGAATCCACCACATGTTGACGCAAGTTGATACAGGTGCTGTTTCAGGTATTAATGGCGTGCCTTGGGATGCGGTTGAGCTACCAAGTCAGTTCCTAGAAAACTGGTGTTGGGAAGAGGACGCGCTGGCGTTCATTTCTGGTCACTATGAGACAGGTGAGCCGCTACCGAAAGCGATGCTAGACAAAATGCTCGCAGCGAAAAACTTCCAATCTGCGATGGGTATTTTGCGTCAGCTAGAATTCGGCTTGTTCGATTTCACGCTTCACACTGAATATGACCCAGAAGTGGGTGCGCGTGTACTGGAAACTCTGGCGAAAGTGAAAGAGAAAGTCGCGGTAGTTCCTGCGGTTGAGTGGGCGCGTTTCTCACACAGCTTCGGCCATATTTTTGCTGGTGGCTACAGTGCGGGTTACTACAGCTACCTATGGGCTGAAGTGCTGTCGTCAGACGCGTATTCTCGCTTTGAAGAAGAAGGCATCTTCAACAAAGAGACGGGTCTAAGCTTCCTGAACAACATCCTAGAAATGGGGGGCAGTGAAGAGCCAATGGAGCTGTTCAAGCGCTTCCGTGGCCGCGAGCCACAAATCGATGCACTGTTGCGCCACTCGGGTATTGCGGCGTAAATTGAGCAAAAAACATCAAGGCCAACCGTTCGGTTGGCCTTTTTTGTACAGTTTTTATAAAAAATTTTACGGATTTACGTTGCGGTTGATCGGGTTCTGCAACGATATCAATGTCTCCGTGGACTGAACCTCATCAATGGCTTGCAGCTTGTCGATCAGTACAAATTGCAGCTCTTCAATCGATTTGCACATCAATTTGACGAATATGTTATACGCGCCCGTGGTGTAGTAAGCTTCAACGACTTCGTCGAGCGCGTTGAGTTTTTCTAACGCGGAGTGGTAATCACGAGCTGCATTGAGGTTAATACCAATAAAGCAGCACACATCGTAGCCAAGCTTTTTGGTATTGATGATCACCTCCGTTCCTTCGATGATGTCCGCCGACTTCATCTTCTCGATACGCACATGGATAGTGGCAGGGCTGACATCGAACTGCTTTGCCATTTCTGCGTAGGGCGTTCTGGCGTCAGCCATCAGTGTTTTTAATATTGCGCGGTCAAGGTCGTCGAGTTTCGGCAGGCTCGCATTCATACTATGATTTCCGTTAGGGATAGAGTTTTACCTCCCTTTTATACTCATAGCGGATAGGATTCACAAGGTTTGGCAGGAGTAACTGCGGGTTAACTCCGAGCTATGGAGATAATGTGCAGCGTTTTCTGGTTATTGCCGCGCTATGTTGGAGCGCGTTTGCTACGGCCTCAGATCCGAAGGTGTTGGTCGTGCACTCCTATCATCAGGGTTTTTTCTGGACGGACTCCATACAGCGAGGCATCGAGCAACAGCTGGGCGATCGAGCGCTGGACATGCGTGTGCTCTATCTAGACTCGAAACGTAACCAGAGTGAGCAGTTTTTTGCACAACTAAAATCCTTATATCTTACGAAATTACGCAAAGAGCGATTCGATGCCATTTTAGTGAGCGATAACAATGCGCTTGAACTCATGCAGCGTTTAGCCCCAATCATCAAAGACACCCCAGTTATATTTAACGGCATTAATAACTACCATCCTTCTTTACATCGTTCTCTGAATGCAACCGGAGTCATGGAAGATGTCGATTTGGAAGCGAATCTCGCTCTTATTGAGCGCTTACATCCGAACTACACACAAGTTCTCATAGTCAGTGACCACTCGGTGACCGGTGAGGTGTTGCGTTATCAAATCGACAATTTTGTCCTCAAGTTCCCGCAATATCGAGACAAAATCGTACAAGTTGTCCCAGACAGTATCATCGATCTAAAACAACAAGTCGCAAAACTGAGTTCCGATAAAGTCGTCTTGTTCTGGACCTATTACCGAGATAAACAAGGTATGGTTGGCAGCGAGCGTGACTGGGTTGGTGTCAACAAAGTCTCAAACGCGCCGCTGTTTATGGTGCATGACATTGGTTTGGGTCATGGCGCAGTTGGAGGGGTTATTCAAAGTGGTTATCGGCATGGTATTGAGAGTGCAGAGATGCTTGAATTCGTTTTGGATAACCCTGATCAGCCTCTGCCTGCCGTGAAAAAAAGTGATTCTGAAATAAAGCTCGATTACCAAGCGGTAGCGCGTTGGGGATTGGGGGCTGAACAAGAGGTTTCTGCGGTATTTTTTAATAAGCCAATGAAGCTTTCTGAACGTTTTGCCAAGGAAATTCGCCTGTTTGGTAGTCTGTTTGTGGTGATGTCGGTGGTCATTTTGCTGATGGGTTATTATTTACAGCGGATGCGTCGCAGTGAGAGCGCTGCGCGAGAAAGCCAGGCTATTCTAGAATCGATTTTCGATCAGAGCATGCAGTATATGGGCATTTTGGATGCCAACGGTGTGCTTAAATCGGGCAACGATCACCTTCAATCCTTACTTTATCACCAAGGACTGCGCTTAGACCGACCACTTTGGTTTCACCCCAACTGGAGTGAAAAAGCACAAGCGTTGCTTGAGGAGTATTTCCACGCGCCTCACCATCAAGTGTCGACGTTTGAAGCTGAAATTTGGAGTAAAGAACACGGCGCATTGGTGTTAGAAGTTTCGCTCAAGCCTTTTTCTCAGCAAGTAGGGAATCATAAGCAATACTTGTTTGAAGCGCGCGATATTACCAGTCGTAAATTGATGGAGGACAAGCTCTACCAACGTGAGTCAACCCTACGCAACTATTACGAGCAGCAGCCCGTGATGATGGTGACGCTTGATAGTAATAACCGAATTCAAGAAGTGAATCGATTTGCTCAACTACTTCTTGGCTACAAACCGATGGACATGCTCGGACATCGCCTGAGGGAGTTCTATTTTGATGACAAAGTGCTGTTCCCTCGCCAAGTGTTATTGCAACCCAACCAGCAAGTGCATGGTGTTTGGCGACGTGAAGTCGAGTATCGTCATGCAAATGGTCATCGTGTTTGGGTGCGCGAGAATATTCGTCCGCTGAGTGAATCTGAGCAACTGCTGATTGTGGGCGAAGATATTACCGAAACCAAACTGCTTTCCGAGAAATTGGAATACCAAGCTCGCTATGACTTACTGACGGGGACTTACAACAGAAACCACTTTGAACTAGAGCTTAAGACCGCACTGTGCGAAGTGGACAGCCATCGTCGAGTCCACGCCATGTTGTACCTCGACTTAGATCAACTAAAAGTCCTCAATGATACGGTTGGGCATGATGCAGGTGATGCGGCGATTCAATTCTGCGCAAGTATGCTGGAAGGCGTTCTGCCGTACAATTCCATCTTGGCTCGAATGGGAGGCGATGAGTTTGCGGTGTTACTCAAAGACTGTGACGAATATGGCGCCATCAATATTGCCAAACTGATCATCTCGACACTAAGCGAACACCTCTTTATTTGGGAAGACACACGCCTGTTCATCAGTTGCTCAATTGGTATCCGTATCATCGTTCATACCGCTGATACGCCACAAATGGTGCACGCTCAAGCAGACTCTGCTTGTCACGCCGCTAAAGAGCAAGGCCGTAACCGCTATAATCTATTCAGCTTAGATAACGAAGAGTTGCAGCGTCGTCAGATGGAAATGCAGAGCGTCAATTTGGTGCATGAGGCATTGTCGAATCAACGTTTAGAACTGTTTGCTCAACCGATAAAAAGCTTACAAAAGCACGAGACTCAAATGTATTTTGAGATTTTGGTGCGTATTCGCAATGGGTACGGTGATTATGTTTCTCCTGCGCTGTTTATCCCTGCTTCCGAGCGCTACAACATTGCCCATTGGATTGATAAGCAGGTTATTACTCAAACGCTAGAGTGGTTTGAACAGCGTCCTGAGGTGGTTGAACAGCTTGGTCGCTGTTCGATAAACCTTTCAGGTCAATCTATGGGGAATCAAGAGTTTATTGACTTCTTATTGGATCGATTGGAAAGTTCGACTCTGCCGTGTGAAAAAATCTGCTTAGAAATCACCGAGACAGCAGCGATGAGTAATCTGGATCAAGCCATTGAGCTGTTTACCAAGCTAAAGGCTTTGGGTTGCATGATTGCATTGGATGATTTCGGGTCTGGATTGTCTTCATTTGGTTACTTAAAGAAACTTCCTGTCGATATCGTGAAAATTGATGGTCTTTTCGTGCAAGATATCAACGTAAATGAAATGGACCGCGTGATGGTTCGTTCAATCAATGACTTGGCGAAACAGCTCGGCAAAGTGACGGTGGCGGAGTTTGTCGAAAATGACCAGGTCATGCAGCATTTGATAGACCTCGGTGTGGACTACGGCCAAGGCTACGGTATTGGCCATCCTAAGCCGCTTTCTGAGCTAGTGGAGCAACTGACGGCTGTATAACCTCTGCGTAGCAAGCTCAACCTAGCATTAATAGGTAACTTAGGTATACACTCAGCGCCAGTTACCTCGATTTTTATTGGAGCCTCCTTTTGCAACTGCAATTGATCTGTGAAAACCCGTCTCAACAATCTCATCTTGATGAACTCGCTGCGCGTTGGCAGCTTTCACACACTGACTATAGCGATTTTGCTTTGGTGCTAACCACCGAGCGTTTGGAGCTACGTAAAGTGGATGAGCCAAAGCTGGGTGCAATCTTTGTGGATTTGATTGGTGGTGCGGTAGGTCATCGTCGCAAGTTCGGTGGTGGTAAAGGCCAAGCAATTGCGAAAGCGGCGGGGTTGAACAAAGGGGCAACGCCAACCGTGTTAGACGGCACGGCAGGTCTTGGTCGTGATGCGTTTGTGCTCGCCTCGCTAGGTTGTAAAGTGCAGATGGTCGAGCGTCATCCAGTCGTAGCGGCTTTGTTAGATGATGGCTTGGATCGAGCGAAACAAGACCCAGAAATCGGCACCTGGGTATCTGAGCGCATGTCGCTAATCCATGCCTCTAGCCATGATGCGCTGGAACAATTGGCGCAAGATAAAGACTTTGTCCAGCCAGATGTGGTGTATCTTGACCCGATGTATCCGCACCCAGAAAATAAAAAGAAGTCGGCGCTCGTGAAAAAAGAAATGCGCGTTTTCCAATCGTTGGTTGGCGCCGATTTGGACGCCGATGGCTTACTAGAACCAGCCATGGCGTTAGCCACAAAGCGTGTAGTAGTTAAACGCCCAGATTATGCTAACTGGCTGAACGAGAAAAAACCGACCATGGCGATTGAAACGAAAAAAAATCGCTTCGATGTCTATGTTAAAGCATCGATGGCATAACTTCCTGACGGCTCAACTTTTCTTGTCACAGTACGGTGTGTCGTGCTGTGACTCAGCCTCTCTTTCCTCGTCTCTATTGATAGTTTTCTCTTGCTAATTCCCTTCCCTGACTGTATATCTAACTAAGAATTATTATTATTTCACTTGTTGTGATGCGGTCGATAACTGGGAAGCTGGAGTAGTAGAATGGCTAAACGTTTATGTAAAATGAGTCGCAAACAGATCGCGGCAGAACTTGGTGATATCCATCGTTTAGTTGTCGCACCAAAATTCGTTTGTCGTTCTTGCGCACGCTCTTCATCGGCCAAAGATACCCTTTGTAAGCCAGCCGCAATTCCTCCACAAAAATGCCAAGACAAGCCATTGAGTGAGCAACAAGCATGTGGCTTATTGGTTGAAGCTCTGCCATCACAAGCGATTCCAGTGACCACTAAACAAAGCAACGAAAAAGCCGCGATTGTGAAGCGTGTTGTTGAGCGTGTGAAAGAGAAAAAACAAGCCGAAAAATCTCCGGAGCCAGTAAGAGCCGACGCACCAGTATGGTTTGATTTAGCGGATAAAAAATCGCTCAAGAAAGCGAAAAAAGCACTGAAAAAGCACTATAAGCAGCAAAAGAAGTTGCTAAAAGTGGCGAAAAAACAACAAAAGTTACTTAAGCGTCAGCGCAAGCTTGAAGCGCGCAATGCGAAACTAGAAGTGCTGCTGCCAACGCCACCTAATGCTTTGATGAACGCAATCTCACAAGCCAAAGTGCATTAATCAAACAAAAAACGCTCTCCAGTCGGAGAGCGTTTTTTATTGTCGAAATGTTTATAGGATTAGCTGCGTTACTTATTGGCGTAACTCATCTCTACGCGCTTTTTCACCCAGGTTTCGTTAATCCATAGGGATAGCATGATGATCGCACCGCCAATGGCGAGTCGCATGACATCAACATCGCGGTTCCAAATCACAATGTTTACAATCAAGCCCGCCGGAACCAATGCATTGTTCATTACTGCCAGTGCACCTGCGTTCACCATAGTCGCGCCTTTGTTCCAAGCAAAGTAACCAAAACCAGAAGCAATCAACCCAAGGTATGTCAGAATGCCCCATTGCGTTGTAGTGGTTGGTAGTTTTTCGAGGTTACCCATGAGCGCGAAAGCCACGGTTGCTACACAAAGTGCACCTAAGTAGAAGTAGCCAAACACGGTGTGTTGTGGCAAATCGACGGGTTCACTCTCCATGATATATTTGTAGCCCACCTGACCGATGGCAAAGCAGAGGTTTGCTCCTTGTACGACCAAAAAGCCCAGTAGGAAATCTTCATTAATGCCTGCAAATTTAATCCAGGCGGCACCAAATACGGCTATTGCTGCGGTAACTAAGTACCAAGGTGAAAAGCGACCTTTCAAGAAGTCATAGATTAGCGTGACGTAAATGGGTGTGAATACGGTGAACAGCAATACTTCTGGCACGGAAAGGAGCAAAAAAGATTGGTAGTAGAAGCAATACATCAAACCGAGCTGGAAGCCACCGACGGTCATCAGTTTCGCGATCAGGGATTTGCTAACGCCACGGAATTTCAAAAAGGGAATGAAAACCAGGCTCGCCAGTGCCACGCGCATGAACACCGAGAACCAAGAATCAACCTGACCGGCGAGGTAAACGCCGATCAGGCTAAATGAGAATGCCCAAAGTAGGGTAACTGCGGATAGATAAGCCATGGATGAGAATCTTTATCAACAACAAATGTGCCCGCAGTCTAACCAAGTTTTATCGTTGCGCCAATCAGTCTTTTAGCGGTACGACCAGCATATCGACTGGTGAGCAGTTAATAAGCTGTCGAGTCGAAGATAGAATCTTGCTCCAGAAATCTTGGTGATGACCACAAACCACCAAATCGATACTGTAGTCTTGAATGGTATCGCACAGCTCATTACTCAAATCGCCACTACCGACTAAAGTATGGGCAATTGGGTATTGCGCATATTCTGCGAAGTTTGCCAATTGTGTGCGCGATGCTTCCATTGCTTGATGTTGCGCTTCTGCCATATTGATATCGATAAGCCCGGTGTAGAGTTCTGCGTAGTTCACGTCGATGTGAATAAAAGAGACTTTCGCATCCAGAGGTTTAGCCAGTGATACGGCTTTCTTAATCAACACTTTACTGTCGTCTGAAAGGTCGACTGCCACAAGTATGTGTTTGTAACTCATATTGCTATCTCCTTGTAAGGTCATAGTTTTAGATTAGCACCAACCCCAAAAAAAATTTGCTGAAGTGATCTCATATCGGTGCCGTAGGTACAAAGTCTTGTCTCAGTAATCATGTTATAGTGGCGTTATACCCAAGTGACTTTGATATGCTGAAATAAGCGTAGTGTTACTGACTAGAGTTGAAGTGAAACTTCGCCGTGTCTGCCAGACCAAGCTATTCTCGCAGCGTCATTTATTTCGAGGTTACTTGGGTATATTGCATGCACAATAATAGGAGTTAACATGCTGTCTCAAACTATGGTCGAACAATTGAATGAGCAAATTAACCTAGAATTTTTCTCATCCAATCTATACTTACAAATGAGTGCTTGGTGTGAAGACAAAGGTTTTGAAGGTGCGGCTGAATTTTTACGCGCTCACGCCGTAGAAGAAATGGAGCACATGCAACGCCTATTCACTTACGTGAGTGAAACTGGCTCAATGCCAATCTTAGGCGCTATTGATGCGCCAAAGCATGACTTTGCGAGCCTAGGTGACGTTTTCCGCGAGACATTTGAACATGAGCAAATGATCACGGAAAAAATCAACAAACTGGCGCACGTTGCATTTACTAGCCAAGACTACTCAACGTTTAACTTCCTACAGTGGTACGTGTCAGAACAGCACGAAGAAGAGAAGTTGTTTAAAGGGATTTTAGATAAGATCGAACTGGTAGGTGAAGACGGTAAAGCGTTGTTCTTCATTGACAAAGATCTAGCACAAATGGCGAAAGAAGGTTCATCTTCAATCATGGATGCTCCAGCTGCGTAAACGCGTTTTGGGACGTTGTAAGTAGCGGGTAAAGACGAAGTGTTGATCGTCTTTTTCTCTTGAGCATTGTTGAAGATGTAGGGAGGAAAAGATGATCAGTGGAGACACAATCTTATTTGCGCTAATGGTGGTAACTGGAGTTAATATGGTCCGGTATCTCACCGCTCTTCGTTCTCTAATTTATATCATGCGTGAAGCGCATCCGCTGTTATATCAGCAAGTTGATGGTAATGGTTTTTTTACCACTCATGGAAATGTCACCAAGCAGGTGAGGTTGTATCACTACATTAAAAGTAAAGAATATCATCATCACCACGATGAAATTTTTACTGGTAAGTGTGAAAGAGTGCGTGAATTGTTTGTTCTATCGACCGCGTTGCTCGGCGTGACGCTACTTGCAGCCTTCATTCTCTAAGAGTCAATAATCTAGATAGTTGTTCTGTCTGAGATTTTGCGGACATACAGAGCGCTTAGAGTTTAAGCGCTTTTCCCTTTCGGTATTTGTCGGTAGAATGTCGCGCCTAGAAAGCAAGGATGTGCAATGTGCACATCCTTTTTTATTTTGATTCGATACCAATCAGTCTAAGAGCTACCGATGAGTAAGAAATTTGATGTTGTTGTAATTGGCGCAGGCGCAGCAGGTTTAATGTGTGCTGCAGAAGCAGGCAAGCGAGGCCGCCGTGTTTTGGTGCTCGATCATGCTAAAAAGCCAGGACGTAAAATCCTTATCTCGGGCGGTGGTCGTTGTAACTTCACTAACTACGACGTTTCAGCTAATCACTATTTGTGTCAAAACCCGCACTTTGTTAAGTCGGCGCTCTCCCAATACACTAACTGGGATTTCATCTCGATGGTGTGTAAACATGGCATTGAGTTCGAAGAGCGTGATCACGGCCAGTTGTTTTGTGTCGATGCATTTACGGCCAAAGATATCGTGAAGATGTTGTTAGCTGAGTGTGACATGCCGAACATCGAGCAGCGTTACCAATGCGATGTTCATTCGATTGAAAAAATTGATGAAGGCTTTCGTTTGCATGCTGGTACTGAGATTGTCGAATGTGAGTCTTTAGTTATCGCAACAGGTGGCTTGTCGATGCCAAAACTGGGAGCGACACCATTTGGTTATAAAGTCGCGGAACAATTTGGTCTTCGAGTTATCCCAACCACGGCAGGTCTTGTACCATTTACTCTGCATAAAGAAGACAAAGAAGACTTTGCTGAGTTATCTGGTATCGCGGTACCTGCGGAAATTACGGCTGAAGATGGCACCATGTTCAAAGAAGCCCTGTTGTTCACACATCGTGGGTTATCTGGTCCAGCAGTGTTACAGATTTCTTCATTCTGGCGGGCCGGACAAAAGGTGTTGATCAATCTTGTGCCAAACGATGATGTTGCTGAGTTATTAGAACGCAGTCGTGAGAAGCATCCAAATCAGTCACTCAAGAATACGCTTGCCAAAGTGCTGCCTAAGCGTCTGGTTGAAGTCTTAATTGAACGTAAAGAGCTAGTCGATAAACCGTTAAAACAGTTCAATCAAAAGGAGCTTGCGGCGATTGTGGAGCGCCTAGAGCATTGGGATATCGCCCCGAATGGCACTGAAGGCTACCGAACTGCGGAAGTGACACTCGGCGGTGTCGATACTGATCACTTATCCTCGAAAACCATGGAATGCAAAGACATTAAAGGGCTTTATTTTATTGGTGAGGTGATGGATGTGACTGGTTGGCTAGGGGGCTACAATTTTCAGTGGTGCTGGTCGAGCGGTTTTGTTGCGGGGCAGTGGGTTTAATCAAACACCAAACGCAGCCTAACTGCATAAAAGATAAGATACAAAAAGAGCACTGAGTTTTATTCAGTACTCTTTTTGTATTCCCATAGCGAGTTACTCGTCTTGATACTTTTCGAGTTTGTTATAGAGCGTTTTCACGCTAATGCCTAACTCCTGCGCTGATTCCGTTTTATTGCCTTGATTCTCTTCAAGGGTATTGAGAATGGCGGCTTTTTCTAGCTCTTCTAGCGAAACGCCCGCCGGAACAAGGTCTTCGATGCTGGTGCCTGTTTCCAATGGTGGTGTGTCGAAGATCAGGTGTTCATCTCGGATGGTGTCATCAGCCAAAATAAATGCACGCTCGATCGTGTGTTTGAGCTCACGGACATTACCTGGCCAGTCGTGTGCAGCGATTTTTTGGATCGCAGAGTCAAGAATCGTTTTGGTTTTTGCCTCATTGGCGTTGCGGTGCGCAATAAAGTGCTTGGCCAGACCGACGATATCACCGCCTCGTTCTCGCAGTGGCGGTATCGTTAATGGGAAATGCGATAAGCGGAAAAACAGATCTTCACGCAGGAACTGCTCCTCAATGGCGATTTTAGGATCACGGTTTGTAGCAGCAATGATGCGAGTATTAGCGATATGAACTGTATTACTGCCAACTGGGCGATACTCTCCGGTTTCTAGCACCCGCAATAGCTTCACTTGATGCTCGATAGGCATCTCGGTGATTTCATCTAAAAATAGGGTGCCGCCCTCTGCCTGCTTAAATACACCTTGGTGAGTTTTATTTGCTCCGGTAAAAGCGCCTTTCTCATGGCCAAACAGTTCACTATCAACCAATTCAGGGCTAATGGCACCACAGTTAATCGCTATAAAGGGCTGCTGTTTACGCTCACTCGCTAAGTGGATGGTCTGCGCCACCAGTTCTTTGCCTGATCCACTTTCACCGACAATAAGGACGTTGGCTTCTGTTTTAGCAACGCGCCTGATCATACGATAGAGCTGATGCATCGGAGAGGAAGAGCCGACCAAAAGACCAAATTGGTCAAGATCGCTGGTGGACACTTTACGCCCTTGATCTTGTTTGTGTTGATAGTACTGGCTGACTTCACTCAGGGTGTCCGTCAGAATGGCAATATCAACGGGCTTTCTGTAGTGAAAAATAGCACCCAAGTTCATCAGCTTATCCAAGTTCTCGTTTGGAGCGCCAGAGCTAATGATGATCAAGTCCATATCGTAGATGTCTTCGATATTAGAAAGACGTTGATAATCTGCACTAGTAAAGTGGGCGACTTCAACAATCGCAACTTCCGGTTTGAGTTGTAGGAAATCTTCAATCCATTGGTCTGCGGCATCGATGTCATGCAGACGAAATTTGTTCAGTTCCTGGCAAGAAGCGATGGCATTTTTAAGTGATGGATCTTGTATTCTTAGAAACAGGCTTGGCATCGACATAGAAATGTCCTCTTTACTATGACAGAAACAATGTACGTGGATTATTCTCACTTCACAAGACAAAATATTGTCAGCATAGATTTAAGGATTTGTTCGGTATTTTTATGTTGTTAGCCCCTTTTTGATATATATCGGTGAGAGCCATCAGTAGATATTTCCTTTTGTTCAGATTTTTATTTTTAAAATAATAATTTTGCTATTAATTGATTCTGGATAAATAGCCTTTCTGTTTTATCAGGTTATTTCGGCACAAGTGACGGAGGCTTTATCACCGATTAAAAATTACATTTTTTACGTGTAAATAATTCATGCTTATACTTTATTGCTCATCTAATTTTTACCTCTTTCCTTTATTAGTCACTTAAAAACAATGAGTTATAAAGTTGGCACATGGTTTGCTCCTAGGGAAGTGCAACGTCAATAAAGGAGAATTACCATGAATAACATCGCAGCTAAAATTGTACTTACGTCAGTTCTTGCTACTTCATCTACAGCAGTCTTAGCGAGTGATAAATGGGAAAAAGAATCCATGGACGCTTGGCTAGATGGTAAAGCTGAAACCACACTACTGCTAAACAGCAATCTCAACTCTTTTGATATCAATACCGATGTTGAGAATCAGGTCGTTACCCTTTCTGGTTCGGTAAACAATGATCTTGAAAAATCTCTTGCCGAAGAGCTTGTTACTGGTCTTGATGGTGTGAAAAAAGTAAACAACGAATTGTCAGTAGTGAATGAAGGCAAGAAAGAAACTGATTCAGAAGCTTTAGCTACACTGACCGATTCTAAAATCACGACTATAGTTAAAACGCGCCTACTAATGGATACCAATGTGAGTGGTACGGATATTGATGTAACGACAGAACGCAAAACGGTAACGTTGGCAGGTAAAGTTAATTCAGATGCGGAGCATGATCTTGCAATTTCAATTGCAAATAACACCAATGACGTAAATAAGGTGATTGATAAGCTAGAAGTGGTTCAATAATAGCGAGCCGAGTGATTTAACCCACTTTTATTAGGAGGTAACACTATGGTTCGTTGGATGTTTATTTTTCTGGCACTGGCACTAATTTCTGCACTATTAGGCTTTACCGGTATTGCAGGAGCTGCTGCCTCTATCGCGCAAGTGATATTTTACCTATTCCTATTGTCATTAATTGTATCAATAGTGATTGTTCTGCTGGGAAGAAAAAACGTAAATAGATAGGAGATTCCATGCGACTTACGTCATTTATTTACCGTATCGCCGCAGTATTCGGTTTGGTGTTTGCGTTGGCAGCTTGTAGTGAAGAAGGGCCAATGGAACAGGCCGGCAAAAAGATAGATGAAGCCGCCGAAGAAACCCAAAATGCGATTGAAGATGAATGTGAAAACATTAAAGAAAATCTAAACGCTGAAGACCAAGACTGTTAGCCGAATCAGGTTAGGTTTTTTACGCATAGCTATGTAAGAGAGGGGCGGTCAATAACCGCCCTTCCTTTTGTCCCAATTGTTTACAATCAGATAAGGAGTCAAAGATGAAAAACATATTTGATGTACTGAAAGAGAGTCATGAAAAGCAGCGCCTTTTACTCGATGCTCTGATGGAAACGTCTGGAGATTCCCCCGCTCGTGAAGAGTTTTACCACAACCTTAAAGAGGAACTCGAACAGCACGCAGCGGCAGAAGAGCGATTTTTCTACGCGCCTTTAATAGATAGCGATAAGACCATTGATCTCACTCGCCATGGCATCGCAGAGCATCATGAAATTGATAAAGTGATTGCACAGCTTGATGCAACCGATATGAGCTCGCCAGCGTGGCTCAACCTAATGAAAACCTTGCGTCACAAAGTGTTGCACCATCTTGAGGAAGAAGAGCAGCGTTTCTTCCAGTTAGCCGGTAAGGTAATGACCGATAAGCAGAAAATGAAACTAGCGGATGGTTATGTTGAAGAGATGGCAAGCTAGGTAGAGTGTTGGACCTTTTCGTGCCATTTCGGCACGGGAAGGCACTCAATCAAGGCGTTTACTCAAGTTCATGTATCCAAACTCAATCCCCCGCGTATTCTAACTTCCACTAAAAAGTTCACTCGTTGAAGGCAAGGAGAGCGAATGTTTATCATCAAATATTATATTCTTGGCGCTCTGATCAGTTTATTGGCCGCTATCTATACGCCTCAAATTATCGTTAGTCTGCTGTTCTTGTGGATATCTCTTTCTTTAGCGTTGGTCAGCGTAGCCTACGTATTCGACATTCCCTCTATTTTTAGAAAAAACCAAGATGGCAAGATTGTCAGGTGGATTCGCTGGGCATTCATTCCATTTTTATTGGGGGCTAGAGCGTATAACGCCTGGGAAAGACGGCGTGATACTGTGCCTCCAATCCAAAAAGTCAGCGACAATTTATACCTATCTCGCCGTTTGTTTCAGAGTGACTTAGATTTTCTCGAATCCAATGAGATCTCTTGTATTGTCGATGTCACCGCAGAATTTGCAGGCCTTGAAAGTGCGATGACCGACAAGCAGTTTCATTACCTTTCGATTCCGGTACTCGACCACAAAGCCCCAACGCTAGAGCGCCTTCGCCATGCGATTAACTGGATTGATACTCAAATCTCGTGCTCGCGGGCTGTGGTTGTGCATTGTGCGTTAGGGCGTGGTCGTTCAGTGTTTGTTGTGGCGGCGTATTTACTGAGCAAAGACCCGTCACTGACGGTTGAATCTGTGATGAAAAAAATCAATGACGTACGTAGTACCGCGAGATTAAATAAATTACAGATTAGGACGTTACGAGCGATCAGTGAAAAAGGCGTACTGGGGCTGGATCAATCCACTTGGATGGTGGTTAACCCTGTTTCAGGTGGCGGCAAATGGGAGGAAAACGAACAGCACTTGATTCGTGAGCTAACCAAAAAATATCGCTTGAGTATTCATCAAACCACCACAAACCTCAGCGCCGAGCAGCTAACACAACAGGCAAAAGAAAGTGGAGCTAAGCAAATCATCGTAGCTGGTGGCGATGGCACAGTAACAGAGGTGGCGAGCCAATTGGTGGATACCGACCTAAAACTCGGTATTGTTCCGCTCGGAACTGCCAATGCGTTATGTCATGTGCTCTATGGCGTTGGCGCCAAATTCTCACCGGTCGAAAAAGCGTGTGAAGCGTTGCTTGGCGGACACTGCCAACGTATTGATACTGCGGACTGCAATCAGCGGCTTATTTTATTGGTCTTAGGTATTGGGCTAGAACAGAAGATGATCGAGCACGCTCAGCGAGAAGAGAAAAATGTTTTTGGACAACTCGCTTACCTCACTGGCTTTTTTAATGCTGTAGTGGCGGAAGAAACGCAAGCTTTAACCGTTTCGTTAGACGCTCCAACTGAAGATGGAAACCACGACAATAATACACAAACGCTTGAAGTCCATAGTTTTGTCGTTGCGAATATCGCTCCATTTAGTACGTTGCTTGCCCAAGGTGGTGATGCGCCGCAGCCTGATGATGGCAAGCTGCATATCACATATTTAGATAACACCGAGTCTTTAGGCGGACGTCTTATCGCCTTGTCGGATCTGACATTAACGAGCGTAGGTGCACAGGAAGAATCGACACATTTTCAATACGCGACGGCTCAGAGCGTCACTATTTCTGCGAATAAACCGATTGAGTATGTGATTGATGGTGAACTGTATTCTGATGAGCAACTAGCAATCAAGCTGCGTCCAAAGTCATTGAACGTATTTGTTCCAAGCCAGAGACGTAAATCAGCTTCGCTTTAACACAGATAATCCGCGGATAACGCGCCATTTGCTTCGTATTCTACATGGCGCTTTTTCTGTGTTGTTTGATGATTTGGTGTGCGTCGTAAAAAGGCTATTAAGGTCGCTGCGTAGATGCAGCGGCTTTTTTCTATCTGCCCCTTTTACTAGGTTGATTGGGGATGAGGGTTAAACAAAGTGAAGAAAGAAGGGCGAGTATAATTACTCACCCTGAGGCAAGTGCTTTTCAATTTCATCGTTTTCAACTTGTAAAGCAGCTAACCAATAAGAAACAAGTGCGGTTAAGTTGGTGTCGTCAATGGCTCTAAGCAGGGCTTTTAAATCATCTAACAGTAATTTATTCATAAAATGCATTTCTTTGTAATTACCTAGCTCGGCAACGCCGTATTCGGTGGCATTTTCTGCAATGAATTGTTCACCATCTTGGTCGAAAAACAGCTTCGCCATCTTTTTGATCATCACTTTTTCTATTTTCACGAATCGATATGCCGCTCTTGCGAGTGTCATATGTGATTGCGGGTTAACGAGAGGCAAACACGTTTGGCGATGGTGTGTCATTTTTACGAGTAGCTCCCTTACTCGATTGTTATCCAATGTCATAGTGACCTCTTTATTTATGACTATTGTCGTGGGACATTTCTCGTGATGGTTATGTTAATGCGCCTGTGGGCTTGTCAGAAATGGCCAAAGCAAGTTGGCCATTTCGTTGATCAATACCGAGCTTTATTGCAAAGGCGACCACCAAGTTTTAGCTAATAAGGCTGATGCTGCTGAGTTTTTCTTTGCAGATTTTTATATCGCTACGAACTTTCAGCAGAACCGAGTTATCCGCCTGCTCTGGGTGGGAAGTAATCAAATTCTCAATCTCTTTGAGTACCTTGCTTTCGACACCTTCAAGCTGTTCTAAATACATAGACTCTTTGTCAGAGGACACTTCCTTCATCACGTCGCTGTAGACCTCACGTGCCTTGATGGTGTAGGAAACCGGAGTGTCGTCGGCAGATTCTTCATTGTTACTTGCTAGAGAGTAGGGAGTGAGCTCAATGACTGCACGCTCACGTACTCTGAGCAGTTCTACCAACACATTATTCAAAGAAGTGTTGTCGATGTTCTCGATGGCCTTGTTGTAAATTTCATTTCCGCTTTCGATAAGCTCAATGATTGAGGCGATGTTTTCATTTTTCATATGCCACTCCTTATTTACTGGTGATAGGGGTGTTTGAGCGTATGGAATACAAACACGATGTTTCGTCTTCAGTTGCAGGTTGTATGCCAATGAACTTTAAGTCTTATTAATCAGTGACTTAATATCTTGTTTTGCAATAACTTGCTAACAGTCGGTAAGGCGCTAAGAAAAAATTACAAGAATGGCGGGGAAAGCCTGGAAAGAATTACACGTACAGATACGGCTTTTTATCGAAATAAAAATAAAATCAATAAAAAACAATAACTTAAAATTCTGGCATGGATATGGCTTTGTAGGGAGTAAGTGAGGTCAAACATTGTTTCACTTGATTCACTATTCAACTCATTAATGGAGGCTAGTTATGGCTACTACAAAAGAAAGCACAGTAAAACCTCAAGAGCAGTTAGAAGAAGCATATCACTTAGCGGAGCAAGCCACGACGGAAGCCGTTGGCGCGATGAAAGACCAAGCCAAAGAGAAGCTGGATGTAGGTGCGCAGCAAGTTCAGCAGGCGACTAAGTCGGCAGAAAATGTAATCAAGGAGCGCCCATTGCTGAGCATAGGTTGTGCCTTCCTTGCTGGTTGGGCGGTTTCGAAGCTGATCAAATAATAGTGGTCACCAAGGATTAAGCCACACAACAGAAAGGCGAGGCTTCACATGAATAACTCAGGGCAAGTTACCAATCAGCAATCAGGCTCGGCGGCTTCAGACAGCGGCCGAGCCCCTGATGGGGCAGAAGAACAGGATATCCAACAAACCATTAATGGTTTGAGCAGCATTCTTGCGCAATTGGACCAACTGACGAAATCGCTAGAAGCATGGTCAGGTTCAACGTTGGATTTGTTCCTCTTGGAGATGAAAGTTAACGTGTCCGCAGTGCGTCAGATTTTGCTGTGTACCGTTGTTTTTACCCTATTGTCGGTATTGTTCGTATTCAGTTTGTGCCTTGCCTCTGGGGTGGTGGCTTATCAGTTAACTGCCAACGTATATGTTGCCGTGGGTGTATTTATCACATCATTAGGCTTGGCATTATTTGCTTTAGCCTGGTGGCAGAAGCGTTTAGTTGGATTTCTTGGATTCAAAAATACGACAGAACAATTACAGGAGGGGTGGGATGCGCTCGCTACAAAAGCTCAATCGAGCCATGCGGATCAAGCGGATGGAAGGTAAAGCATCTCTAGAGCAATGTTGTTTGTCGATGGAAATGTTCACGTTTACCACCAAGAAGTTTGTGAGAGAAAACCCTTGGACGACATTAGGCATTAGTGCTGTCGTTGCCGTTACCGCAGCAAAAGCAGGTCGATTGTCTCGACTGACTTCTTCTATTTCGTCAATGGGGCTATTGGTTAGCAGCGTGTCTGATATTACCGATTCGCTCACAAAGCCGGTCGCGGCAGCTTCTCTGGATGAGTCAGATGCGGAGCAAAATGGAAATGCAGCAACACAAGTAAGCAACGCTGCGACGACAGAGGGCGAACCACTCTAATAGCGGATTTCACCGCAAAATTTTCTTACCGATTCTGAGCTTATTATGACAGCGAAATTGAACATTCCTGCCAACACTGCGATTGGTGCAACGCTTCTCGTCCTGTTACTCGTCCCAGGGCTGTATTTTGCCAAGCCAATATTGTTACCTATTGTGCTTAGCACCTTTATTTCTCTGCTGTGCAGCCCTTTCATTAATTATCTTGAAGACAAAGGTTTACCACGTGCTATTACCGTCGTGTTGACGCTGTCATTCCTCGTTGGCGCCTCAATTATTGGTCTCGCCGCCATGTCGGAGCCCGCCAAGCAATGGTGGTCTGAGCTGCCCAGTATCGTGAAAAATGTGTCGCAAGAAGTAAGCGAAGTTACTAAAGCTTCGGCTGATCACCTTAATACTCCATTGAATATCGCCAATGATATGAGTATGGATGAGGTCGGGAACAACACCGTATTTTCTTTGGTAAAAACGCTCGCGACCACTACGCCGACGATTTTGACACAAGCGATGATCGTGCTGTTTATGGTTTACTTTATGCTCAATCATGGACGAAGCTTATTTCGAAAGTCAGTGTCTTACTTACATGGGTTCGCCAAACAGCGCCAAGCGATTGAGTTGGTCAAAGCGCTACAGAAAGATCTATCTCGATACATTGGCACCATCACTTTAGTGAATGCTGGGCTGGGGTTGAGTGTCGGGGCCGTGTTTTTTGTTCTAGGCCTTGAAGATCCATTTCTATGGGGCGCATTTGCAGGCGTGATGAATTTTGCGCCGTACCTCGGCCCTGTCATATCCATGGTGAGCTTTGGCTTTGTTGCTTATCTTCAGTTGGAGTCGGTCAGTTTTATGCTGACGGTTGTGTCTATCTATTTACTGCTCAATTTGATTGAAAGTCAGTTTGTTACACCAACACTATTGGGGAAAAGGTTTAATTTAAACCCATTAGTGATTTTTGTTTGGCTTGTTTTTTGGGGTTGGCTTTGGGGCGGAATGGGACTATTGATCGGTGTGCCGTTACTGGTTTGTATCAATATTTTGGTTGATCGCCTAGAGTTGTGCCAATCAACCCAAAATCAAGCAAAGCAAATCACCTCCGCGGACGTGGCACCGCGAGAGTGACTTGAGGAGCAAGCTGGTTCAACGAAACAGTTTTTCAGCGCTCACTGGCTGACTAAATAAATATCCCTGACCATAAATACAGCCTTTTTCGAATAAATAATCGGCTTGTTCCCGAGTTTCTATCCCTTCCGCGACGACTTTCAACGACAGCGTTTTTCCCATGGCAATAATGGCATTCACAATCGCGTTGCTGTCGCTATTACTTGGGACATCACTGACAAATGAGCGGTCAATTTTCAGTTTGTTGATTGGCAAACCTTTCAAGTAAGACAAAGACGAATAGCCAGTTCCAAAGTCATCCAGAGAAATCTCAATACCCAGTTCTCTTAATTGATTTAACGATGCAATGGCTTGCTGAGGGTCGATCAGTAAAAAGCTCTCTGTGATCTCCAAATCTAACCGTTGGGCAGGGTATCCGGTGTTATCGAGGATAGTACTTAATCGCTGAATGAAATTTGACTGCTGAAGCTGCAACGCAGAAACATTGACGGCGATTTTGCCAAACTCGATGCCTTGGTCCAGCCAAGCATTACCTTGCAAACAAGCTTGTTGTAACACCCACTCACCAATGCTTTGAATCAGCCCTGTTTTTTCTGCAATTGGAATAAAGTCTGCTGGTGGTACAAGGCCAAACTCTGGATGCTGCCAGCGTAATAAAGCTTCCACGCCGACAATCGTATTTTGTTCCAAATTGTATTGCGGTTGGAATTCTAACCGGAGTTGTTGTTTTTCTATTGCTTGATGCAAAGCGGATTGAATGCGTACATGGGATACGGATTTATCGGTCAAATCCGGTGAGTAAAACGCGTAGCCGTTGCGTCCATTTTTCTTCGCTAAGTACATCGCGGTGTCTGCGTTTTTCAGTAAGGTTTCACTGTCTTGACCGTCTCTTGGGTACAAGGCAATACCAATACTGGTCGAGACACGAAGTGAGTCGTGATTTGCCAAGTCGAATGGTTGCTGGAATACGCTTAGAATATCGCCGACGGTTTCCAGTAAGGCAACATCACTATGGATGTCTGGCAAAATAATCACAAATTCATCGCCGCCAATGCGAGCCACATGCGCAGTGAGGTGAAGCACATCTTGCAGACGAATCGCTAACTTAGACAGCAATTGGTCACCACAGAAATGGCCCATGCTATCGTTGATGTGTTTGAAATGGTCGATATCTAAGAATAGGGTGGCAAACGTCTGCTGGTTTTTGTGTCCGGTTTCGATGTGTTGCTCAAGTAAGCTGAGTAAATGGGTTCGATTAGGTAGATTGGTTAATGGATCGTAAAAAGCCATGCGTTGCAGCTTTTCTTCGTGTGCCTTACGCACAGAGATATCTTCAAACACACAAATGTAGTTAATAAGGTGGTTTTTATCGTCCATTACGGCGCTAATGGTCGCTAATTGCGGATAAATGCTGCCATCTTTCTTTCTGTTGATGAATTCGCCTTTCCATTGGCCTTTGTTTTCGAGTTGATGCCACAACTGTTGATAGAAACCTTGATCATGATGACCTGAGCGCAGAATTCGTGGGTTTTTTCCTATCACCTCTTCAGAGCGGTAACCTGTAATTTGGGTAAAAGCCGTGTTTACATCAATGATGTTGGCATTGCGGTCTGTAATGACCATGCCTTCTTGCGAATTGTTGAAAATTTGGGACGCTAAGGAGAGCTGCGTTTCTACCATTTTTCGGCGGGTGATGTTACGTGTCATCCCCAGAATGCCGATTAAGTTTCCCGCATGATCACGGACAGGAGACTTAATGGTTTCTAGCCAAGTGGGGTTATTGTTTTCATCAATTTGACGGCATTCTTCAACAATATTTTGCGTGCCAGTGGCAACCACCAATTTATCGGCATCAATGAATTTTTCCGCACGTTCATGGCTAAACAGGGCAAAATCGTCTTTTCCAATGATTTCACTGTTGGTTTTTTGCCACGCGTTTTCTACGCTTCGGTTGGTCATCGAATAAAGGCCATCCATGCCTTTTATCCACACGTGGTCTTCAAGGCAGTCGATAAACTCTTGTAGTGTTGGTGTTGGCTTTATTTCCGCGCTTTGATGTCGCGTTTGTTCTTGCTGCCAGTGCAAGTTGATATCAAAGCTGATCCGCCCCGCGATTGCGCTTAGCCATGCCGAAACAACCGTTGATTGATCATTAGGGTGAGTCAGTGTCAGTACGGCAAGCAATTCGCCATTAGGTAGCCAAATCGGTCCAATGCTCAAGGTTTGCTCTTCAAAGGGGGTATGGCTAGCTGTAAAATCTGTCGGCGTAAAGTGATCGACAACTTGCGTTATCACATCGATGATAGCACGATGATTTTGGGTTGAGGTGGACACCTCAGTCGATAGCCACTGCTGAGTATCGCTCAGAGTATAAAGCTGTCCCTGAGCTTGAGTTACATCACAGCATTGTCGCAGAACGTGTTGCCAGTCTGCCATCAAAGGCGAAGGAATAGCGAAGCGAAACATAATTAATAACGAGTCCTAAATCGCCCAAAGGTAATTATATTAGAATCTAGCGTAAGCTATTGGGCTTTGTGAGTATCGTATCCAACGCGTAGCTAAATCCTAGCAGCGTAAAGTGCTTTCTATCATTAAAATGTTATCTATATCTCTTTTTTATCCAACTTATTGCATCGTTTTTTAGGGCTTTTGATAGGTGATTAAGAAGCGTTTACCGCTTTGGTTTTCTTGCCCCATGAGACTTGCTGAATGACTAAGCCACTGATGATCAATACCAGGCCAATCAAGGTTGAAGGATGAATTTCTTCGCCGATGATGGTAGCTAACAACATGAGTGAGATAAATGGAGAAGCAAAGATCAGATTACTGATACGCGCGGTGTTTTGCGTTGATTTGAGTGCGCTCAGCCACAAAACGAAAGTGATCCCCATTTCAAACAGTCCGACATACGTCACCGCTGCCCAGCCTTTAATTGAGATTGCCTGCCAGCTCGCACCTTCATAAAGACTTAAACCAATGGCGAATGGAATAGCGACCAAAAAGCCGAGCAGAACGCCAACCACAGGGTCGGCCTTATTTTTGGTATTTAAAATCCAGTAACCGGCCCACAGCAGCGTTGATAGCAGAGCAAGACCAACACCCAACGGGCTTTCAAATTCCATGCCTAAAAGATTGCCTTGTGTGGCAATCACTATCACGCCGACATAACTAAAACCGCAAGCCAGCCAGTCCTTACCACGGATCTTTTGTCCTAAGAAAACAGCGGCCATTAACGTTAAGGTGATGGCCCAGCTGTAGTTGATCGCTTGAGCCTGAGATGCGGGCAGCAAGTCATATGCTTTGAACAGAATAACGTAATACGCCAAAGGGTTAATCAACCCAAGCAGTAGGTAATACCAAGGGTTTGAGAAAAATGTAGCGCTTAACTGGCCCAATTTACCTTGCACACCACAGATTACTGTTAGCGCAATCGCAGAGACGATGCTGGCAATGCATAGCATTTGAATTGGCGTAAATTCTGCCAGCGTGAGTTTAAATGCGGTTGCAACGGTAGACCAAAGTAATACTGCTGAGAGCCCAAATCCTAGGGCGCGACGCTCGTTCATGATGCCTCTGCGTGATGATGTACCGCTCGGTTTGGATAATTTGAGCGGAAGAAAGAATATTATAGGAAGGCCTAGTGTATGCGAGGATTTTTCATCCAACAAACTGGACATTTATCCAGTGTCTAAATACCATTGTTATAGATACAAAACACAGGCTAACTCGCTATTATGCAATGGATTCTTGAGTACCAATCTCTCATTCTCTCTTCTCTTTGTGCTGCCACGCTTAGTGGTGTCGCTGCCGGTTGGTGGGTGAAACAGCGTTTTATCACCCAAACTCAGCTTCTCGAGCAACAACTTGTTTCAGAAAAACAGCTTCATCAACAGCAACTTGAACAGGTCAAGCAAAGCCTTGCCGATGCCCAGCAAGAGTTGGATGAATTAGATGATGAGCGCGATAAAGCCGCGTTTGAAGTACGCCAAACACATGGAAAGCTGATGGCAGCTATGGAAAAGCTGCGTTACTTCGAGGCCGTAAAGCAAGAGCGCCAGCAATACTTTGATGAGCTTGGTCAGATGCGTGAACACAAATCACGTCTAGAAACGCAACTGCGTGAGCAGCAAGCTCGCCATGAGCAAATAAACCAAGCCAATGCCGAAAAACTGCAAATTCTAGAGCAAGCGGAAGCGCGCCTGAAACAGCAATTTGAGCACTTGGCTAACCAACTGTTTGAAGAAAAAACCGCGAAGGTCGATTTGCAAAACCGTCAGAGTTTAGAAGGCTTGTTGTCACCGCTTAGAGAACAGTTAGAAGGGTTCAAAAAGCACGTTAATGACAGCTTTAGCCAAGAAGCTAAAGAGCGCCATACCTTAGTGCATGAGCTGAAAAACCTGCAACGTTTGAATGAGCAAATGACGCGCGAAGCGGTTAATTTGACCCAAGCGTTGAAAGGTGACAACAAACAGCAAGGTAACTGGGGCGAAGTGGTGCTCGCTAGGGTACTTGCCGAATCTGGCTTGCGTGAAGGACACGAATATCAGACTCAGGTGAACTTACAAAATGAAGCAGGGAAGCGTTACCAACCTGATGTCATTGTTCATCTCCCACAAAACAAACAAGTGGTTGTGGATTCTAAAATGGCGCTGGTTGCCTATGAGCGCTACTTCAACGCCGAAACTGATGCTGAGCGCGATCAGGCTTTGAATGCGCACTTAGCTGCTCTACGTGCACATATCAAAGGGTTAAGCATGAAGGACTACCACAAACTCAAAGGTATTCAGAGTTTGGACTATGTACTTATGTTTATTCCGGTTGAGCCGGCGTTCCAAGTCGCGATTCAAGCCGATCCGAGCTTGATTAAAGACGCGATGGAGCAAAACATCATTTTGGTGAGCCCAACAACGTTGCTGGTGGCACTGCGCACCATTGATAATCTATGGCGTAATGAACGCCAAAATGAAAACGCCAAAATGATTGCGCAGCGTGCGACAAAACTCTACGACAAATTACGATTGTTTGTAGACGACATGGAGGGGCTCGGTGGTGCGCTGGATAAGGCGAATCAAAGCTATCAAGGTGCGATGAACAAGCTTGCCACAGGGCGCGGAAATGTGATTCGCCAAGCCGAAAGCTTTAAACACTTGGGAGTTGAAATTAAACGACCGATTTCTTCCGACCTCGCGCAGTTAGCGCAGAGTGATGCATTTTCAGAAAATGACCCGTTAGTAGAAAGACATCCGGCTGAGGATAAAGTAAACTAATCGCCCGCAGTGCAGTGGGCGATTTTATTTGTCAACAAACGCCCCGTAGAGGAAAGCGCTGCCTAAGAGGAATTAGAATGACGGACACAAGTTTGCAATCCAATACAGCGTTAGAGAATGAAACCACTCACTTTGGTTTCTCTACAGTGGCAAAAGACGAAAAAGTGACTAAGGTTGCCGAAGTATTCCACTCCGTGGCAACAAAATACGACATCATGAATGACCTGATGTCAGGTGGTATTCACCGCCTTTGGAAGCGCTTCACTATCGATTGTAGTGGCGCTCGCCCTGGCCAGCGTATTCTTGACCTAGGTGGTGGTACGGGGGATTTGACGGCGAAATTCTCGCGCATTGTTGGCGATGAAGGCCATGTCATCCTTGCCGATATCAATAACTCAATGCTTAACGTTGGTCGCGATAAACTGCGTGACAACGGTATTGTGGGTAACGTGCATTACGTTCAAGCCAACGCAGAAGAACTGCCGTTCCCTGATGATTATTTTGATGTTATCACCATCAGTTTTTGTTTGCGTAATGTGACAGACAAAGACAAAGCGCTTCGTTCAATGTTCCGCGTACTGAAGCCAGGCGGCCGTCTATTGGTGTTGGAATTTTCAAAACCAGTGCTAGAGCCGTTATCGAAAGTATACGACGCATATTCATTCCACTTGTTGCCGAGAATCGGTGAGCTAGTTGCGAATGACTCAGAGAGTTACCGCTACCTAGCGGAGTCAATCCGTATGCATCCAGACCAAGAAACGCTGGAAGGCATGATGCAAGACGCAGGTTTTGAAAACACCAAATACTACAACTTAACTGGTGGTATTGTGGCTTTGCATCGCGGTTATAAATTCTAAGGGTTAACGGCATGCCATTTGAACCACTTATCACCGCTGTGATTGAAACGTCACTGAATACACTGATCAAAGACGACCCTGCATTGGGCCGTCGTTTAGCGCGTCTAAAAGGTCAAGTTATTCAAGTTCACCTGAAAGAGATCAATAAAACACTGACATTCGTTTTTAGTCAGCAAATTGATGTGCTTGGTCATTACGAAGGGCAGCCTAACTGCTATCTATCGCTCAACTTGAGTGTGTTACCAGAGCTGCGCGATCAGGCCAACATCACTCGTCTTATTAAACAAGATAAACTTGAACTCGAAGGCGATATTCAATTGGCGCAGAAATTCTCTCAGTTGATGGTGGATTGCAAACCAGATGTTGAAGAGTGGTTGTCTCGCGTGACTGGCGATGTCGCCGCACATACCTTTGTGCAAGGTTCAAAAAACATCGGCAACTTTCTTGCGTCTCAAGCAGAAAAACACCAGCGTCATCTTGCGCAAGTAGTGACTGAAGAATGGAAACTGGCTCCCGCTCCGTTAGAAGTGGCCTATTTCTGCGACCAAGTTGATGAGGTTCGCAGCCAGGCTTCTCGCATTGAAGCTCGTTTAACGGCTTTGCTGAATAAGCTGGATGCAGATAAGCCTGCATTGGAGAAACCATGACGCCAGCAGAACTAAAGCGCTTATACCACATCGCCAAAGTACAACTGGAATACGGCTTAGATGAGCTGCTTCCCGATCACCAACTGACCAAAGCGCCGCTTTTACTGCGCAAAAGCTTGTTTTGGATTAAGAACAAGCACCCAGAAAAACCACTCGGTGAACGTCTGCGTTTAGCACTGCAAGAGCTGGGGCCGGTTTGGATTAAGTTCGGTCAGATGATGTCGACGCGCCGTGACTTATTTCCTCCGCATATCGCTGATCCCCTAGCTTTACTTCAAGACCAAGTCGCGCCTTTTGATGGCGAGTTGGCAAAAAAGCAGATGGAGCAAGCATTAGGTGGTCCGTTAGAAAAATGGTTTACCGAGTTTGATATCAAACCACTGGCGTCTGCGTCGATTGCTCAGGTACATACTGCGCGCATAAAAGACACTAACCAAGAAGTGGTATTAAAGGTTATCCGCCCAGATATTCGCCCAGTCATTGATTCAGATCTAAAACTGATGCACCGAATGGCGCGTATAGTCGCCGGAGCGATGCCTGAAGCACGTCGTTTAAAACCAGTTGAAGTCGTGCGTGAATACGAGAAAACCCTGCTTGATGAACTCGACTTGCGACGTGAGGCGGCGAATGCCATTCAGTTGCGCCGCAACTTTGAAGGCAGCGAAGAATTATATGTTCCTGAAGTTTTTCCCGACTTCAGTAATGAAACTGTCATGGTTTCTGAGCGAATATATGGCATTCAAGTCTCTGATATTGAAGGCTTGAAAGCAAATGGCACCAATATGAAATTGCTCGCGGAACGCGGTGTGAGTGTGTTCTTCACTCAGGTGTTCCGAGACAGCTTTTTCCATGCCGATATGCATCCGGGTAATGTGTTCGTCAAACCCGAACATCCAGAGAACCCAATGTGGATAGGGCTAGATTGCGGAATCGTTGGTACACTTAATAGCGAAGACAAGCGTTATCTGGCGGAAAACTTCCTGGCGTTTTTCAATCGTGACTACCGCCGAGTGGCGGAGTTACATGTGGATTCAGGGTGGGTGCCTGCGGATACCAATGTCGATGAGTTTGAGTTCGCGATTCGCATTGTGTGTGAGCCTATTTTTGCTAAGCCATTGTGCGAAATCTCCTTTGGTCATGTGTTGTTGAATTTGTTCAACACGGCACGTCGATTCAATATGGAGGTTCAGCCACAACTTGTACTGTTGCAAAAAACGCTGTTGTACGTGGAAGGGCTTGGTAGGCAGCTATATCCTCAACTTGATTTGTGGGAGACCGCAAAACCATTCCTGGAAGAATGGATGATGAATCAAGTTGGGCCGCAAGCTCTAGTGAATGCGATTAAAGACCGCGCACCATTTTGGGCAGAGAAATTACCTGAACTGCCAGAGCTACTTTACGATAGCCTGAAACAAGGTAAAGCGATGAATCAACGTATGGATCAGCTTTATCAAGGGTATCGCCAGAGCAAGCGCCAGCAGGCGACAGGAAAGTTTTTGTTTGGCGTTGGCGCGACTTTAGTCGTATGCTCGGCAATATTGGTGAACGATGCTTTTGAGCAGCTTTCGTTGGCCTGCGGTATCGCAGGTGTCACATTTTGGCTGCTTAGTTGGCGAGCTTATCGTCAATAGACGTTAAACTCTTGAAATATTTTTGTTTGTTTAAAGACCCGAGGTAAAGAGAATGGGTGGTATCAGTGTTTGGCAACTTCTAATCATTGCTGTAATTGTTGTATTGCTATTCGGAACAAAGAAACTACGCGGTATCGGTGGCGATCTGGGTGGTGCCGTTAAGGGCTTCAAAAAAGCGATGAGCGAAGATGAACCTGCGAAAAATGACAAAGACGCAGACTTCGAACCAAAAAGTCTAGAAGAGCAGCAGAAAAAAGAAGCTGCTCCTGAAACGAAAAAAGACAAAGAGCAGGCGTAAAACGTGTTTGATATCGGTTTTTGGGAACTGGTATTAATATCTGTTGTTGGTCTGGTCGTTCTTGGGCCGGAGCGTTTGCCTCATGCTATTCGCAGCGTGTCTCGCTTTATCGGTGCCGCTAAGAGTATGGCAAATAGCGTCAAAGACGAATTGTCACACGAGCTGAAAGTCCAAGAGCTGCAAGAAAACTTGCGCAAAGCAGAACAAATGGGGATGGATGATTTGTCCCCTGAGTTGAAATCTTCAGTTGAAGAGTTGAAGAAGGCAGCGCAATCTGTAAATCGTCCTTACGCAAAGAACATCGATTCAGAGGCTGAGCCTGTAAAAACAGAGCCAGCAGCAGAAAAGGTAGAGAAAGCGCAAGAGAGCAAGGTTACAGCGGCAGATAAGAAAGCCGAATAGTCTCATTAGGAGGAGCTACTAGTGATTGGTAGCTCCTTTTTGATCTGGTTTTTAATAAGAGGTTTGCCATGTCTACCGTCGAGCAGACACAACCTTTAATTAGTCATTTGTTGGAGCTTCGCAACCGACTACTGCGTTCAATCCTCGCAGTGTTGGTCGTGTTTGTTGGACTAATTTATTTCTCTAACCACATTTACGAGTTTGTTTCCGCACCTTTAGTAGAACGTCTACCTGAAGGCGCGACCATGATTGCTACGGATGTAGCGTCACCTTTTTTTACGCCACTTAAGCTGACGTTAATTGCTTCGGTATTTATTGCGGTGCCGTTTATCTTGTATCAAGTGTGGGCATTTGTAGCGCCAGGTTTGTACAAGCATGAACGTCGATTGATCATGCCACTGCTATTCTCTAGTTCGCTATTGTTCTACTGTGGAGTTGCATTTGCCTACTTCGTGGTATTTCCATTGGTGTTTGGCTTCTTTACCGCCATCTCTCTTGGTGGAGTAGAGTTTGCAACTGATATCTCGAGTTATCTCGACTTTGTGCTGGCGCTATTTATGGCGTTTGGTATCGCATTTGAGGTGCCTGTTGCGATTATTTTGTTGTGTTGGACTGGGGCCACTACACCAGAAGATTTAAGACAGAAACGTCCTTATATTATAGTGGCTGCGTTTGTCGTAGGTATGGTGTTAACGCCACCAGACATGATCTCGCAAACCTTACTCGCTATTCCGATGTGTTTACTGTTTGAAGTCGGTTTGTTCTTCGCGCGTTTTTATACTCGTCGAAGCGAAGAAGTAGAAGCGGAAACCGAAGAATAAGGCTAATCTAGATGTGAAAAGCGGCTCAATTGAGCCGCTTTTTTTGCGGTTGGTTTTTTCTTGGGCTAATTACTTAACTTTCATGACGTAACCACATTTTGTGCATACGTATACTTCCTTGATGCCCAGCAGCTTTTGAAAAAAACTGCGCGGTACGCGTTGTAAGTAAGCACCATGTGTACACACTTCAACTTCCATATTCATGCTGTTTTACATTTGTGCTAATTAATGGGCGTAAATCAGTATAGAAAAATAATGTGTCGAGTTGTCGACAGTTTTGCAAAGCGGACGAAGTAAAGTGACGATATGAGAAGTAAGTAGAGTTGCTAGTTAATTATTATGTTTATCAATAATTTTGTATGGATTGTTCTACTATTTCAACGGGTTGAATCGTTCATTCAATAGTTTAGGTGATAAAAAAGCGACGTTGATTTCGTCGCTTTTTTCAATTCTCGTGAATTAAATATTAAACAGCTTTTTGGCATTCTCAGTCGTTATGGCATCGATGGTTGCGATGTCGACATCACGCAAGTCGGCAACACGTTGTGCAACGAGAGAAGTGTAGGCTGGTTCATTACGTTTACCACGGTGTGGCACCGGCGCTAAATATGGACAGTCGGTTTCTAAAATGACCCACTGCATATCCAAATGTGGAATGACTTTATCCATCCCGCCATTCTTAAAGGTTGATACGCCACCCAAGCCTAAGTGGAAGCCTAGCTCATTGATTGCTTGTGCTTCTTCTAAGCTGCCTCCAAAACAGTGGAATACACCACGCAGACGACCATCTTGCTCTTGTCGTAGCAAAGTGAGTGTTTCTTCAATCGAATCACGAGTGTGGATAACGACTGGTAAATCCATCTCTTTTGCCCAGTTAAGTTGAGCTACGAACGCCATTTCTTGCTCAGCACGATAGGTTTTATCCCAATATAGGTCGATACCAATTTCGCCCACCGCAATAAACTTGTGTTTCTCAAACCAACCGCGGATGATCTCCAACGTTTGTTCAACATTGCTGTCCACATAACAAGGGTGCAGCCCCATCATTGAGTGGCATACGTCAGGATATGCCGCTTCGGTTTTTAGCATGGGCTCAATTGAGTCCAGATCGATGTTTGGCAACAGGATTTTATTAATGCCTTGCGTTAAGGCGCGTTGTACTACTTCATCGCGGTCGTTATCAAATTCGCTAGCATAGATGTGCGCGTGGGTATCGATCATCGTTACTCTCTGTGCTTCATGGTTGGTTTCGTATTCGAAGTATACTTGAGTGTGAGTGCTGGGTCATTTTCAGTTTTTTTCATTACCTTTTTCCAGATTGTCACTCGCAACATGCATCAAGAGTGATATGATTTTGTTCACCAGATGATTTGATCATCATAACCGTCCAGACAAGGAGAAAATGGTGTCTGTATCAATTCAAGGTCCATTCCCTGCACGCCGTATGCGTCGTTTACGTAAGCACGATTTTAGTCGTCGTTTGATGGCTGAGAACCAACTTTCTGTTAATGATCTGATTTACCCAATGTTCATTCTTATGGGTAAAGATCGTCGTGAGAGCGTGGAGTCCATGCCGGGTGTAGAGCGTTTGTCGATTGATTTAATGCTAGAAGAAGCACAATACCTTGCAAATCTAGGCGTTCCAGCAATCGCGCTTTTCCCTGTCGTAAACCAAGACGCTAAAAGCTTATGTGCTACTGAAGCCTACAACCCAGAAGGTTTGGTTCAGCGAGCAGTACGAGCGCTTAAAGAACACATTCCTCAAATTGGTGTAATCACAGACGTGGCACTCGACCCATTCACGACACATGGCCAAGACGGCATCATCGATGAAGATGGCTACGTAATGAATGATGAAACCACAGAAGTATTGGTTAAGCAGGCTTTGTCTCATGCAGAAGCGGGTGCTGACGTAGTCGCGCCTTCAGACATGATGGATGGCCGAATTGGTAAGATCCGCGAAGCATTAGAAAACGCGGGCTACATTCATACTCAAATCATGGCTTACTCGGCTAAGTACGCATCGAACTACTACGGACCATTCCGTGATGCGGTTGGCTCTTCTTCAAATCTAAAAGGCGGCAACAAGAAAAACTACCAAATGGACCCAGCAAACATTGATGAAGCGATTCACGAAGTGGCGCTAGACATCAATGAAGGTGCGGACATGGTGATGGTTAAACCTGGTATGCCATACTTAGATGTAGTTCGCCGAGTAAAAACTGAACTTCAAGTACCGACATTTGCTTATCAAGTCTCTGGCGAGTACGCGATGCATAAAGCGGCGATCATGAATGGCTGGCTCAAAGAGCGTGAAATTGTGATGGAATCACTATTGTGCTTCAAACGTGCAGGTGCAGATGGCATCTTAACGTACTTTGCGAAAGACGTTGCTGAGTGGTTGGCAGAAGAGAATGCACAAACTGCTCAACACCTAAATCGTACTCCGGAAGCGACAGAAGAGTAATTATCGCTCAGTGAGAAATACCAGACCAACAAGAGTTGTTCGTCTGTATATACCCAAGTAACCTCAGGCGGATTACAACAGTAACAATCCAAGGTGCTTGGGTATTTTTATTTTGGAGAAGAGAACAATGACAATGCTGATTCGTGAAGGCACATTGGAAGAAGCACTTCAAGTTGTGGCGCGTGTTACCGAGTTTTCGAAAGGAGAAACGGTAGACTCCATGACTCAACGTTTAGAAGAGAAAAACAGTTTAATCCTCGTTGCAGAAAAAAATGGCACGATTGTCGGCTTCAAAATAGGTTACGAATTAGAGGATGGTGTTTTCTATAGCTGGTTAGGTGGTGTTGTCCCTGAAGCTCGAAATGAAGGCGTGGCACAGCTGCTTTTGGAAGCTCAAGAGGATTGGGTGGCAGAACAAGGCTACAACACATTAAAAGTGAAATCTCGAAACCAGTTTCCGGCTATGCTTCGCTTGTTATTGAGAAATGGCTATATCATTGAAAAGTTTGAAGAAAAAGTAAATCTTCGAGAGTCTCGAGTGCATTTCATTAAAGCAATGTGAAAATAAATGAGATTTTTTCTCATTTAACTGTTGACTACGAAATGAGAATCATTATTATTAAAACTGTCTTAGGGAATGAGGAAAGTTCACAAGGACGTTGAGTGACTTATTAACAGAAGTTAATTAACTGAAAGTTGAGAAGTGATGAAACATTTTTCCGAGAACTTGCACGAATTCTTTTTGACACGACATTGCTCACATTGCTTCCAGTGTAATTTATAGCTTCTTGGTTAAGCTGCTCTATTTACAGAATTTGCTTTACCACTTCTGCTAGGCGACCCCATTCGGGTCGCTTTTTTCTTTTCTACGATTTCTATTTGACGTCACTATTAATATCTTTTCCACATGCGATGATCATTTTAGGATCGTTGATCTTCTCGCCGTTATGCGAATTTATTACTATAAATCAATGATTTGAGTTGGTGTTTTCTTGTGTTTTTTGTTATTGGATAACCAGTGGATAATTTCTATAAACAGAGTTATCCACAGGAGGTGGTGTTTTCGTGAATAAAGTCGGAAAAATTTACGCGACCTAGATCGAGCGAACAAGATAGATTCGGATCAGCAGTCATGGCATCCTAGGCAGATCTCTCAAGTACTGAATTGGATACAGACAATTATGGCAAGTATTCCTGAAAATCCGTTGATCCTTATCGACGGCTCTTCTTACCTATATCGCGCTTTTCACGCCTACCCGGGCACCATGAGCAATGGTGAAATTCCAACTAATGCCGTTTACGGCGTCGTGAACATGTTACGCAGCATGATGCGTCAGTTTGCGTCTGAGCGCATCGCGGTGGTTTTCGATGCAAAGGGAAAAACCTTTCGTGATGATATGTATGCAGAATACAAAGCGAATCGTCCGCCAATGCCGGATGACCTGCGTTGTCAAATTGAACCATTACACAATGTTATTCGTGCAATGGGTTTGCCGCTGATCTGTGTTCCTGGCGTCGAGGCGGATGACGTCATCGGTACGTTAGCATACCAAGCATCACAAAAGGGCATGCCTGTATTGATCAGTACTGGTGATAAAGACATGGCGCAGCTAGTGGATGATAACATTACCTTGATCAACACCATGACGAACGTCGTAATGGATCGTGAAGGTGTGGTTGAAAAGTTTGGCATTCCACCTGAGTTGATCATCGACTACTTAGCACTGATGGGCGATAAAGTAGATAACATTCCTGGTGTACCGGGTGTCGGTGATAAAACAGCGACCGCACTACTGCAAGGCATTGGTGGTCTGACGAAGTTGTATGAAAACCTCGATGATATTGCAGGGCTTGGTTTCCGTGGTTCTAAAACCATGGCGAAAAAGCTCATCGACAACAAAGAAAATGCCATGCTTTCGTATGAGCTAGCGACCATAAAATTGGATGTTGAGCTTGAGGAAACGCCAGAATCATTGCTGAAAGCGGAACCAAATAAAGACGAATTAGTGAAGCTATATGGCCAACTGACGTTTAAATCTTGGTTGAATGAACTACTTGAAGGCGGTTCTGGATCTGTGGAGGCCGTAGAGCTTGCAGGATCTTCACAAGCTTCTTCTTCTCAAGCCGAGATGGAAACTTCTTCGGTAACAATCGATCGCAGCCAATATGAAACAATTCTGGATAAAGAAACCTTCAATGCTTGGCTAGATAAACTTCAAACGGCTGAGCTGTTTGCATTTGATACGGAGACCGATAACCTAGATTACATGCTAGCGAATCTAGTTGGTTTGTCATTCGCTGTCGATGAAGGTATTGCGGCTTATGTGCCAGTTGCACATGACTATTTAGATGCGCCTGAACAGCTTGATCGTGATTGGGTACTAGAACAGCTGAAGCCAATTCTTGAAGATGCAGCGAAAGCAAAAGTCGGTCAAAACTTAAAGTATGATGCGTCTGTACTCGCTCGTTACGACATTGAGCTAAAAGGTATCAAGCACGACACGATGTTGGAATCGTATATCTACAACAGTGTCGGCGGTAAACACGATATGGACAGCTTGGCGCTTCGCTTCCTACAGCACAGCTGCATTTCTTTTGAGCAAATTGCAGGTAAAGGCAAAAATCAGCTTACGTTTAACCAAATCGAACTGGAACAAGCATCGCCATACGCGGCAGAAGATGCGGATGTGACCCTTCGTCTGCACAATCGCTTGTTTGCTAATATCGAGCAGGATGAAAGCCTGAAGACAGTTTACGAAGAGATTGAAATGCCGTTGGTGCCAGTTCTTTCGCGCATTGAACGCACTGGGGTCTTTATCGATGAAATGAAGCTGAGTGCGCAGTCGGTCGAGATTACCGCTCGCCTTGATGAGCTTGAAAAGAAAGCGTACGAAATTGCAGAGCAAGAGTTTAACATGAACTCGCCAAAGCAATTACAAGCCATCCTATTTGAAAAAATGGGTTTACCGGTTGTGAAGAAAACGCCATCAGGCACACCATCGACGAATGAAGAAGTTCTGCAAGAACTCGCGCTAGACTACCCACTACCAAAACTGATTTTGGAATACCGTGGTTTGGCGAAGCTAAAATCAACTTACACCGACAAACTGCCGAAGATGATCAACCCATCAACGGGGCGCGTGCATACTTCTTACCACCAAGCAGTGACTGCAACGGGTCGTCTATCTTCTACTGATCCGAACTTACAGAACATTCCAATTCGTAACGAAGCTGGCCGTCGTATTCGTCAAGCGTTTGTCGCGCCATCAGGGCATAAAATCTTAGCGGTCGACTACTCGCAAATCGAACTTCGCATCATGGCGCACCTTTCTGGTGACCAAGCGTTATTGGATGCATTCCGTGATGGCAAAGATATCCACGCGGCAACCGCAGCAGAAATCATGGGTGTTTCTATTGAAGACGTTTCAAGTGAGCAACGTCGTCGTGCGAAAGCGGTTAATTTCGGTCTTATTTACGGCATGAGTGCGTTTGGTTTGGCGAAGCAATTAGGCATTCCTCGTGGTGAGGCTCAAGCGTACATGGATACATACTTTGAACGTTACCCAGGCGTGATGCAGTACATGGAAGACACACGCAGCACGGCAGCAGATAAAGGGTATGTTGAAACGATTTTTGGTCGACGTTTGCATTTACCAGAAATCAAATCACGCAACGGGATGCGTCGTAAAGCTGCTGAACGTGCGGCAATCAACGCACCAATGCAAGGTACGGCTGCGGACATCATTAAGAAAGCGATGCTGTTGGTTGATCAGTGGATTCAGGAAGAAGGCAATGGTCGTGTGAAGTTATTAATGCAAGTACACGATGAATTGGTCTTTGAAGTTGAAGAGTCATCATTGTCCGAAATTGAAAGTAAAGTACAGAAATTGATGGAATCTGCAGCAGAGCTAAAAGTACCGTTGGTTGCAGAAGCAGGTCATGGTGATAACTGGGATCAAGCTCATTAGTCACTTTTAGACCAAAATAACCAATTAATTATGAGCCAGCGCACAAACGCTGGCTTTTTTTTGAGATTAAAAAAGCTAGAGCAAAGTTAACTTTGATGTTGCTTAATAAAAAATTCATGAAAAAAAACTACAAAAATTCTTTGCAATTCTGACCAATTGTTGTACATTAATACTCGTAGGGTACAGAGGTAAGATGTTCTATCTTTCAGACCTTTTGTTTCACGTTATTGGATTAGGCTGATTCAGCCGCCCCAGTCAGTTTTTGACTGGGGCGTTTTTTATTGGGCAAAAGAAAATTATTCTTTTGGATCAGTAGCTTAAAGCAAACCTTCAGAAACCTTCTTTTTTGACCTTTCTAAGTCACTGCAAAATCTCGATTTTTCCTTCAAATTTATTGCGTTATTCATCCTGTAAATTTACGCCAGTCACACTATTATTTTTTCTTGAAAGAAACTAAGTTACATCTTTTTGAAGCTTTGCTTGGCTTAACTGTCTGAATTGTAACGCTATTGGGTGTTTTTGGAGTGAATGTTTGGTGATACACAGGAAACAAGAGCGCTTTTTAACCTATTGAAATCGAATCTCAGTTCAGCAATGCTTCGTCACATAACAATAATTACCAATTTTTCTCTCCCGTTATCCCTGCCAGGAAGGCGGGGATTTTTATTGCCTGTTATTTAGTTCAGATAAACAAAAGCCCCACCAAATGGCAGGGCCGTGTCGAAGAAATTTAACAAATATTGTTAATTATTCTTCATCGCTCGCTGGTATCTCTTGTTCGTCTTCTTCTATCAGGTGTGCTAGTGCTGGTGCAAACCAGGTATCCAGTTTTGCACGTAGCTGATCGACACCTAATCCTTTAAGTGAGGAGAACACATCAACAGAAACGTCACCACCGAAAGTTTCTACTTGCTTACGAACTTTCAGTAGAGTTTGTTTGCGTGCACCACTTTTTAGTTTATCTGCTTTGGTTAGCAAAACCTGCACAGGAATGTGGCTATCGATGGCCCAGAAAATCATTTGTTGGTCGAGATCTTTCATTGGATGACGAATGTCCATTAGAACCACTAAGCCTTTTAGGCACTCGCGTTTCTGTAGGTATTCACCCAAAGATTTCTGCCATTTGTTTTTCATTTCTACCGGTACTTGAGCAAAACCGTATCCAGGTAGATCGACAATGTGACAACCTTCTTCTACTTTGAAAAGGTTGATTAATTGCGTACGACCAGGTGTCTTTGATGTCTTGGCTAAGCTTTTTTGATTAGTTAGACGGTTAAGTGCACTCGATTTACCAGCGTTTGAGCGTCCTGCAAACGCAATTTCGACACCTTCGTCTTCCGGCAGGTGACGAATATCGGGTGCGCTGGTGATGAAATGCGTATTTTGGTAATGAATTTTTACGCTCACTGTTAACTCCATCTCGACTTTGTGTAGTCGATTGATTACTTTTTTGTGAAAATGTGTAAAATAACCGTGCTCGGCATAAGGTCGCCTATTGTACCATGAGTGTACGCGGTATGTTCACATTCCGTGGTACTGGAAGCTTGATAATTATAATGGAATGTCATGAAGAAATTAGCGCTAATTTTGAGTCTTTTAGCCAGTTGCTCAGTATGGGCCCAAGGTAATATTGAGGCTGGTAAAGCAAAATCACAAACCTGTGTCGCCTGTCACGGAGCAGATGGCAACAGTGCAATAACAACGTACCCGAAACTCGCAGGCCAACACGCTAAGTATCTTGAGAAGCAGTTAAAAGAACTTAAGCTAGGCATGACAAGTGGTGGTAAACAAGGTCGTTACGATCCTGTAATGAGTGGTATGGCAATGCCACTGAGCGATGAAGATATCGCAGACCTATCTGCTTACTACGCTTCGCTACCAGTTTCAGAAAACTCAACACCTGAAGATGTAGTAGCAAAAGGCAAAACGCTTTATACCGCTGGTGATGCCGAGCGTGGCCTAACCGCATGTATTGCATGTCATGGTCCTCGTGGCAATGGTACTGAGCTTTCAGGTTTCCCGAAAATTTCTGGTCAGCATGCTGACTACATCAAAGCTCAGCTAGAAAAATTCCGTGATGGCGACCGTGGTAATGATATGAATGCCATGATGCGCGACATCGCGAAGAAAATGACAGACGAAGATATCGAAGTGCTGTCTAAATACGTTGGCGGTCTGCACTAATATACCTAAATCGCTCAAGAACCTGCATCTTGAGCTGGTTGGGTAGATGTCCCTACATCGTTCGAGCAACTTGTACAAAAATGCCCTAGTGAATCCACTAGGGCATTTTTGTTCGTGACAGATATCACAGTCGAGTTTGGATACGAAAGCGATAGTTGGCTCGGCAGTTTGTGAGACATTTGCCATACTTGATGTTGGCTTTTTCTTGTTAGTGTTTTTAAGTTTTTGATTAAATGATAATTTTGATTTTTTAGAAAAATAGGCGGATTATTTTTTCAACCCATTACTTGTGAGCATAACGGGATGGCGTAAAGTAGAAGTCGTTCACAGGGAGTGAATGTAAGGATTTAAGACCACGGTTTAGGTCTCCAAGGATGTAGCTCGGATGCTTGGTGATTTAGAAAGGGATTTAGATAGGTAGGGAGCCTATCAGATAAGGATGGTCATCTCGTCTGACGGTTAAGACAGTGAAACGGATCAGGCACAGGAAGTTGCTCAGTAGACAGGAAGTAAACGGATAGCCAAAACTCATCAGGAAGATGAAAAACAACTCTTTTTGGCAGGGAAAGCTCTAAAAACAAAGGGATCATTGGTGCACCAAATGTGTGCAACACAGTTTCGCCAATTGATGGCACTTAGAAAGCGACAGTCTGACTGTCGCTTTTTTTATATCCGTTGACTTGCTCAGTCGTAACTTGAATTGAGATTACAGCACTTACTTTAGCTTTATAGGTTGTAAACAAAGTTTTTTAACAAAAATTGCTGAAAAAATACTCAACAACACTCCAATCCGAGTTCACTTTCTGGTATGTTTCGCATCCCTGTTTGAGGAAGTCAGCATGCATACCTGTCCTTTATGCCAAAATCAGCGCACTCACCATTATTTTGAAGATAAGCGTCGTGAATATCTTCAATGTGAGCAGTGCAGCTTGGTATTCGTAAATCCAGACCAACGTTTGGATGCGGAAAGCGAAAAAGCTCACTATGATTTGCATGAGAACAACCCCGATGATTTGGGTTACCGACGCTTTTTGTCGCGTATTGCTGACCCGATCACTGAGCGAATTTCTCCACAATCAAATGGTATCGACTTTGGTTGTGGTCCTGGCCCAACGCTCTCCTTGATGCTGGAAGAGGCGGGGCACAACATGGCGTTGTACGATCTCTACTACCACCCTGATACGTCGGTTTTAGAAAAAACGTACGACTTCATGACAGCAACAGAGGTGATAGAGCACCTCTACCACCCAGATTTGGTGTGGAAGCAATGGTTGAATTTAGTTAAGCCAGGGGGCTGGATAGGCCTGATGACGAAAATGGTCATCGACGTGGAGGCTTTCAAATCATGGCATTATAAGAACGATCTCACTCACGTAGTGTTCTTTAGTCGTGACACGTTCCAGTTCCTAGCAGAGCGGGATAAGCTCGAACTCGAATTTATTGGTAATGATGTAATTTTACTGAGGAAACCCCAGTAATGAGCCGTAGTAAAAAATCTAGAAAACCGGGTGCCGCTGGTGCACCTGAGTTTGTTGTAACTCGTAACCGTACAGAATCTGATGTGGAAGGCCGCTTACGCAAGCGTGCTAAAAAGCGTAAAGGTCTGAAAACGGGTAACCGTAACTCAGAAGTTAACGAGCAGAAAAAGCAAGCTGCTGCACAAAATCGCGACCCGCGCTTAGGCAGCAAAAAGAAAATACCTCTGATTGTTGAACCTGCGAAGAAAATGACGAAGCAAGAGCGTCGTTTGTCGGCAGAGCAAGAACTAGAGATGCTAGAAAATGACGCGCAATTGAACGTGTTGCTAGACCGTATTGAAGCGGGTGAAAACCTGGGCACAGGTCTACAGAAATTCGTCGATGAGAAACTCGATCGCATTGAGAAGCTAATGGACCAACTAGGTTTGTTGGAACCTGAAGAAGAGGAAGACTTCACTGCACCTGCTGAGAAAAGCACGCGCAACGATGATGACTTGCTGGCAGATTTCGACGACATTAATTTCGACGACTATAAAGGATAATTAAGCTATGAATGTAACCTTATTAGCTATTGCTGGTGTTGTGATTATCATCGCACTCGCTTCTTATGCAGGTTACCTTCTGCTTCAATTGAAAAAGCAAAAGGAATTGCAGCTGAAGCATCAAAAATTGGCGATAGACAAACGTAACGCCAACATTTTTGAGAATGTGCATACCTTGTGTCAGGCGGGCATTCAAGGCCAGTGCGATTTATCTGAAATCAGTATCCGTGTGTATAACATCATGGATTATGTACAAGGTGAAGACCGCGTTGATTTCGATAAAACGTACCCTGCGATTTCTGAGCTTTACCACATCGTGAAAGATATGGCGCGTGGCGAAGAACGCCAACAACTTGCCAAGAAAGAGCGTATGCAACAGAACTTGACGCGTCATAAAGCGGAAAGCCGCCTCACTGATGCGATTATTGAGGAGCTCAAAGTGTTGCAGAAAAACGTCCAGCCACTGAATAATCAAATCAATATTCAGATGATTTAAGCGCGACCTCCAATAGTCTCCTTATGGCTAATGGGGGTATCGTGATCACGCTAGCACTTCTTTAGTTTTATACTTAAAAAGCCAGTCGGCGTTGCCACGCTTGTCATCGTCGTATGGCAAAATAGCGGCTCTGAATATCGGGTGACGGCTTTCGTTGCCCTAGCATTTAACGGAAAGTACCACCATGTCGAATCAACACACTGAATCGAAACAGCAAATCGTCTGGGATCAAGCGGTATTGGATAAGTACAACTATTCCGGGCCTCGTTATACGTCGTACCCAACGGCGCTGGAGTTTCATGAAGCGTTCACCATTTCTGATTATGATATGGCATGCACTCAATACCCAGAACGCCCATTATCGCTGTACGTACACATTCCGTTCTGTCACAAGCTTTGTTACTACTGTGGATGTAATAAAGTCATTACGCGCCACTCGCACAAAGCGGATGAATACCTCGACGTGCTTGAACACGAAATTCGTCAACGTGCTGCATTACTTGTGGGTCGCACCGTGACGCAATTGCATTTTGGTGGTGGTACACCGACGTTTCTCTCTGAAAAGCAAATCACGCGTGTAATGAGCCTGCTACGCCAAGAGTTTACTTTTAGCAGCGATGCTGAAATCAGTATCGAGGTTGACCCGCGTGAAATAGAGCTGACCATGCTGGATCATCTGCGTAGTGAAGGCTTCAATCGCTTGAGCATCGGTGTTCAGGACTTCAACAAAGAAGTGCAAAAGCTGGTGAATCGTGAGCAAGATGAAGAGTTCATCGTTGCGATGGTTGCGCGCGCAAAAGAGTTAGGCTTTCGTTCGACGAACCTAGATTTAATTTACGGTTTACCGAAGCAGACCAAAGAATCTTTTGCCAAGACTCTAGAACAAGTGCTAGAGATGCAGCCGGGCCGTCTATCCGTGTTTAACTACGCGCACATGCCACAGTTATTTGCAGCGCAGCGTAAGATTAAAGACGAAGACCTGCCAAAGGCAGAAGAGAAGATGGCGATTCTGCAAGACACCATCGCGACACTGACTGATGCTGGCTACCAATTTATCGGTATGGACCACTTTGCTTTGCCGGACGATGAACTTGCTGTTGCCCAGCGCGAAGGTATTTTGCATCGCAATTTCCAAGGCTACACCACACAAGGTGAATGTGACTTGGTTGGCTTTGGTGTTTCTGCAATCTCGATGATCGGCGATGCGTACGCGCAAAACCAGAAAGAGCTGAAGAAATACTACGCTCAAGTCAACGAACTTCGTCACGCTCTATGGAAAGGGGTCTCTCTGGACTCCGATGATTTGCTCCGTCGTGAAGTGATTAAGCAGCTGATTTGTAACTTCAAGTTAGACAAGAAAGCCATTGAGTCTGAGTTTAAAGTGAAGTTTGATCAGTACTTTAAAGAAGACTTACAGCTACTTCAGACCTTCATCAACGATGAGCTGGTGGAAGTGGATGACAATGAAATTCGTGTGACGCTGCGAGGTCGTTTGCTGATCCGTAATATTTGTATGAGCTTCGATAAATACCTACGAGCGAAGGCACGTCAGCAACAGTTCTCTCGTGTGATTTAATCAGAGATACAGATTCAAGATATAAAAAATGCCAGCAGATGCTAGCATTTTTTATGTTTTCGCTGGATTTAAGCGCGATCTTTTACTTTTTCTTTCAGTTCCGCTTTTTCTGCTTCTGAAAGGAATGCAATCTCAAGGCCATTAATTTGCGCTTGGCGAATCTGGTCTTGGCTCAGACCAGCGGCTGGTGCCGCTACTTCGTATTCGTATGGCAGTTCGATACCTTCAACCGCTGGATCGTCAGTGTTCAGACACGCAAGAATGCCATGCTCTAGGAACTGCTTGAGAGGGTGGTTTTCTAGCGTTTCTACCGTACTTGTTTGGTAGTTTGACGTCAGGCAAGATTCAATACCAATGCGGTTTTCTGCTAGGTAATCCATCAGTTTTGGATCGTGAATCGCTTTTACGCCGTGACCGATACGAGTTGCGCCCAGCTCATTGATTGCTTGCCACATGCTCTCTGCACCTGCTGCTTCACCAGCATGGACCGTTACCCCAAGGCCAGCATCGCGTACTTGCTTGAAGTGAGACACAAAGCGATCACCCGGTTGGCCTAGCTCGTCACCCGCAAGGTCGACGGCAACGATGTGATCTTTCTGGCTCAGAATGCCGTCCAGTTCTTGTTGACATGCGTCAGTGCCAAATGTGCGACTCATGATACCGATCAGGTTGGCTTTCACGCCAAAATCGCGCATACCCGCTTGCACACCGTCCACGACGGCTTCAACAACCCCCGTTACTGGTAGTTTGTGTTTCATCGCCATGTAGTAAGGAGAGAAACGCAGCTCTGCGTAATCGATTTGTGCGTTTAGCGCGTCTTCTACGTTTTCGTACGCGACACGACGACACGCATCTAAATCGCCCAGTACAGCAACACCCCAGTCGAGCTTAGAAAGGAAAGCAACAAGAGAGGGTTCCGCTTCGACAATTTGAACGTGAGGAGTGAGAGACTCAATATCGTACGCTGGTAGGGCAATGCCAAACTTTTGGCCTAGCTCAAGAATCGTTTTAGTACGAATGTTACCGTCGAGGTGACGGTGCAAATCAGTAAGAGGAAGGTTCTTCGTTATCATTTTGTCGATCCGGATAGTTATGAACTGGAACAGGGCCCAAACATCATCTGTGACAATACATGGGTAAGATTTGCAGTTAAGTATAAATAACAGTTGGGTAGATTGTCAGTAGAGGATGACTAGGAAATCAACGATTCTCGCTCTTTTCTACTTCATGTTCACCAAATGTGTTGGCCATTCTTCTAGTGGCATAGGGCGGCTGTAGTAGAAGCCTTGCACCTGATTACAGCCTAAAGAGCGCAGTAATTGTGCTTGATTGCTATCCTCGACACCTTCCGCGACGACATTAGTTTTGAGACCTGCTGTGATATTGATGACGGCAGCGACGACTGAACTGTTTAAGTTTTCTTGTGTGAGTTGATTGATGAAGGTGCGATCAATCTTCAAGCAGGTAAACGGCAGAGAGTGGAGGTAACCCAGTGATGAGTAGCCGGTGCCAAAGTCATCTATCGCGATACCAATACCCATTTCACGCAGTTTAGTCATATTTTCTAGTGTGGTCGGTGCGCTATCAATGATACGTGATTCTGTGATCTCTAGTGTGAGGTTACTTGCTGGTAATTTCGTGATATCCAATACGCTTGTCACCGTATCAACAAAACTTGGGCAAGATAGTTGATTAACGGAGATATTCACATGCAGTTGGAAGTCCGACGGCCACTGTTTGCTTTCGATCGCTTGGTAAGTGTCGCGACAAGCTTGTAACAGAATCTGTTGGCCGATGGCTTTGATCATGCCGCTTTCTTCCGCGATTGGGATAAAATCTAATGGTGACACCATACCTGAGTCGCTATGCCAACGCGCAAGTGCTTCGGCGCCACACACTGTGCCACTGTCGAGATCCACAATCGGTTGGTAATGAGGAATAAACTCTCGGTTTTCAATGCCAGTTTGGATCTTGGTCAGCATTTGTGTACGAAACTTTGAAGCGCTCGCTAGTTCTGGGCTGTAGTGACAAACACCAGTCAGTGAGTCTTGTTTGGCGTAACTTAATGCGATGCTGGCGTTGCGTAACCATAAAGGCATGGTTTCGTTTGGCTGGGTTTGTACAATACCAAGTGAAATCTTCATCACTACATTCTCGCCTTCCACCATAAATGGGGTGGAAAAGAGTTGCTGTAATCGACGCTCGGTTTGTTTAATTTTGGTTTCCGTGTCGACATTTGAGAGAAACACCGCGAATTCGTCACCACCAATCCGAGCCAATAATGCGTTGTCACGAAACTGCTGTTTTAACCTTTTAGCGATGCTGACCAACAACTGGTCGCCGTTGTGATGACCCACACTGTCGTTGATATCTCTAAATTTGTTGATGCCAAGTAAAAATAAACTGCCGTGACAAAGATGAGACTGATTTTCACAGATTTCGACCAAACCCTGACGACTATATAAGCGTGTCAGAGAGTCATAAACCAACTGTTCACGCAATGCTTTGAATGACGCTCTTAGATTGTTCGCCATTTCATTAAAAGCATGGACCAGTACGGTTGTCTCATACACATAACCAGGCTTTGGCATGCCGCTATCCCAATCCCCATTTGCCAGGTGCTGAGCGGCGGCGGCCGTTGCGTTAATTGGTCTGGTAACTCGGTTGAAAATGATCCAACTGATGGCGATCCCAAATAGGCTTACAATAATGCCAACGAGCCAGCTCTCTTGCTGGCTTTTCGGTAACAGGCCGAGAAGCTCGGACTCCGAAATGGAGGTGCCAATAAACCATGTTAAGCCATCTTGGTCTCGATACGGGGTTAGCCGACTGAAAATACGTTGGCCATCATGTTCAAATGAAAAAGTATAAGGTTGCTTGGTGTTGTTGAGATCGAAAGACCGGACGCGGCTCGCACTGATTTTGATGATCGGGTCTGCGTTTTCTGCGGCAAGCAAACGCTGCCCTTTATCCGAAAATTTTGTGCCCCATGAGATGACGCTTCCCGGGCCTGAGTGAGCGATTAAACGATGATCTGGGTCCATGATGTAGACCGACGCTTTAGTGTTGTATTTTAACTCGCGCAGGAATTCGTTGAATGTATTGATACGAATGTCTGTCACCAAAACACCAGCAAATTGGTCGTGTTTGTACACCGGCGTCATGGCTGATAGCGTAATATCCTGGCGTTCATCAGCATTGGTATAAATTTCAGACCAAGTGGCGTTTTGGCTCTCTGCAACGGGCTTATACCATGGGCGAGTGCGAGGATCGTATTGGGAGATAACCGTTCGAATGTTGTTACTCACATGGTTGGTTCCATAAATAACCAGATCACCATCGGTGTGGCGATCTTGCACCATTAAGGTGTAATCGTCGGAAAGTTCGCGGCGAAAGCCTGCAAAGTCGCCGTTTTCTGAACCAAATGCGATTACATCCAACTGCGGTATCGATTGGTAAAGATTTTTGAATGCACTTAGCAGGTAGTTTTGAATGTCTGAGGTATCGTGAGGGCGATAAAGGTTGTGATAGCTGACGTTGTGCGCGAGAGCCATAACCGCAGTAAAAGGCTTACGTAGATAGCTATTGAGGTGGTCGTGGACACTTTCGGTTAACACGGAAAGTTGCTTGTCACTGATATCCGTGACCACTTCTTCGTAACTTTGTTTTTGGACGTAGACAATGACACCGATCGCCAGTAAGAAGATCATGACAAATGGAATCAGAACAGCAGTACGCAGTGTAATTTGAGTCGTAGCAGTAGACATCGCCTAATCACATAGATGGTGGTGCGCCACAATTGTACTGATGTTTTTATTAATATCGAGTGACAAACGACGCTCGTTGTTAACGCACCACGTAAGTGATTGTCAGTACAATTCTTTTAATTTTCTGGTGAGTGTATTTCGCCCCCAGCCTAATACTTTAGCGGCATCTTGCTTATGACCTTTAGTGTGCTCTAAGGCTGCTTCTAATAAAATGCGTTCAAATTCTGGTAAAGCGTAAGAAAGTAGTTCTTTATCTCCTGCTGCGAGTGAATGCCGTGCCCAATCCGCCAATTGTTCTTGCCAACTACCATGTGCAGAGTCTGAAATGGATTTTTTCTCTTCTAGTAGTTCGCTTGGCAAGTCATTTGGTAACACCTCGCTACCACTGGCCATAACGGTTAACCAACGGCAAATATTCTCTAATTGACGCACGTTGCCAGGCCAATCAAGGCGGTTAAGAATCTCTACAGTCGACGGGTGGAGAGTTTTTGTTTCCACACCAAGCTCATCAGCCGCACGGATAAGAAAATGCTGTGTAAGCTTTTCAATGTCTTGCTTACGCTCACGCAGTGCCGGGATCTGAACGCGAATCACGTTTAAGCGATGAAATAGGTCCTCACGGAAGTCACCTTCTTGCACCAGCTTTTCTAAGTTCTGGTGTGTTGCCGCGACAATTCGTACATCGACACTGATCGGAGAGTGACCGCCCACTCGATAAAACTGCCCGTCAGCTAGAACGCGTAGTAAACGAGTTTGAATGTCCAATGGCATGTCGCCGATTTCGTCTAAAAATAGAGTGCCGCCATTGGCTTGTTCGAATCGTCCTTGACGAACATTGTTTGCCCCCGTAAACGCGCCTTTTTCGTGGCCAAACAGTTCTGATTCAATCAAGTCTTTGGGAATCGCCGCCATATTGAGCGCAATGAAAGGTTTGTTAGCACGTGGACTGTGACGGTGCAGTGCATGAGCAACGAGTTCTTTACCCGTGCCCGATTCACCGTTAATCAAGACTGAAATAGAGGAGCGAGAAAGACGACCAATGGCGCGAAACACCTCTTGCATCGCTGGTGCTTCACCGATAATTTCAGGCGTTTCTGCTGGAATGTCTTCTGGAGAGAGCTGCTCGCGTTTGTTTTCGTGGCTGTGTGCAATGGCTCGTTCAACCAGAGTTAAAGTTTCATCAATATCAAAAGGTTTTGGTAAATATTCAAAAGCACCTTTTTGGTACGCATTCACTGCTGCATCTAAATCTGAGTGCGCGGTCATGATAATCACGGGAAGGTCTGGGTAATCGCGCTGTACTTGTTTTAGTAGCTCCAACCCATCAATACCTGGCATGCGAATGTCTGATACTAGAACATCCGGCACTTCGCGTTCGAGCGCCATTAACACGCTTTCTCCATCGGCATAGGTTTCACATTTGATGTTGGCAGAGGAGAGCGTTTTCTCCATTACCCAGCGAATTGAACTGTCGTCATCAACGACCCAAACATATCCTTTACTCATGTAGTAATCCTTGCAGCAAACCGAAAAACTGACGCGACTTGAAGTCCATTAGCGCAATCAGATCGGCAGATAAATAGTAAATGTTGTGTGACCAGGCCAGCTTTCTACGTCTATTTTTCCATTGTGCTGGTCGATCAAATTTTGCGAAATAGATAGCCCTAATCCAGTTCCTCCCTCGCGGCCACTGACCATGGGATAGAACAGCGTGTCTTGTAGTTCCGGTGGAATACCTGGACCGTTGTCTGTGATTTCGACACGAGCAGCGAGTTTACAGCGTTTGCCGTGAATATTGGCTTGATGCACCGTTCTGGTGCGAATGGTTATTTTCCCGTGTTCTTGATGGCTAAGAATTTGTGCGGCGTTGCTGACGATATTAAGCATTGCCTGCTCGATTTGGTCTGTATCCATCAAAATCTCTGGCAAGCTTGGGTCATAATCTCGTTCAATGATGATTGAGCGTTGTGACTCTAATTCAACCAGTTGGCGAACCTTTTCAAGAATTTGGTGCAGATTCTCTTGTGTCTTCTTACCTGGCTTTTGCGGTCCTAGTAATCGATCCACGAGCGCCCTTAAACGGTCTGCTTGCTCAATGATGATGTGTGTATATTCGGTGAGAGAGGGCTCTGGCAGCATTTTTTCTAGCAATTGCGCCGCACCGCGTAAGCCGCCAAGCGGATTTTTAATCTCATGTGCAAGCCCTCGGACTAACAGCTTCGCTGCTTGTTGTTGGGCGTGTTGGTTCAGTTCTTGAGAGAGTCGGCGCTGCTGATCAATTTTGCGCATCTCGACCAGAAGCATCAACTGCTTTTGCCAAGTGATAGGGCTAACCGTCACCTCTAGCATTAAAGGGCGGCCATCAACAACGAAAGTGACGTCACTGTCGGTGATGCTTTGGCCACTTTGCAACGGTTGAGTGAGCAGCGCGAGATCCAGCGACGCATGCTGAATCAATTGAGAAAGTGATTGTTCAATAATTCGTTTGGCGCTTTGAGAAAACAGCAATTCGGCAGCCGGATTGGCATAACGGATGGCCAATCCATCATCAAGAATCAGCGTTGCTGTCACCATATTGTTGAGAATGGCACTAGGAAGACTGGTATCCACATTACGTCCTTGTTTTGCTTTAAGATTGTGCGATGCACAATAATGGTGCAATTGAACGTTAAGTATGGCGAATAAATCTTAGAAGAAAAAGTGAAAAGCATCGCTGTGATGTGATTTTTTTCACCAGATATTCTATTTTGCCCCTTTTACGGTCGGCTTAACACTTGCTCTATGTAAATGCACCGTTATAGGGCTAGTAGATGCAATAAGCTTGCCGCTTCTTTTCGCGTGCACAGCAAGTGTGTGAGTGCCTCGGTCAATATTGTTTAACTGCCACACTATATGGTTTTGTGGTGCACCATAAGGTTTTCCATCGAGTAACAATTGCAATTGCTCACCGATACCAAGCTTGCGATTGGTTTCTAATTGAATATTGATGATGCCTCGATTGCTGCGGATGGTCTCGTTGTGCTTGGGAGCCAGCATCGAGAGTTGTAATGGGAGAGGCTTCTCGGTTGTTTTATCTGGCTTGTTTTGTGATGCAGTAGATGGCGTAGTCTGAGGTGCGAGCGATTCAGTACTTTCTACCTCAGGAGCTGGTGCGCTGGCTTCAAGGTTTGGCAGTGCGATCGCTTTTGCTCCTTTGTTTGGCGTATCGCTAAAGTGAACCACGCCATTTTCATCTACCCACGTATACGCGACCTGCGCGAAGGCGATAGAGGCGATTAACAATCCGCTGAGTGCACACAGTGATGGAATAAGCTGAACTTTCATTGCTCACCTTCTCTTGTTCGATGATTTCACGTTTCAATGGCTTAGCTCTTTGACCTGTAAGGAAAAATTCTAAGTGTATTTTTATTATCCCCTCATGTTAAACGTCGAAGCTTGAGTGGCGAATACAAAAAAGGCCCGCCTGCGAGGCGAGCCTAATATTTTATTGCTGTGTTTACATTTTACACAGTGTCGACCTTACACAGAGTAGTAAAGTTCGAACTCAACAGGGTGAGTTGTCATGTTCACACGCTCTACGTCCTGAGACTTAAGGTCGATGTATGAATCGATGAAGTCGTCAGAGAATACGCCGCCCGCTGTTAAGAACTCACGATCAGCATCTAGCTCTGCTAGCGCGTCTTTTAGTGAGTATGCAACAGTTGGGATTTCTGCTGCTTCTTCAGCTGGAAGATCGTAAAGGTCTTTATCCATCGCTTCGCCTGGGTGGATCTTATTCTTGATACCGTCAAGACCAGCCATAAGCATTGCTGCGAAACATAGGTATGGGTTCGCCGCTGGGTCACCGAAACGAACTTCGATACGACGTGCTTTCGGGCTTGGTACCACTGGGATACGGATTGAAGCAGAGCGGTTACGCGCTGAGTAAGCTAGCATTACTGGTGCTTCGAAGCCTGGTACAAGACGTTTGTACGAGTTTGTTGATGGGTTAGCGAATGCGTTGATTGCACGAGCGTGTTTGATGATACCACCGATGTAGTAAAGCGCCATTTCAGATAGACCGCCGTACTTGTCACCAGCAAATAGGTTTACGCCATCTTTTGCTAGAGACTGGTGAACGTGCATACCGCTGCCGTTGTCGCCAACAAGTGGTTTAGGCATAAACGTCGCTGTTTTACCAAACGCGTGAGCAACGTTGTGTACAACGTACTTGTAGATTTGGATTTCGTCAGCTTTGGTTGTTAGCGTGTTGAAACGAGTTGCGATTTCGTTTTGACCCGCCGTTGCCACTTCGTGGTGGTGCGCTTCAACAACAAGACCCATCTCTTCCATTACTAGACACATAGCAGAACGGATGTCTTGAGATGAATCTACTGGAGCTACTGGGAAGTAACCACCTTTAACGCCTGGACGGTGACCTTTGTTACCTTCTTCGTAGTCAGAACCTGTGTTCCATGCTGCTTCTACATCGTCGATCTTGAAGAAAGAGCCTGACATGTCTGTCGAGAACTTCACGTCATCAAATAGGAAGAATTCTGGCTCAGGACCGATAAGTACAGTATCTGCAACACCTGTAGAACGCATGAAGTCTTCAGCGCGTTTTGCGATAGAGCGTGGGTCACGGTCGTAGCCTTGCATTGTTGCAGGCTCTAAGATGTCACAACGGATATTTAGTGTTGCGTCTTCCGTGAATGGGTCAAGCACAGCAGAAGATGCGTCAGGCATCATTACCATGTCTGATTCGTTGATACCTTTCCAGCCAGCAACTGATGAACCATCGAACATTTTACCTTCTTCGAAGAAGTCTGCGTCGATTTGGTGAGCAGGGATCGAAATGTGCTGCTCTTTACCTTTTGTATCAGTGAAGCGTAGGTCAACAAACTTAACTTCGTTTTCTTGGATCAGCGATAGAACGTTTTCTACTGACATCTTGGATAACCTCCAGTGTTAATAAGCGGTAAAAGCTCGATTTATGAATTATTCATGAAACCTGGCATTGATTAATCAATTTGACTTTTCATTAATCGATGCTGTTTTAACTAAAGCCAAAACCGTGCCAAAAAAAATATTCCATTAATTTCAAGCAATTGTGTTTTTGAATGCTAGTTTGGTGCACTTGCTTGCACCAAAATGATCTTTGCTTGCACTATTATGGTGCCAAAAATCATTGTTGCACCATAATGTGACAGGTACATTGCGTATTCAGCCCATTTTTTGAGCAAGAGTCAATTTGAATTATGCATCGATTAGAATAAAGTTGCGTTTAATCAATTCGTTCTGAGGAAGAAAATGGGCATTAAGCGTAAAAATCGCAGAAATGCTCGGGAGTAGATCACATATTTCTAGGCTTTTTGCTAAAATCTGGTACATTATGGCCGTTTTTTTAATCAGCAAATGTCGCCAGAGAGCACCCGTTCTCAGCGTGGGGGCATTTCATCTATCTAAGTGAATCAATATCCATGGCTACTCCACAGATTGATAAATTAAGAAATATCGCGATCATCGCGCACGTTGACCACGGTAAAACGACGTTGGTTGACAAGCTGCTACAACAATCAGGCACGCTTGAGTCTCGCGGTGAAGCTGAAGAGCGAGTCATGGACTCGAACGACATCGAGAAAGAGCGCGGTATTACCATTCTTGCTAAAAACACAGCAATCGACTGGAACGATTACCGTATCAACATCGTAGATACTCCGGGACACGCGGACTTCGGTGGTGAAGTTGAGCGTATCATGTCGATGGTAGACTCTGTACTACTTATCGTTGACGCTGTTGATGGTCCAATGCCTCAAACGCGTTTCGTAACACAAAAAGCGTTTGCTCACGGTCTAAAACCAATCGTTGTAATCAACAAGATTGACCGCCCTGGTGCACGTCCTGATTGGGTTATGGACCAAGTGTTCGATCTATTCGACAACCTAGGTGCAACTGATGACCAGCTAGACTTTAAAGTAGTTTACGCATCAGCACTTAACGGTTGGGCTTCTCTAGAAGAAGGCGAAACTGGCGAGAACATGGAACCATTATTCCAAACTATCGTTGATGTTGTTGACGCGCCAAATGTTGACCTTGATGGTCCACTACAGATGCAAGTTTCTCAGCTAGACTACAGCTCTTACGTTGGTGTTATCGGCGTGGCTCGCGTAACTCGTGGTAGCGTTAAACCAAACCAGCAGGTAACCATTATTGGTGCTGACGGTAAAACTCGCAACGGTAAAGTGGGTACAGTAATGGGCTACCTTGGCCTAGAGCGTCACGAAGTGGAACAAGCTAACGCGGGTGATATCATCGCAATCACTGGTCTTGGCGAGCTGAAAATTTCTGACACTATCTGTGCACAAAACGCAGTAGAAGCATTACCACCATTGTCTGTTGATGAACCAACAGTAACGATGACGTTCCAAGTAAACACGTCTCCATTCGCGGGTAAAGAAGGTAAGTTCGTAACGTCACGTAACATCCTTGAGCGTCTTGAGAAGGAATTGGTACACAACGTTGCACTACGCGTTGAGCAAACAGACGATCCAGATAAATTCCGCGTATCAGGTCGTGGTGAACTTCACCTTTCTATCCTGATCGAAAACATGCGTCGTGAAGGCTTTGAGCTAGCAGTATCTCGTCCAGAAGTAATCATCAAAGAAGAAGATGGTCAGTTGATGGAACCGTTCGAAACGGTAACTATCGACGTAATGGAAGAGCACCAAGGCGGCATCATGGAGAACATCGGCCTACGTAAAGGTGAGCTGAAAGACATGTCTCCAGACGGTAAAGGTCGTGTGCGTATGGACTTCGTTATGCCATCACGTGGTCTGATCGGTTTCCAAACGGAATTCATGACACTGACTTCAGGTTCAGGTCTTCTTTACCATACGTTTGATCACTACGGCCCGCACAAAGGCGGTAACATCGGTCAACGTGTAAACGGTGTACTAATCGCGAACGCGATGGGTAAAGCGCTAACTAACGCACTGTTCAACCTTCAAGAGCGTGGTCGTCTATTTATCGGTCACGGTGTTGAAGTTTACGAAGGTATGGTTATCGGTATTCACAGCCGTGACAACGACCTAACGGTAAACGCACTGAAAGGTAAGCAGCTAACCAACGTTCGTGCATCTGGTACCGATGACGCACAGGTTCTTACTCCGCCAATCAAGATGACTCTTGAGCAAGCACTAGAATTCATCGATGACGATGAGCTAGTAGAAGTAACGCCTGAAAGCATCCGTATCCGTAAGAAGTTCCTAACGGAAAGCGACCGTAAGCGTGCTTCTCGTGGCGCGAAATAATTTTCGTTAAGCGATTCAATTAAGAAGAAGCCTCGAGTTATGCTCGGGGCTTTTTGTTTTCTGGAGTTGAATATGAACCCGATTATTATCACCGGTGGGCCTGGTGCGGGAAAAACAACACTGCTGAATGCGCTAGACGCGTGTGGTTACGCCACGTTTCCTGAAGGATCTCGTGATTTGATTGAGCAGCAAAGCCAGTTAGAAAATGGTATTTTGCCGTGGACGAATTTACCTGAGTTTGCCAAGTTATGCCTTGGGTTGATGGACAAACAAAAGAGTGATGCGCGTTGTCATGATGTTGCGTTTGTTGATCGCGCCATCCCCGACATCATTGCATACCTGCAAGTGGGCGGCTGTAAGGTTGACCAAGCTTTCTTAACCGAAAGTGCTGGGTACCATAGTCAGGTGTTTACTTGTCGACCTGAAGCATCCATTTACGTACAAGATGAAGTGCGTCCGCACAGCTTTGAAGAAGCATTGGAGATTCATCAGTCGTTAGTGAGTGTCTATACTGAGTTGGGTTATGAAGTGATAGAAGTACCATGGGGAACTGTGCCAGAGAGAGTAGGCTTTGTTCGAAGAGTCATCGGTTTACTCGGTAAGGTCGCCGACTAAAACCTCCTCACTAGGAGGAGGTCTAAATCATTTACTTTTGATTGAGCTTTTGTAGGAATTTATCGGACTCTGCAATCGCTTCGTTCATTTGTTTGATCGCAAACTGGATGTCTTTCTCTAAGCTAGAGAACTCACCTTGCAAAGAACCAATCGCACTGGCGTTAAGGTTGTGTTTTAAGTACAACGTGTTGTCACGTAGCGTATCCAGTACCGGTGTCATCTTTTTCTCTGCACGCTTCATAGCGCTAAGCATGGTTTTGTACGAGGCTTTGGTTTCACGTAGTTTTTGCTCGCTTGAACGACGCAGTTTCGCACTCGAGTACAGCTCTAGCTCATCTTGCCACTCATCAAACAGTGCGCCGGATACGTCTTCAATCGCAGCAATACGGTCACGTACGTCTTGAGCCGCTTTTTCGCTATCTTCGTATTTGTCATTGATGTTGTTGTAGACATTTTCTAGCTCACCACCATCAAAGTTGGTGATCGCAGACAAGGCTTCAAGTGCACTGGTGAATTCTTCTTGTGCATCTTGTTGAGATTCTTTGGCATCTTCGACGCGGTCGACCATAATATCTCGTTTATGATACCCAACCTGCTCCATTGCTGAGTAATAAGCAGATTGACACCCTGTTAAAGTGAAAATTGATAGTACAATTGCTAATAAATAAGGCATTCTTATGTCCTCGGCGCTAATTATGGGATGAACTATGAACCAGTTATCAGAGAGTTACAAGGCGAGATTAATCAATCTACTGCCAAGTTGCGTCGCGTTTTTTAAGTATCTTCTTAAGCGATTAACGCATGACCGTGTGAATGTGAACGCGGGCTATCTTGCCTACATTACCTTGTTATCCATCGTGCCAATGCTGACGGTATTGTTATCAATATTGTCGAAATTTCCCGTTTTTGCGAACGTTGGTGAGGTGCTGCAAGGCTACATTATTGAGAATTTTGTGCCGGCTTCTGGAGAAGCTGTACATACGGCATTACAGGAATTTGTGGCGAATACGGGCAAAATGAGCGCGGTTGGCGGTGGGTTTTTATTCATCGCAGCGGTCATGCTGATTTCCAACATTGATAAGAACTTAAACTACATTTGGCGAGTTAAAGACAAGCGCCGTTTAGTCTTTTCATTCTCTATGTATTGGATGGTACTCACGTTAGGGCCGATCATGGTCGGTGCGAGTATTGCGGCGACGTCGTACGTGACTTCGCTGCAAATTTTAGAGAACGAGACATTATCTGGTGCGTTTAATTTATTTCTGCGTTGGCTACCGTTGTTGCTGTCCTTTTTTGCTTTTCTTGGCTTGTATATTCTAGTGCCGAATAAAAAAGTACACCTCGCTCATGGTGCCATGGGGGCAGCAGTCGCCGCGATACTGTTCGAGTTGAGTAAAAAAGGCTTTGCGCTTTACATCACTCAGTTTCCGTCTTATCAGCTCATCTACGGCGCGTTAGCGGCGATTCCTATCTTATTTGTTTGGGTGTATTTATGCTGGATGATCGTGTTATTGGGGGCGGAAGTTACGGCTGCGCTTGGTGAGCGAGAGCACTGGAGTGAAGATTTAGACATGATACACTCGACCGCTGAATCTCAGTTAACAGATGAAGGAAGCGAGAGTAGTGATAGCGCTAATTCAACGAGTCAGTGAAGCGGCCGTCCGCGTGGATGGTGAAGTCGTAGGAGAAATTGATCGTGGTCTGCTGGTCTTATTGGGCGTAGAGAAGGACGACGATGAAGCTAAAGCAAAGCGTTTAATGGAGCGTGTTACAACCTACCGTGTGTTCGAAGATGACGAAGGCAAGATGAACCTGAACGTTAAACAGGTGGAAGGTAAAGTGCTGGTGGTTTCTCAATTTACGCTGCCTGCGGATACAAAAAAAGGCACGCGAGCTGGCTTTTCTCGCGGTGCGCATCCTGTGGATGCAGAGCGCTTGTATGATTACTTTTCTGACTTGTGTGAAGAAGTTTTACCCACACAGCGTGGCCGCTTCGCTGCCGATATGAAAGTGTCCTTGGTGAATGACGGTCCAGTGACGTTTTGGTTGCAGGTCTAATCTGGTAACACAGGCGCCATAGTCTAAGCTTTAACTCCAAGCTCATGGAATTGGCTTGGAGTAATTTTTCCGACACTGATTAGTGTTGTGCTTTCAAAGGATTGATATGTTCAAACTCATTACTCCCAAAACCGATAATCAGATAAACAAGTATTATCAGTTTCGCTGGCAACTGCTTCGTGAGCCATGGCGTATGCCGATCGGCTCAGAGCGCGATGAATACGACGAAATGAGCCATCACCGCATGATTGTTGATGGTCGAGGTCGTCCTATGGCGATTGGCCGTTTATACATTACGCCGGATAATGATGGCCAGATCCGCTATATGGCGGTTAAAAATAATCGCCGTAGCAAAGGAATGGGGTCGCTGGTTTTGGTTGCACTAGAGTCGTTAGCGCGCCAAGAAGGAGCGAAACGCTTGGTGTGTAATGCTCGTGAAGATGCCATCGCCTTTTATGAAAAAAATGGCTTTGAGCGTCGAGGCGAGCTAACCGATGAGCGTGGCCCTGTGCGCCATCAGCAAATGGTGAAGCAACTGGATCCGATGGCCAATGTGTTACGTCGCCCTGAATGGTGTACTGAGCTTCAACAGCGATGGGAGCAACAAATCCCAATTAGCGACAAAATGGGGATCAAAATTAACCAGTACACGGGTTACCAGTTTGAATGCTGTGCGCAGCTTAATCCTAACCTTAACCCGCATAACACCATGTTCGCTGGGTCAGCTTTTACCTTAGCAACCCTGACAGGGTGGGGGATGACGTGGCTGCTGCTTAAAGAGCGTGGGCTGCACGGTGATATTGTGTTGGCCGACAGCTCGATTCGTTATCGTCAACCAGTCGAACAAAACCCCGTGGCGAGTACTTCGTTGGATGGGATCAGTGGTGACCTAGACCGATTGGAGTCGGGACGCAAAGCACGCATCGTTATTCACGTAGAGATTTATAGTGGTGACACGCCAGCTGTGGATTTTGTCGGTACCTATATGCTGATACCGAACTACTCGCAGTTACTCAGTTGCTGATGGGGTAAGCGCCGACTGATCTGCTGGGCGCTTATCTGTTTCACCTTCTTGCTCTGTCGGTGAGAGGGTTTGTTCTGCTGCGGAATTCGTGTCGGGTACTTCATCTTCTTCGATAACTTCTTCGTAAAGCTCTTCCTCTTGAGTCTCCAAATTGATGTTATCAATCACGATTGGTTGCTCGATGGAAGGTTCATTTTTCTGTGGAGTCTCAATATCAGTAGGCTCGGCCAGTTTTGATGCGTTCACGCACTCATTACGGTGGGTTTCACCACTTAGTAGATCGCCTTCAATGTTTCCGCACGACTCTTCCAATTGATAAGTAATGCCACTTAGCGGGTTGTTGGCCATATCAAATGTTCCCCAAACCTTACCATTTATGGCTTTTCCTGAAATTGTGACCGGCTTTATGGCAACTTCCCCTCGTTGCGCGCTTAAACGCAGTGGACTTAAGGTAATGGCTTTGAGCCAATGATCCGCTTGGGAATTCAAGCGGGTATCTCGGAGATTGGCTTCCACTTCACCCGATAAGCTGTAGGCCAGCATGTTGCGATCACCTGATAACCCTTGTAGATCGAGGCTAAGATCGGAAAAACCATCAATAGCCAGTGTGTCGGGTAAAAAATAATCGTGGAAGAGCGATAAGGGAATACCATCAGCATTGACGTTGAGCGCCCAAGGTTGGCTCGGGGTACTCAAATCTATTTGTCCGATGCCTTCTACGTAGCCTTGCTCGAGTGGCGCAAAAAGGCGAGTCAATTGCCAAAAGCCATCTTTGCTTTGCATGGCAAGTGCTGCGTGAGACGTGAGTATTTGGTCATAGCTAGCGTTGACAACGCTGACTTCCAATTCGCCTTGCCAAAGGCCCCAACGTTGAGCCGACTGTTTAATATCAAGCTGTTGCCCTTCGATATTTAAACCGGAAAGTTGCCAATAAGGTTCGTGAGATAGCTGGATAATTTGGCTGCGCTCAATGTCGAGTCGTTCGATTGCAACATGCTCTAACTCGCTGGTGGCGGCGTGCCACCAATTTAGGTTGTCTTCTGGCTGTGTTGCCCACTTGAGGCCTTGAATAGAGGCTTCTTTGAGCTTCCATTGTGTTGGCGTGAACAATCCAGAAACTTGCACTCGACCTTGCTGCCAATCTAAGCTGAGCTCGTTGAGCTGGATTACTCCTGGCTCGATAGCGGCACTCAAACGTGGCTCTATTGCGGTTTGCTGCTGGAATCGAACGCTATCCGCCTGCAATGACACTTGAGCTTTTGTCTTCCAGAGAGACAGTGGCAGTGTGGCGTTTTCCACAGAAAGATCCAAGTTCTGCCAGTGCCAGTCGCCCCATTCAATATCGGCGTTAAGCAAATCTAAGCTATTAATATGATTAATGTTGAATGGTAGATCGTGCCAAGGTTTTGCAAGCAGTGATTGGCGCTGCGTATTACTCAGTTTCAGCTTGTTGATGGTCACATTTACTAAAGACCAGCCTTGAGGATACTGCTCCCCTTGCCCAGATATTTGACTGTTACGCCAGTTAAAAGAGGTGCCATAAAGCGTACTGTCTTGCGGTTTGTAGTCTATATCGACTAAGACTTGATTAAAGGCTTCGCCATTCCAATAGAGTTGGTCAGCTGCAAGTTGAACTTCGCCATATGGTATTAATTGACCATTCCATTGTGGTGATTGAATTTGAAGATCAATGCCATTGGCAGAGAACTGCTCGTCGGCGTAATCAATATTTTTGAGCGCGATTTGATGGAATAAAACGTTGTCTAAAGGTGGGAGCTTTGGTGCGCCATACTGCAAGCTCATACCATCAATCAATAAACTATCAACGATCCATTTACCATCGCGATAAACATCGGGATTCATCCATAAATCGACTTGCTCGATGTAAGACGCATCGTCTCCGCTGGTGTTCACGCGTTGTAAAGTTAGGTGATAGGGAAAGCCATAACCCACGCTTCCGGCCCGGAAGGGAAGAGAAAAGGTGTTTGACAGCAAGCGCCAGGTTGCGTCCGCGTAAGATGTTGTTAGCAGCGCAATCGTAGCGGCTGGAATGGCAACTAAGATAACCAATAACAGAAGTAGAACTCGACGCGCTGTTTTCATCTTTGCTAGAACCTACGTGTGTTATGAAATAAAACTAGATAGGCTTTAGCTTGTATCAATATTCTGTGGTATTCAATAAAAAGCCCCTCAAAAGAGGGGCTTGAAGCAATTTTTGTAACTTGGCCTACGTAAAGGTGATAAGTTAATGCCAACTTTTCACTGCGTTTACGCGACGTCGCTGTTACTCGATTTAATCAATCTGAGGACCAGCCGCAACCAGGGATTTACCTTCAGCGTTGTCTGTGTATTTATCAAAGTTATTGATAAAGCGCGCTGCTAAATCTTTCGCTTTGCTTTCCCACTGAAGTGGGTCAACGTACGTGTCGCGAGGGTCTAGAATGCTAGGATCCACACCTGGTAGTGAAGTCGGTACTTCAAGATTGAAGATAGGAATGTGCTTAGTTGGTGCATCTTCAATCGAACCATCAAGAATGGCATCAATAATTCCGCGCGTATCTTGAATCGAGATACGTTTGCCAGTGCCGTTCCAACCTGTGTTCACTAGGTAAGCCTCAGCGCCTGCTGCTTCCATGCGTTTAACCAGTACTTCTGCGTATTTAGTTGGGTGAAGTGTTAGGAACGCCGCGCCGAAACAAGCAGAGAAAGTTGGTGTTGGCTCAGTAATACCGCGCTCTGTTCCCGCTAGTTTGGCGGTAAAGCCAGACAGGAAGTGGTACTTAGTTTGCTCAGGTGTCAATTTAGATACTGGAGGCAGTACGCCAAATGCATCGGCTGATAGGAAGATCACTTTATTCGCGTGACCGCCTTTTGATACTGGCTTAACGATATTATCGATATGGTAGATAGGGTAAGAAACACGTGTGTTTTCTGTTTTCGAACCATCATCAAAGTCGATAGAGCCATCGCCACGTACTGTTACGTTTTCTAGCAGTGCATCACGACGAATTGCGTTGTAGATGTCCGGCTCCGCTTCTTTCGAAAGTTTGATGGTTTTTGCGTAACAACCACCTTCGAAGTTGAAGACACCGTCATCATCCCAGCCGTGCTCATCATCACCAATTAGCGCACGTTTAGGATCAGTCGACAGGGTCGTTTTACCCGTACCAGATAGACCGAAGAATACCGCTACATCGCCATCTTTGCCCATGTTAGCGCTACAGTGCATTGATGCGATGTCTTTTAGTGGAAGGAAGTAGTTCATCATGGCGAACATACCTTTCTTCATTTCACCGCCGTACCAAGTACCACCGATAAGTTGCATGCGCTCAGTTAGGTTAAATACGGTGAAGTTTTCTGAGTTCAGGCCTTGCTCTTCCCATTTTGGATTAGTGCATTTTGCGCCATTCATTACTACGAAGTCTGGTTCAAATGTCGCTAACTCTTCTTCTGTCGGGCGAATAAACATGTTTTTAACGAAGTGCGCTTGCCATGCGACTTCTGTGATAACACGAATGCTCAAACGTGTATCTGGGTTTGCACCACAGTAACCGTCAACAACAAACAAGCGTTTGTTAGAAAGCTGGTTTGTGACCAGTTCTTTTAGCTCGTCCCACACTTCAGGAGTGATTGGCTTGTTATCATTTTTCACTTGATCAGACGTCCACCACATATGTTCTTCTGTCGTAGCGTCTTTGACGATGTATTTATCTTTTGGTGAGCGACCAGTAAAGATGCCAGTGTCAACGGCAACCGCACCTAGTTCAGTAACCACGCCGCGCTCATAACCGGTTAGGTCTTCACGCGTTTCTTCCTCAAACAACATTTCGTAGCTTGGGTTGCGAATAACCTCTTTTACGTTATGCAGTCCGTGCTTGGTTAGATCAAGTGTTGCAGCCTTAGTATGTTCCATAACGGTCATAGGTGCTCCTTATAAGGATTTTGTAGGGATTTTGTAAGAATGTTTTAATTTTAATCTGCTCACCATGCTAGCAACGGGGCGGGGAGAAAACAGGGAGATAGCTCAAAATTTACCCATGATTTCAATAAGGTTTTAGGTAACCCGTCACATATTGGTGGGAATAGTCTATCGTGCACGCAATCCTTTGCGCTAGGGCAAAATCATTATTAATTGTTTAAAATTAAGCAGTTGTTTTATTACGCTTGAGGTTAGTTATTACGAGGGGTTGATCACAAAAAGGCCAGCATTAAGCTGGCCTTTTGTAGGGTAAATTACGTGCTTGATAAGCTATGTAAATTAATGCAGGGTTTTCTTGTCCGTAGAAGCTTGTGCATACAGTTCAGTGACTTCAGATTCGTCGAACGTATAAGTTGTGCCACAGTAATCACAATGTAAAGAAACTGATCCAACTTCTGCCAAAATGTCATAAATTTCAGCTTTCTCAACGGTGATGATTGCGGCACCGCTACGCTCACGAGAACAGCCACAATGGAACTCGACAGGTTGCGGCTCGTACAGACGTACTTTGTCTTGGTTATATAGTCGATACAATAACTCGTTCGCTTCTAAACCAAACAATTCTTCATCTTTTACTGTATCAGTGAGCTGCTCTAGATGTTCGAAATCATCTGGAGAGCCAGTGCCGTCAGGGATCACTTGAATCAACATACCTGCTGCGTGTGCTTTGCCCTCATGCTCACCAGTGCGGATCCATAGGCGCGTTTTTAACTGCTCTGAGTTTGCAAAGTAGCCTTCTAGCACTTCTGCTAAAGTGTCACCTTCTAATCCAACGACACCTTGGTAACGCTCGCCGTTTTTCGGTTCGATAGTGATCACAAGGTAGCCCTTACCCATTAGATCGTGAATGTTTGCGTCATCGGCAATATCGCCTTCCCAGCGAGCTACGCCACGAACACGTTGGTTATGGTCACCGTTGATAACGGCAAGAGACACAGGACCGTCGCCTTGTAGCTGGATGGTGATCGAACCTTCGAACTTAAGAGTGGCAGTTAAAAGAGTAGTTGAAACGAGTAGCTCACCCAGCAGTTTCTCTATTGCTGCCGGATATTCCTTGCTGGAGATAACACGTTGGTACGCTTCATCTAATTGTACCAACTCGCCACGTACTGAAAGATCTTCGAATAGGTAGCGGTTTAAAACATTATTTGCCATGGAGTGCTTTCCTCGTTGGTAATTCCGGCTTTTATTGGTGTTTGAACTTAATGATGTCTCGGCGCTGCTTTTTATCTGGGCGGCGTTCCGGACTTGGGTTGTGGGCATTAAGCTTACGTTGAGTCGCGTGTTCCTCACGTTTCGCTATACTTTCATTAGTTTCGCGATATAAGGTTTGTGCGATGGGAGCGCCTCGGCGTTGATCTGAGATTTGTTCGATGATCACGATTTTTTCTTCGTTGCCTTGACGAAGTCTTACTTCAGCGCCCACTTCAACGATTTTACTCGGCTTGCTTCGTTGGCCATTATAGTGGACTTTACCGCCATCGACCATGTTACGCGCGATGGAGCGGGTTTTGTAAAATCTTGCGGCCCATAGCCATTTATCTAGCCTAACGGCTTCATTTAGGGAACTCATAGAACACTACGCTATCTAATCACTGCCCGAATACGGCAATGAGTGATGGATTATTCACCTACAGATGGAGTCAAGGCGTATTTTTTTCAAGGGAGTTGGCAAAAACTGCATAAGAAAAAGGTATGAAAGACAACTTGTGATATAGTTCACTGCTCTTTGTTGAGTAATAATTTTATTGCAAATTTAGCAATTTAAAGTCGATAGCTATCGTTATAGCTTAAATGACGGACGTTAGAATAAAGGAATCCATTCAGTGAAACGTTTAGAGCTAAGTGCAGGATTATCAAGCAGACCGCTACTGGCTCAGATCAAGTCCAATCATTATACCATTCAAGCCAAACTTAGCTTGTTGCTTACCTGTCTGTTTATTGCGATAACCGGATGGATACTTGGCAAAATTGTGTGGTTAGCCATACCTCAATCGTCGGAAGTGCCGCAATGGCGTCCATCGGCGAGTAGCGTTACTGCGAGTAATAAAGGCGACGCGATAGATTTTAATGCCCTTCAGAATGCCAACCTATTCGGTAAATTCACTGAGCAAAAAGCGGCAGTTGTAGAACAGCCTATTGTTAAAGACGCCCCTAAGACGCGCCTTAACCTCACCCTAGTCGGTGCGGTTGCCAGCAGTGATGCCAATACCAGCCTTGCTGTTATTGCTAACCGAGGTAAGCAAGCTACGTACGGTTTGGGTGAAGAAATCGAAGGGACACGTGCGACGCTAAAAGCGGTATTGGTGGATCGCGTCATCATTGATAACCAAGGTCGAGACGAGACCTTAATGATGCAAGGTATAGAATATAAGAAGCTATCTGAATCGCCGCAGGTAGCTAGGGCGCAAGCTCAGCGAGCAGAAGCAGCGACGTCTGACGTTGGAGAGAAATTAGAGCAAATCCGCGAGGAAATTGCGAAAGATCCACAAAGCGTTTTTAAATACATCACCATTTCACCCGTCAAAAAAGACGGAGACATTGTTGGTTATCGAGTATCACCTGGTCGTGATGCCGCATTATTTAATGATGTAGGGCTACAACCTGGTGATATTGCGGTTCAACTGAACGGGATCGATTTAAGTGACCCGTCTTCTTCAGTACAACTGATGCAAGTGATGAGCGATCCGCAAGAATTAAATTTAACTGTTGAGCGAGACGGCCAACAGTACGATATCTATATCCAATTGTAAGACTTAGGCAACCGGCGTAAGTTCAGGGAGACATACGTGAAACATTGGTTCAGCAAAAGTGCTTGGCTACTAGCAGGAAGTTTACTCTGCGTACCAGGTGCAATGGCAAACGAATTTAGTGCGAGCTTTAAAGGCACTGATATTCAAGAATTCATCAACATAGTGGGTCGTAACCTCGAAAAGACCATCATTGTTGATCCTTCAGTACGCGGTAAGATCGATGTCCGCAGCTATGACGTACTTAACGAAGAGCAATATTACAGCTTTTTCCTTAATGTCCTTGAAGTATACGGTTACGCAGTCGTAGAGATGGACAATGGGGTACTTAAGGTTATCAAAGCAAAAGACTCAAAAACCTCAGCAATCCCTGTGTTAGGTGATGGCAGCGCGCAAGGCGATAGTGTTATCACTCGAGTTGTCGCGGTGCGTAATGTGTCGGTCCGTGAGTTGTCTCCTCTACTTCGTCAGCTGATTGATAACGCCGGTGCCGGTAACGTGGTTCATTATGATCCAGCGAATATTATCTTGATTACTGGTCGTGCGGCAGTAGTGAATCGCTTAGCAGAGATCATCAAGCGTGTTGACCAAGCCGGTGATAAAGAAATTGAATTGGTGGAGCTGCGTAATGCATCTGCTGCTGAAATGGTACGCATTGTCGAAGCACTGAATAAAAGTGCGAATCAGAAAAGCACGCCAGAGTTCCTTGAACCTAAAATTGTGGCCGATGAACGTACTAACGCGATTTTAATTTCTGGTGATCCAAAAGTAAGAGCCCGCTTGAAACGTTTGATTCGTCAACTTGATGTTGAAATGGCGACAAAAGGTAACAACCGAGTTGTGTACCTGAAAAATGCGAAAGCTGAAGACTTGGTGGATGTATTGAAAGGTGTTTCCGATAACCTGCAAGCTGAAAAGCAAGCCGGTCAGAAAACATCAGGTGCATCGCGTGGTGAGGTCGTCATTGCTGCTCACGCTGCAACTAACTCGTTAGTTTTAACAGCGCCACCAGATATTATGATGGCATTACAAGACGTCATTTCTCAACTCGATATTCGTCGTGCTCAGGTTCTTATTGAAGCGTTAATTGTCGAAATGTCTGAAGGTGATGGTATTAACCTAGGTGTTCAGTGGGGTTCGTTAGAAACGGGTGCTGTAATTCAGTACGGTAACTCAGGAGCCCCGATTGGTCAGGTGATGGTTGGTCTAGAAGAAGCAAAAGATCAAACCCGCACTGAATACTATACCAACTCTAATGGCGAACGAACGCCATATGATGTTACTGAATCAGGTGACTACTCTACGCTAGCGTCAGCGCTTAGCGGAGTAAATGGTGCGGCAATGAGTATTGTCATGGGTGACTGGACAGCGCTAATTAGTGCTGTTGCTTCTGACTCCAACTCAAACATTCTATCTTCTCCGAGTATTACTGTAATGGATAATGGCGAAGCATCATTTATTGTGGGTGAAGAGGTTCCGGTTATTACGGGCTCTACGGCTGGCTCAAACAACGACAACCCATTCCAAACGGTTGACCGTAAAGAAGTCGGTATCAAACTCAAAGTAGTGCCACAAATTAACGAAGGTGACTCTGTACAGTTAAACATTGAACAAGAAGTTTCCAACGTATTAGGCGCAAACGGTGCGGTTGACGTTCGCTTTGCTAAACGACAGTTAAACACCTCTGTCATGATCCAAGATGGTCAGATGTTGGTTCTTGGTGGTTTGGTCGATGAACGCGCACTTGAAAGTGAGTCTAAAGTGCCGCTATTGGGTGACATTCCGGTACTTGGCCATCTGTTCAAGTCAACTAGCACGCAAACAGAAAAACGTAACTTGATGGTGTTCATCAAGCCGACGATTATTCGCGATGGTGTGACGGCTGACGGTATTACGCAGCGTAAATACAACTTTATTCGCGCAGAACAGCTTTATAAAGCGGATCAAGGGTTGAAGTTGATGGCAGACGAGAAGATCCCGGTTATGCCAGCCTTTGGCCAGGAGCGTCAGCACCCAACAGAGATTCAAGCGTTTATTGATCAAATGGAAAACAACTAATGGTTGATATGTTAGACACAGCGCCAAGTATGCGTCGTCTGCCATTCAGTTTTGCCAACCGCTTTAAACTGGTGCTGGAGACAGAGCATCCTGAGCGTCCACCTATTCTTTACTATGTCGAGCCGCTTAACCCTGCGGCTCTGGTTGAAGTCCGTCGTGTATTAAAGAAAAGCTTCGTACCGCAACCTATCGATAAAGAAGCCTTTGATAAAAAGCTGACCGAAGCATATCAACGCGACTCGTCTGAAGCGCGTCAGTTGATGGAAGATATTGGTGCTGATAGCGATGATTTCTTCTCTTTGGCTGAAGAACTGCCGCACGATGAAGACTTATTAGAATCGGAAGACGATGCGCCAATCATCAAATTGATCAACGCCATGTTGGGCGAAGCGATCAAAGAAGGTGCGTCGGATATTCATATTGAGACGTTCGAGAAAACCCTTTCGATTCGTTTCCGTGTCGATGGCGTATTGCGTGAAGTCCTGACTCCAAGCCGTAAGCTAGCGCCTTTGCTAGTTTCTCGTGTGAAGGTTATGGCTAAACTAGATATCGCAGAAAAGCGTGTGCCTCAAGATGGCCGTATTTCGTTGCGTATCGGTGGTCGTGCGGTGGACGTGCGTGTATCTACGATGCCGTCCTCACATGGTGAGCGCGTGGTAATGCGTTTGTTGGATAAAAACGCGACTCGTCTTGATTTACATAGTTTGGGCATGACACCTTCAGTGCATGACAACTTCCGTCACTTGATTGGCCGCCCTCACGGTATCATCTTGGTGACGGGCCCGACAGGTTCTGGTAAATCAACCACCTTGTATGCTGGCTTGCAAGAGATCAATAGCAACGAGCGCAACATTCTAACGGTTGAAGACCCGATCGAATTTGATATTGATGGCATCGGTCAAACTCAGGTGAACCCAAAGGTCGATATGACGTTTGCGCGCGGCTTGCGTGCCATTCTGCGTCAGGACCCGGATGTGGTGATGGTCGGTGAGATCCGTGACTTAGAAACCGCACAAATTGCAGTGCAAGCGTCCTTAACGGGTCACTTGGTAATGTCGACTCTCCACACCAACACCGCAGTGGGTGCGATTACGCGTCTACGTGATATGGGGATTGAGCCATTCCTTATTTCTTCTTCGTTATTAGGGGTGCTAGCGCAGCGCTTAGTTCGAACGCTTTGTCCAAGCTGTAAAGAGCCGTATGAAGCCGATGCGGAACAGAAAAAACTGTTTGGTATGGAAGCGCATGAACCGTTAGAACTGCACCGAGCAAAAGGCTGTGAAGCGTGCAACCAAAAAGGCTACCGAGGTCGAACAGGTATCCACGAGCTCATTATGGTTGATGAGCAAGTGCAAGAGTTGATTCATCGAGAGTCTGGTGAACAAGAAATTGAGAGAGCCGTTCGCGCCCATACGCCAAGTATTCGTAGTGATGGTTTAAGCAAAGTACGTCGTGGTATTACGTCACTTGAAGAAGTGATGCGAGTGACGAAGGAAACCTAATGGCGGCATTTGAGTACAAAGCGCTAGATGCAAAAGGCAAGCATAAAAAAGGCACGATAGAAGGGGACAACGCCCGACAAGTGCGCCAGCGACTCAAAGAGCAAGGGATGATCCCGATTGAAGTGGTCGAGACGAAAGCTAAATCGGCTAAGTCTTCAGGTTCAGTCAGCTTTAAGCGCGGTATCTCAACATCTGAGCTGGCACTCATCACACGGCAATTGTCTACGCTAGTCCAATCAGGAATGCCTTTGGAAGAGTGTTTGCGTGCGGTATCTGAGCAGGCTGAAAAGCCGAGGATTCGTTCTATGTTGGCTGCGGTTCGCTCGAAAGTAACAGAGGGTTATCCGCTTGCCGACAGTTTTGCCGATTACCCACACGTGTTTGATGAACTGTACCGCTCCATGGTTGCGGCGGGTGAAAAATCAGGTCACCTCGATACCGTATTAGAGCGTTTGGCAGACTATGTCGAAAACCGCCAAAAGATGCGATCTAAATTGCTTCAAGCCATGATTTATCCTGTAGTTTTGGTGGTATTCGCGGTTGTCATCGTTTCGTTCTTATTGGCGACAGTGGTTCCTAAAATCATTGAACCCATCATTCAGATGGGCCAAGAGTTACCTCAATCGACGCAATTTTTACTGGCAGCCAGTGAGTTTGTGCAAGATTGGGGGCTGATTATTTTCGTTGTGCTGGTGGTGCTTTTCTATGGCCTCAAACTGGCGTTGCAAAAGCCAGACTTTCGCTTAGCTTGGGACAGAAAAATCTTGAGCTTACCGCTAATAGGTAAGATCTCTCGAGGTTTGAATACCGCACGATTCGCACGAACGCTTTCGATCTGTACTTCCAGTGCGATTCCAATTCTAGAGGGTATGCGCGTTGCGGTAGATGTTATGTCTAACCGTTATGTGAAGCAGCAAGTGTTGCTTGCAGCGGATAACGTTCGAGAGGGCGCTAGTTTGCGTAAGGCGTTGGACCAAACCCGCTTGTTTCCACCAATGATGCTACACATGATCGCCAGTGGTGAGCAAAGTGGTGAATTAGAGAGCATGTTGACGCGGGCAGCCGATAACCAAGATCAAAACTTTGAATCAACAGTCAATATTGCTCTGGGTGTGTTTACTCCTGCGCTGATTGCATTAATGGCTGGATTAGTGTTGTTCATTGTGATGGCGACCTTGATGCCAATGTTAGAAATGAATAACTTGATGAGCGGATAATTTCGAATTAAGACGTGTCTACTAACGGCATGGCTTTAATCTAACTTTCGGAGAAAAAAATGAAGTTTAAGCGTAGTAAACAACAGGGTTTTACACTTTTAGAAGTGATGGTTGTTGTGGTTATCCTAGGTATTTTGGCAAGTTTTGTTGTTCCAAACCTATTGGGTAACAAAGAGAAGGCTGACCAACAAAAAGCGATTACGGACATCGTAGCGCTGGAAAATGCCTTAGATATGTACAAGTTGGATAACAGCGTTTACCCAACAACGGACCAAGGTCTAGAAGCATTGGTTAGTAAGCCATCTAACCCAGAGCCACGCAACTACCGTGATGGTGGTTACATCAAACGTCTTCCTAATGACCCTTGGGGCAACCAGTACCAATACTTAAGCCCAGGTGATAACGGTACAATCGATATCTTCACTCTAGGCGCAGATGGCCAAGAGGGTGGAGAAGGTCCAGCTGCAGATATTGGCAACTGGAACATGCAAGACTTCCAATAATTGAGCCTAAGCCAGCACTAATGAAACAAATGCGAAAACATAACGGTTTTACATTGATAGAAATTCTATTGGTGCTGGTTTTGCTATCTCTTACGGCTGTGGCCGTGATCTCGACGTTACCGACTAGCCAAAAAGATCTTTCCAAACAGTATGCTCAAAGCTTTTTTCAGCGTTTACAGCTGCTCAATGAAGAAGCGGTGCTGAGCGGTAAAGATTTTGGCGTTCGAGTGGATGATACCAAATCGACCTACGCTCTACTGAGTTTAACCTCAGAAGGTTGGCAGCCTCTGAAATTAAAGCAGATTCCGAGCAAAACCAAGCTAGAAGAAGATATTACGCTACAACTCGAGCTCGGAGGTGGTGCTTGGGATAATGATGAGCGCTTATTCAAACCAGGTTCTCTTTTTGATGAAGACATGTTCGCAGAAGAAGAGGACGAAAAGAAAATTGAGCCACCGCAAGTGTTTATCTTTTCCAGCGCCGAAGTCACGCCATTTACCCTGTCTTTTTTTCCGCAAAATGGTGATGCCTTTAATGACGGTTGGCGAGTCATTGGCAAAGAAAGTGGACAAATTTTGTTATTAGCTCCGGGCGAAGAAGTGAAAGAGGATGAGAATGCGCAATTTTAAGCAAGCTCGCCCAAATTTGAGTCATCGCCGGACGAGAGGCATGACCTTACTGGAAGTATTGGTCGCACTGGCAATTTTCGCTACCGCTGCCATCAGTGTCATTCGCTCTGTGAGCCAGCATATTAATACAATCAGTTATCTAGAAGAAAAAATGTTTGCAGCCATGGTTGTGGATAATCAGATGGCAAATGTGATGTTGAATACCGGAGAACTCAAAGCGAAAAACGGCACAGAAGAGCTGGCAGGACGCACTTGGTTCTGGAAAGTCACGCCAGTCGCCACGACGCAGCCATTGCTGAAAGCATTTGATGTGAGCGTCTCGGTAGAGAAAAGCGCGAGCCCTGTAGTAACGGTACGAAGCTATGTGGCGCAATAATCATCTCCGCGCAAACACGCGCCAAAGGGTAAAAGGTTTTACACTTATTGAAGTGTTGGTATCGATTGCCATCTTTGCCAGTTTAAGTGTCGCAGCGTACCAAGTGGTATCGCAAGTACAGCGTAGCAATGCGCTATCACAAGAACGAACCCAACGCTTAAACGAAATTCAGCGTGCCATGGTTATGATGGATAACGATTTTCGTCAAATGGCGATGCGTCAAACACGTACTAATGGTGAAGAGCCTGCTAGCCGGCTAATTTTTTGGTCCGATTACCTGTTGGACTCCGATACTAAAGGGCTGATGTTTGCCCGTTTAGGTTGGCACAATCCTCAGCAGCAGTTCCCTCGTGGAGAAGTAACCAAGGTTGGCTATCGCTTAAAAGAAGAAACACTGCAGCGAGTATGGTGGCGCTATCCTGATACGCCGGTTGGGCAACAAGGTACTGTTACTCCATTGCTAACGCAGGTCGAGTCATTTGATATGCGTTTCTATGATGGTAAGCAATGGAAAAAAGAGTGGGCTGAAGAAAAAGCGCTGCCGAAAGCGGTTTCTGTTGTTCTCACTCTCAAAGACTATGGAGAAATTGCCCGCACTTATCTCACTCCTGATGGCACATTGAGTCAGAAAGAGGAAAGTTCAGGAGACAGCAATAATGGTTAACCGTCAGCGCGGTGTTGCTTTGATTATAGTGTTGATGTTGCTGGCGATTATGGCGACGGTTGCCGCCAGCATGTCGGAACGTTTGTTCCTGCAGTTTCAGCGAGGCGCTAATCAAATCAATTACCAGCAAGCGTACTGGTACAGCCTTGGCGTCGAGGCGCTAGCAAAAGTGGGTATCGAGCAAAGTTATAAAGACACCGACACGATTAATATGAGTCAACCGTGGGCGATAAAAGAGCAAGTCTATCCGTTAGATTATGGTCAAGCGGCGGGACGAATTAGAGACAAGCAAGCGTGCTTTAATCTAAATGTATTGAGTCGTGTGCAACCAACGGGTCAGCAAATTACAAGACCATATTTAGTGAATGTATTGCAGCGCCTATTAGAAGAGTTGGATGTCGAGCCATATCAAGCAGAAATCATTGCAGACTCTACTTGGGAATATATTGATGCTGACGACTCTGTCCGTTCGACTACTGGGGTTGAAGACAGCACATATGAAGCGATGAAGCCTTCCTATTTAGCATCAAATGGTTGGATGGCAGATGCTTCCGAGTTACGGGCTGTCTATCAGGTGAGTGGTGAAATTTTCCAAAAATTGGAGCCGCTGGTCTGTGCATTACCAAGTGATGACTGGCGTTTAAACGTGAATACGATTGATGTTGAGCAAACTCCGATTTTGGTGGCAATGTTCTCACCAAACTTAAGCAGTAGTGATGCGATTCAGCTAATTGAAAAACGCCCATTTGATGGGTGGGATAGCATTGATGAATTTTTAGCAGAGTCAGAAATGGCTGGCTTAAGTGAAGATGTAAAGAAAAACGCCAAAGGCTATTTGGGTGTGGATAGCGCCTTTTTTGAATTGGATGCACAAGTGTTGGTGGATGAATCACGTGTACGTATCCGAAGCCTTTTACAAAGTACAAATAGAGAAACGGTGACCGTAGTTCGCCGTCGTTTTGGAGGGATCAGTGAGCGAGTTTCTGACCGTTCGGCTGAGTAGCGAACAACAAAGTACCATTCCTTGGGTGGTGTGGTCGACAGATCAACAGGAAGTGATTGCTAGCGGTGAAATCGCCGGATGGGAACACTTAGATGAGTTGGTCTCATATGCTGGTCAGCGCCAAGTTGTGGCGCTGCTGGCGAGTAATGATGTGGTCCTGACGCAAGTGGATATACCGCCTGGTGCAACACGCCAATTCGAGGCGATGTTACCGTACTTAGTGGAAGACGAAGTTGCTCAGGACGTTGATGGCCTGCACTTTAGCGTGTTGGGTAAACAAGCGGATAAAGCGCAGATTTGCGCAGTTGAACGTGCTTGGATTCAGACTGTACTGCAACGTTTCTCAAGCCAAGGTATCGCCATTAAACGCATTTTACCCGATGTGCTTGCGTTACCGGTTCGTGGAGATCACAGCAGTGCTGCAATGATTGGCGAGCAATGGCTGATTCGTCACTCTGCGACAGAGGGCGCGGTTGTCGACGCTTCTTGGTTAGACCTTTACCTCTCTTCTTATCTACAAAATCATGAAGGTTGGAAGCTCGATTGCTATAGCTCGGTCCCGGAATCTGCGTTACCTGAAATATGGGAGCCGCAACCAGAAGAAATGACGATGGCTTTACTGGCGAAGGGGGTGACAGAAAGCAAAGTCAATTTGCTGACTGGGATCTTCAAGCCGAAATCTTCTTGGGGTAAATACTGGAAGCTCTGGCAAAAAGCCACCATTGCTGCGGGGGTGCTTATCGTCGTCATGGTTGCGCAGCAGTTGCTCGTGGTCCACAAGTACGAAGCACAAGCTCAAGCGTATCGTGAGGAGAGTGAGCGTATTTTCCGCCAGGTGTTCCCAAATAAACGACGCATTCCTACCGTTAGTTACCTCAAACGACAAATGGATGATGAAGAGCGCCGCTTATCTGGTGGAAGTGGCCAGCAGGCAATGTTGTCATGGTTGGCGGCATTACCCGCGACGCTTGGTCAGGTCAGCGACTTGGAGATCACTAGCTTTAAATACGACGGACAACGTGGCGAAGTACGTATTCAGGCTCGTAGTTCAGACTTCCAACCTTTTGAGCAGGCTCGTGTGAAATTGGCAGAGAAGTTTAATGTTGAGCAAGGTCAGTTGAACCGTAGCGATAACGTTGTGGTTGGCAGCTTTGTTTTGAAGCGTTTGTGAGGTGATGATGAAAAATTTAATTTCTCAAGCTCAGGTTTGGTGGAGCAGCATCTCGCAGCGTGAGCAGCGTTTGGTCATGGGATGTGGCGCTATTGCCGTTATCGGTATTATTTATTGGGGTTTATTACAGCCAATGAGTCAACGTGCGGAGCTAGCTCAGTCACGTATTCAAAGTGAAAAGCAGTTGCTAGCTTGGGTACAAGATAAAGCGGATGGCATCACTGCACTGCGAAAAAGCAGCGGTGTGAGCTACTCTAGTCAACCGTTGAATCAGTTGGTTTCTTCTTCAGCTCGTCGTTATAAAGTTGAGTTGATTAGAGTACAACCTCGTAATGAGAGCGTTCAAGTGTGGATCAAACCACTCGCGTTTAATCAACTAGTGGATTGGTTACGTTACTTGAAAGAGCAACAGGGTATTGAAGTCGAATTTTTAGATATCGACCGAACAGAGCAAGCGGGCATGATCGATGTAAACCGCCTTCAGTTTAAGCGAGGTTAAGGTGAAGCGAGCAGTACTTTACGTTGTTATCTTTATCGTCTTTTTTTCAGTCAGTCTTTTAATGGGATTACCAGTCTCTTGGGTGTTACAACAAGCACCAACAGTGAGAGGCCTGGACATTCAAGGAGCCAACGGTTCGGTATGGCAAGGTAAAGCTTCTAGTATTCGTTGGCAGCGCCAGAACCTTGGAGAAGTTAATTGGGATTTCCAATGGTCGAGTCTACTGACAGGTAAAGCTGAGTTTGCTGTGCGCTTTGGTCGTGGTAGTGAAATGGACGTTCGTGGGCGCGGTTTTGTCGGTTATAGCTTAAGTGATGGCCCTTATGCCAAAAACTTAGTTGCCTCGATTCCGGCGGTAAAAGTTGTTGAGCAAGCGCGCCTCCCTGTGCCTGTTGGTGTTGATGGGCAACTTGAGCTGAATATTCGTCATGCGACTTATGCTGCGCCTTGGTGTAAGAACGGTGAAGGCACTTTAGTATGGAATGCCAGTGGTATTCAAAGCCCCGTTGGCAGCTTAGATCTCGGTCCTGTGATTGCCGATATAAACTGTCAGGATAGTGTATTGACGGCAACTGGTGAGCAGAGCAGCAAACAAGTCTCTGCGGCGTTTTCCGCTGAACTGATGCCTAATCAACGGTACTCAACCAAAGCGTGGTTCAAACCTGGTGCAGAGTTCCCATCCAGCATGGGGGAGCAACTGAAATGGCTGGGTAAGCCGAATGCTCAAGGTCAATATGAGTTTAATTACCAAGGGCGCTTCTAACCTATCGTGACAAAATCCAATATCTTAAAAGAGCTGCTATTGTGCAGCTCTTTTTGCTTTTGGATCATCGTAAGCTAAAACCTCTATTCGCTGTACATTCGATCTTGATTGGGAATGAGTGAAAGTTTAAAGCCATGATTTTTAATCGATTTGTTTTCTTTCGTTCAGCTTTGCAGGCAATTGGAACATAGTAGGCCAAATGCTCCAAGTGCTGTACAGAAGGTCAAAAAGAAAAGGCCACGAAGATATTCGTGGCCTTTCTATTGCTAGAATTTTGTGCTCTAAATTTTACCGATAAGGCGCTTAATCTTTGCGTTGTAAAATCTCATTCCAAGGTAAATCCGCATCACCAAGAACAATAAAGTTCGGGTTTTCTAGTGTTTCCCGCTCGTTATATGACAGCGGTTCTAATTGCGTGCTGAGAATACGTCCGCCAGCTTCTTCAACAATGCATTGTGTCGCAGCGGTGTCCCACTCACCTGTTGGACCTAGTCGGAGATAGCAATCTACCGCCCCTTCCGCGACGAGGCATGCTTTCAATGCTGCAGAACCGAGCGGTATTAAGTCGTAATTCCAGGCGCTGCTCATACGGTTAGTAATACGATTGATGTCTTGGCGACGACTAATAGCAATTGCGATGCTTTGCTCTGGCTGTTCGTGTTTGTGTGTATGGATTTTGACGCTGTCCGACATGTCGGGAATTTTCCAGGCGCCTTTGCCATTATAAGCGTAGTAAGTCACGCCAGATACAGGGCCGTAAACGACGCCCATGGTTGGTCGATTGTTGTCGACCAACGCAATAATAGTGGCAAAGTCACCACTGCGAGCGATGAATTCTTGAGTACCATCAAGAGGGTCGACTAACCAATAACGTTCCCACTGAGCGCGTTGCTCTAAGCTTATGTCTGCGTCTTCTTCTGACAACACGGGAATGTCAGGCGTCAGATCACTCAAGCGTTCAGTGATGAACTTGTGAGCTGCAATATCTGCACTTGTTACGGGAGTTTCGTCACTTTTGGTGTAGGCCTCGTATTGCTTCTTTTCATATATTTCGAGGATCATTTGCCCAGCACTGCGGGCAATCTCGATGACTTGAGGAAGTAGGTGAGATAGATCTTTTGTCATTGGCATAAGTGATAGTCCTTACTCACAGTGTTATTCGGTTCTAATGACCGTTATTGGTTATGCTTGTGAGTGGTGTTTGGTAAGTGTTTCAGTGCCAACATTAGCGCTGTGATGCTTCGTGCTTCACAGAAATCCATGTGAGTTAATAACTCTTCGGCTTGCGCAAGTGGCCAACGCACAATTTCCAGTGGTTCAGGCTCATCGCCTTCTTGCTTCTCTGGATAAAGCGCCTGTCCTAAAAATAGAGTCATTTTGCTCGAAAAGTAAGATGGCGCGAGGATAACTTGTTTCAACGGGGTTAACTGATTACAGCCAAAGCCGATTTCTTCTTTTAACTCACGATCCGCAGCTTGGTGTGGTGTTTCTCCTGGGTCAATCAGCCCTTTTGGGAAACCTAGCTCGTAGCGTTCAGTTCCAGCGGCGTATTCACGCACCAGTAATAAATCGCCTTGTTCTGTTACAGGGACTACCATTACAGCATCTCGTCCACTTGGCTTCATACGCTCATAAGTACGGTGCTCACCATTGGAAAAACGAAGGTCGAGCGCTTCCACAGCAAACAGTTTGGATTTTGCAACCGTCTGGCATGAGAGTATCTCTGGTGGGGTTCGTTTCGGCATGACGCTGGCTCCTTGGTGTCGTTGGCGTTTACGAGATGCGTAAGATTCTTAATATATGAGAACTCCGCCTGAGTTTCTAGCGGATTTTACGAGTCGAGCTAAGCATCTCAGCATCACCTCAGTATCGATACAAAAATGGGAGACCGAAGCCTCCCATTTTCTGACAGTGTTTACTCTTAGTAGTAAGAGTGATCACCACGGTCATGTTCTGTAGCATCACGAACTGCGGTTAGTTCACCAATGAACTGGTTTAGCAGCTCTTTCTCGATGCCTTCTTTTAGTGTTACGTCAACCATAGAACAGCCATTACAACCGCCACCAAATGCAACAATCGCAACACCGTCTTCAGTGATCTCAACCAAGTTTACGTGACCACCGTGGCCAGCAAGTTGTGGGTTCACTTGAGTTTGGATAACGTACTCAACGCGCTCAACCAGTGGTGCGTCGTCCGCAACTTTACGCATTTTAGCGTTAGGTGCTTTTAGCGTTAGCTGAGAGCCCATTTTATCGGTAACAAAATCGATTTCAGCGTCTTCAAGGAATGGCAGGCTTAGCTCATCCACGTAAGCTGAAAAACCGCTGTAAGAGAGTTCAGTGTCGGTCGATTCTACTGCTTCTGGTGGGCAGTAAGACACGCCACACTCAGCGTTTTGTGTACCTGGGTTCACAACGAAAATACGAATGTTAGTGCCTTCAGGTTGTTGACCTAAAAGGTTAGCGAAATGCGTTTGCGCAGTTTCTGTAATAGTAATATTTGACACGACGAATACCCGAGTAAATTTGTAGGTTACTGCTGCTATTCTACTCTTGTTGACGTATGGGTCTAGTCTTTTTGATGCTAAGGCATGGCGAAGCGATCTAGAGAGAACGAGGAGCAGGTGTTCTGCAGATGCAGTAAATATCGATGCTTTCTACGCCAACTTCAAGTAGTAAATGACATAATTGTCGGACGGTACTGCCTGTGGTGACTACATCATCGACGATGGCAACATGGGAAGAGTGAGGTTGCTTATTGAGAATAAACGCGCCTTTTAAGTTTTGTTCACGGCTTGTTTTGGTATTACCACGCTGTGATTGGGCGAGCTTTACTCGACGAAAGACCTTCGCATCAAAATTAGTCTGCAATTGCTTGGCGAGGTGTCGGGCTAAAACATCACTTTGATTAAAACCCCGGCGCAGGTAACGCTGCCAGTGCAATGGCACACTGGTAATGATTGGAGCTGGCGTGGTGATGCGCTGTGCCAGTTGCTCGGTTAATGCTTTTACATGCCAAGACTCTCCGTGATCTTTAAAGCGTTGTACTTCCCGTGAAAGGGGAAAGTCGTAATCGCCTAACGTGTATAGCCTTTGCCATGGCGGTGGCTCTGAAAGACATTCACCACAAATACTATCCGTACTCATTTCTTCTTTCTGTAATGATAAACCGCAGCGTTGACATCGTTTTACCGGAGTTAGGTATTTTAAACAGTGCTCGCACCAGCGCAGAGTATTTGTGTGGCTTGGTGTTTGAATAGGGAACCGACACAGGCCGCATTGACTGCTCAATACACGATGCATGATGTTTTGCCAGTGATGAGATAACATAGCGTTTATTCATGGTGATATTTTACTCAGCCTAACGTTTGGCTGAAGCCGTAGGGAATAAAATAAGTGGGAGAGATTGAGAGCATGAGCACGAAATTACACTGGCAGTCATTTGGTCAGGGACCAGATTTGGTGTTACTTCATGGTTGGGGCATGAATGGTGCGGTATGGCAGCAGACAGTCGAGTCTCTTCAACCTTATTTCCGAGTTCATGTGGTTGACCTTCCGGGGTACGGACATAGCGCCGAATCTCATGCTGAAGATTTAGACCATATTGCTAACTTGGTGGTGCAAGGTGCGCCAAAGAACGCGATTTGGCTTGGTTGGTCCCTCGGAGGTTTAGTGGCGACGCATGTGGCATTAAATATGCCCGAGCGCGTGGCTAAGTTGATTACGGTTGCCAGCTCACCTAAATTTGCCGCAGAAAAACCGTGGCGTGGCATTCAACCGAATGTACTGAGTGCGTTCACCTCTCAGTTGCTAGAAGATTTCTCACTGACCATTGAGCGCTTTATGGCGTTGCAAGCGATGGGCAGCCCATCAGCGCGTAAAGACGTTAAACAGCTCAAGCAAGCGGTACTATCGCGCCCTCAGCCAAACCCTGAATCGCTGTTGGTTGGGCTAAACATCCTTGCTGATGTGGATCTGCGCGATGCGTTGACGTCTCTTTCTGTTCCAATGTTGCGTCTTTATGGCCGTTTAGATGGGTTGGTGCCAATTAAAGTAGCTAACGATTTAAGTGAACAGTTGCCTCATACCCAGCAGTTTGTTTTTAATCAGTCCTCTCATGCGCCTTTTATCACCGAACATGACGAATTTTGTGTTCAAATCCGAGAGTTTGCTCACGATTGAGCAAGTACGAGCGGAAATACCTCAAGTTGTTTAAAAAGTGGTCGATATAAAGGGTGGTGAGGTTTTATTAGCCAATAAAGCTAAGCCATATTGACGAGTTGGGCGACTCTGAGGAGGGTTCGCAATGATTGTGTCACCGACCAACGTAAGTGTGCCACTGATCGCCCCATCCGTGAATGTGCAGACGGAACAAGCAGCTCGCGACAATAAAGTCCGAGAGCCTGTAACGCCAACGGTCGCATTGGCCAAAACCAATGCAGAGCGAAAAGTAAAAGGTGACGACAAGCGCCGACGTCAGTCTTCTTGGGATCCTTCAGAGCATCCTGATTATGATATGGAAACGGAAGTCGACACGCGTTATCAAGAAGAGCCGGAAGATACACTAGAACGGCTTTTTAGTTTGCTTGCGCTCAAATCGTATAGTGAAGACCAGGGGAAAGGCTACGCGATCCGCTTTCGCTTACCAAAGCGCATTTTGGATGCTGCGATCAATGAAGGATTAATGGAAAAGCGCAGGAAGGTGATCAAGTTTCATTATGGTCATGCAGTCGCTCCCCATACCCCGTCAGAAGTGATAGCAGTATTATGACGACTCAATATCCTACTCAAACAAAAACGCTCCAAGCAGGTTGACTGATTGGAGCGTTTTCTTTTTAGTTATGAAAGCTCGTTAGCGGTGAAGCCTAGGTAAGGTTACTTTTTCGCTTTAGCAAACGCTGCAGCAAACGCACCGCCCATCGCGCTGTTCGATGACGAATCATCACGGCGAGGCTGACGACGCTGCGGTTGGTCATTACGACGTGGCGCTGCTGATGAGCGTTGGCTGCGGTTGTCTTGACCCGGTTCGTCGTTCATACGCATCGATAGACCAATACGCTTACGCTGCACGTCAACTTCCATCACTTTCACTTTGACTATGTCGCCCGCTTTCACCACTTCACGTGGGTCAGACACATAACGATCTGTCAGTGCAGAAATATGCACAAGACCATCTTGGTGAACGCCGATATCAACGAAGGCACCGAAGTTGGCTACGTTAGACACCACGCCTTCTAGAATCATGCCCGGTTCCAAGTCAGATACCGAGTTTACACCTTCTGCAAAGGTCGCCGTTTTGAATTCTGGACGTGGGTCACGACCCGGCTTGTCTAACTCTTTGATGATGTCTGTAATGGTTGGAACGCCGAAGTTATCGTCGGTGTAATCGACCGCATGCAGACCTTTAAGGAAGCTTGAATCACCAATCAGTGCTTTGATATCTTTGTTGTTCTTCTCAGAAATCGCTTTGACCACTGGGTACGCTTCTGGGTGAACCGCAGACGCATCAAGTGGGTTCTTACCATCCATAATACGCAGGAAGCCCGCACACTGCTCGAACGCCTTAGGACCTAAACGAGGTACTTTCTTCAAGGTTGTACGTGCTTCGAAGCGGCCGTTCTCATCGCGGAAGTCGACAATGTTCTGCGCGATGGTGCTTGATAAGCCTGCTACGCGCGTCAGTAGCGCCGCAGAAGCAGTGTTCACATCAACACCAACCGCGTTTACACAGTCTTCCACAATCGCATCTAGGCGTTTTGCTAGCATTGATTGACTAACATCGTGCTGGTACTGACCCACACCGATCGACTTAGGATCGATTTTCACTAGCTCAGCCAGTGGGTCTTGCAGACGACGAGCAATCGACACCGCACCACGCAAAGATACGTCCATATTCGGGAATTCTTTCGCTGCAAGCTCGGATGCTGAGTAAACCGATGCCCCCGCTTCACTTACGATGATTTTCTGAACTTTCAGGTTGCCACGTTTGATGACGTCTGCGACAAAGCTGTCGGTTTCACGTGAAGCCGTACCGTTACCGATCGCAATCAAATCCACGTTGTACTTGCGGACCAACTGATCAACGATTTGCGCTGATTTGTCGTATTGCTTTTGTGGCGGGTGAGGGTAGATGGTTTCGGTTGCAAGCACTTTACCAGTCGGATCGACAATAGCGATTTTAGAGCCCGTGCGCAGACCCGGATCGAGACCAAGTGTTGCACGAGGGCCAGCCGGTGCTGCCATCAACAAGTCTTTTAGGTTAGTGGCGAATACTTCAATCGCTTCGATTTCAGCGCGCTCTTTCATTGCGCCCATTAGCTCGGTTTCCATGTGCATTGATACTTTGATGCGCCATGCCCAGCTGATCACTTGCTTACGCCAGGTATCCGCCGGTGCGCTGCTTAGCGTCACGCCATAATTGTCGGCGATAATCGTTTCGCAGTAAGACTGACGAGCGCCTTCTTCCTGTTCTGGATCAGCATTCATTGCCAATGTCAGGAAGCCTTCGTTACGGCCGCGTAGCATCGCCAGTGCGCGGTGCGATGGCACTTTGCTTAGGGGCTCGTTGTGGTTGAAGTAATCTTTAAACTTCTCGCCTTCTTGCTCTTTGCCTTCAACGACTCGTGAGACCAGTTCCGCATTGCGATTTAAGTGGTTGCGAATTTTTTCCAGTAAGTTTGCGTCTTCTGCGATGCGCTCCATGATGATCGCGCGAGCGCCATCCAATGCAGCTTTGGTGTCTGCGATGCCTTTGTCTGCATCAAGGTATTTGCTTGCTTCGCTTTCTGGCTCGGTTTGTGGATGATTCCAAAGCTGATCTGCGAGCGGCTCAAGACCAGCCTCAATCGCGATCTGACCTTTCGTACGACGCTTGGGTTTGTAAGGTAGGTATAAGTCTTCAAGACGAGTTTTGCTGTCTGCCTGCGCGATCTCTTGTTCTAGCTCTGGCGTCAGTTTGCCTTGCTCTTGGATTGATTTGAGGATGGTTTGGCGGCGATCATCCATTTCACGAAGGTAAGACAGACGGCTGTCCAAAGTACGCAGCTGGGTATCATCAAGGCCCCCCGTCACCTCTTTGCGGTAACGTGCAATAAAAGGGACAGTGTTGCCATCATCAATTAGGGTGACAGCGGCGTTGACTTGCTCTGGGCGAACATTCAGTTCTTGAGCAATCATGCGACAGATAGCTTGGCTCATCCGTGTTTTCTCTTTTAATTCAGTTTTGGTTGTATAGAACATTGGGGTCGTTCGAAGAATTTGCAATGTTTTAAATTAACGAGGCAAAAATTTACCGGGCGCTGGTGGACATCAGTCAGATTTATGTCAAAACTGTAATTAAATTGAGAACTTATATCCGCAGTTATCGACTAACCTAATTCCACGGTTGTTGATATCACTAAATGTACCTCGGCTTATACGGATAATCATGATGAAAAAAATGTCTTTGGCGTTAGCGCTTACGAGTGCCTTACTTGTCGCCCCGCTTAGTTGGGCGCAGTCTATCTCAGGAACCACACAAGCTCCCGTTTATCAGCTCGATAACAAATTGGTACTAGGGCGTGTGGAGAGCGTCTACTACAGTGACATTCCGGAACTAAAAGCGGTGCCATTTATTGGCAAGATTGATACTGGTGCAGATACGACATCGATGCATGCGGAGAATATCCATGTCAGTAGCTCACACCCAGATTACCAAGATTTGAAAGATAACGAGTTACTTTGGGCGATTGTCGATGACTTAGGTGGTACGAAGGCAAAGTGGGACGCCGACAGCTTTAAGCCATATCAAGTAAAGGTTAGCTTTACGGTTCCTCACCCTTATACAGGGAAGGAAATACAGATTACCGATGATCTGGAAAGAGTGAGCGCGATTCGCAGTCGAACAAGCAAAAAGCCCATCCTACGCCCGACAATAAAAATGCCGATGACAATCGCTGGTCACACCGTTGATACGGAAGTGAACCTGACCAAGCGTACGCAATTCTCTTCTCCTATCTTGATTGGTAAAACCTATCTCGATGATAACGCATGGGTCTTCGCTGGTTACGATTACCTTCAAGAACAGCCACGCGCAAAAATGATTGGCAAAAAAGAGACGGTTGAAGTCGAAGGTGTGCCATATAAGATCAGCATCTCAACTTCTAGCCGTTATACCAACGTCCATGCACTGGACATCAAGGTAGACAAAAAGCATAACGAAGTCTCTTTTATGTTAGAGGGCGAGAATGGCAAGCGTCATCCAATGACATTACCCTTGGTACGAATGCTGAAAACGACCAAAAGCGAGCGCCCTTTAGTCTATTTACCCGTCAAAGTCGGCGAAAATGAAACTCAACGTTGGTTGGTGTATCTGCGTGATCGCAGTAAGTTCAGTTCGCAAATTCGCTTAGGTCGGGACGTCGCGAGTCAGCACTTTGTTATTGATACGGACAGAGAAAATCTACTGGGTGGCGTAGAAAAAACGTTCAAAAGCGCACTCAAATCAAAACCTCTTGTCGTTTCACCAGAAGAACAGGTCACCATTGATGGTTATACCGTCCCTGCTTACCCCACTTTTACTGTGAAAACGCCATTACTGCGTGTAAATGGGTTTGAAGTAACAGAAAAAGGTAAGGATGAATCCGTCACGTTTTATTTAATGAACGATGAGGGGAAAGAAGAAAAAATCACCAAACCAGTGTTGAAAAAGCTCAAGGTTGGCAGCGCGGTTCGCCCTGTTGTCGAAGGAGACTTTCTTCTCGGTAGAAAAGACACATCAATGAAGTTTGCGCTCGATGTGCTTGATGAGGGTGACACTCAACCCTTTTTCGTCTTTGGTCATGACATAGCCAAGGGTGGTGTGTTACTGAACACTCGCGCAGACCATCTACTAGATGCAAGGCCACTTTTCAAAGCTGGCCATATCGAAGTGGCTGAAGTTGAGGGGATGTCTTTCCCTGTGAAGTTAGACACGGGTGCAGATGTAAGCTCAATCAATGCTAAGAACATCAAGCAGTTTAAGAAAGACGGCAAAGACATGGTGAGCTTTACCTATGAGAACGATCTTGGCATGAAACAGGCGTTTACCAAGCCTGTTGTTGATGTCATGCGTATTAAAGCGAAGAAAGGCGAGAAAGCGAACGTACGCCCTGTGGTTGAAATGCATGTTAAGCTTGGCGAATTAGAGAAGAAGATCCGAGTCAACTTACAGGACCGAGGTCGCTTCCATTACAGCATGATTTTAGGTAAAAACTTCCTAAAACATGGCGCGGTTGTTTCGAGTGATACGAATTACATCGTGACGCAAAAACCGGATTACGAAAAGTAACACTCTGGCCGCCTTATCACCTTGATACCCAAAGCCTGAACAACATTGGATCTTTGGGTATATCATCTCCTTAATGCTGCCAAAGAGCAGCATTTTTTAGTTGAGATAGGAGTTAATTTGAAAACTAAGCTGATTACACGAGAAGGTTACAACAAACTCAAACAAGAGCATGATTACCTTTGGAATGAAAAGCGCCCGGAAATCACCAAGATCGTCACTTGGGCTGCGAGCCTGGGCGATCGCTCAGAAAATGCGGATTACACCTTCAATAAACGTTTACTCCGTCAGATCGACCGTCGTGTCCGCTTCCTTCGTAAATTCCTGCCAGAAGTCACGATCGTTGACTATTCTCCGCAACAAGAAGGCAAAGTCTTTTTTGGTGCATGGGTGGAAATAGAAAATGAGGCAGGAGAAGTGAAAAAGTTTCGTATTGTCGGGCCTGAAGAGATTTACGGCGATGCGAAAGACTACATCTCTATCGATTCACCTATGGCGCGAGCGATGTTGAAAAAACAAGTGGATGAAGAGTTCACGGTACGCACCCCAGAAGGTGAAAAAGAGTGGTTCATCAACTCAATTGAATATACTCAACCGGCCTCGGAAGACTGAGGCTTTATCACCGATTCAAGTCTCATGAAGTTCACTAGAAGTGACTTGGGTCTCAACGTCAGAATATTTGGTATAAAGGCATGGTGCCTTTCTCGGAGAAGTAAAATGAACAAAGCAGTCATGTGTAGTGCTGCACTAACAATAGGATTCTCACTTTCAGTTTTTGCTCAAGATGAAGTGAAAGGCTGTGACGCTAAAGAGTTAGCGGTAGAGCAGCAGCTTGAGTATGCAAAAGCGCAAGGTAATGAGCATCGCATTAAAGGCTTGGAGCAAGCACTTTCCGCTATCCAGAATGAATGCTCGGAAGGTGAGCTGCGCCAAGAGCTGCAAGCAGAAGTGGAAGAAAAGACTAAAGAAGTTGAGGAGCGAGAGGAAGAATTAGTCGAAGCTCAGCATTCAGGGAAAGCAGACAAAATTGAGAAAAAACGTCACAAGCTGGCTGAGGCACAGCAAGAGCTGCTTGAGGCCAAACGTGAACTGGAATGGAATTATGGTCAATAGTAGGTGCTGAAAATACCTGCTAGAGAGAGAATAAAGCGCTTAAGATAAAAAGAGTAACAATTTGCTTGAGCACGTTAGGAAAAACAGTGATACATTTTCGACAATAGACGCTTCTGAAAGGATGTTTCAATGCAAGAAAATCATAAAATTTTAGTGGTTGATGACGATGCTCGTTTACGTGCTCTATTGGAGCGTTACCTTTCTGAGCAAGGTTTTCAGGTACGAAGTGTCGCCAATGGCGAACAGATGGATCGCCTACTAACGCGCGAAAACTTTCACTTAATGGTGCTGGACCTAATGTTGCCAGGTGAAGACGGTTTGTCAATTTGTCGTCGTCTACGCCACGCGAACAATATGTTGCCAATCTTAATGCTCACCGCGAAAGGTGATGAAGTGGACCGCATCGTAGGTCTTGAGGTAGGGGCGGATGATTATTTGCCAAAACCGTTTAACCCACGCGAATTATTGGCTCGCATCAAGGCCGTATTACGCCGCCAAACTGTAGAGTTGCCGGGTGCACCAAGCACGGAAGAAAAAGTGGTGGAGTTCGGGGAGTTCCGACTCAATCTAGGCACTCGCGAGATGTTCCGCGGTGACGAGGCAATGCCACTCACCTCTGGAGAGTTTGCTGTTCTAAAGGCGCTCGTGATGAATGCACGTGAGCCAATGTCACGAGACAAATTGATGAACATGGCGCGTGGCCGTGAATATTCTGCAATGGAACGTTCTATTGACGTACAAATCTCACGTTTACGTCGCATGTTAGAAGACGATCCGAGCAAGCCGCGCTACATTCAAACCGTATGGGGCCTAGGTTATGTTTTCGTCCCAGACGGCAAAGAGGTGTAACCTCTTCACTCCATAGCCAGCACTTGGCTATAGCAACTTCAGCCTTCATTACCTTCCCTTTGAAGGCTGAAATTTCGCGATTAGGACCACTAGGAACGTTCCATGCGCATCCGAAGTTCACTGACACAATCTATTCTGCTGTTCATCTCTTTGCTTCTCGCGAGCCAAGTTTTCTCTTACTACGCCGTTTTTAACTACGCGTTGATGCCGAGTTTGCAGCAGTTCAATAAAATTCTCGCCCATGAGCTCAATTTGGTGCTTGATGATGAAGGACCTTTAAAGTCTGATGCACCGTTAAGGCGTCAATTATTAGAAAGATTAGGGGTGACGGTTCACAGCCTTGACAGCGATAAGGCGATTGAATTTCATCACGCAATGTCGATTGATTTGATGTCTGAAGAAATGAGCCAAGAGCTAGGTTCGCCCACCGAAGTACGCTTATTGCTTGGCGATGAAAGTTACATTTTGTGGATGCACATCGAAAAGTTGCCGAACTCCATCATTCGTATTCCGTTATCTGAGCTGCAAGAAGAAGATTTTGCACCGCTGTTTCGTAACAGTTTGATTATGGCGCTGCTGATCATTGCTGGTGGTTGGTTGTTTATTCGTTTGCAAAACCGTCCACTTTTGGCTTTAGAGAGAGCCGCGAAAGACGTCGGTCGAGGCGAAATCCCGCCCCCCTTAGCAGAGAAAGGCGCATCGGAGATTCGCTCTGTAACTCGAGCCTTTAATCAAATGTCGAAAGGTATTCAAGAGCTAGAAGAAGACCGAGCCTTATTAATGGCGGGGATTAGCCATGACTTACGAACGCCTCTGACGCGTATTCGCCTAGCGACAGAAATGATGTCTCCTGAGGACAGCTATCTTGCGGAGGGGATCATTAGCGATACGGAAGAATGCAATGAGATCATCAGTCAGTTTATGGATTATCTCAAACCGGTGAACCAAGAATCGTTTGAAGCGGTTGATATCAGTACGATTGCCAGTGACGTCGCCAGTTCTGAAGGTGGTTATGAGGTTGAAATTGAAACAGATCTTAATCTTAACTTGCCGCCAGCCAAAGGAAGCGCGATTGCGATTAAGAGGGCGATCAGTAACTTAGTTGTGAATGCGCTACGTTATGGTAATGGCTGGGTCAAAATCAGCACTGGTGTGACAGCAGATAAGCAGCTAGTGTGGATTTCAGTAGAGGACAACGGACCGGGTATCGAGCATTCTCAAATCGCGAGGTTATTTGAACCCTTTACGCGTGGTGACACCGCTCGCGGTAGTGAAGGCACTGGGCTAGGGTTGGCGATTGTGAAGCGTATAATCAGCCAGCATTCAGGCTCTGTAGTGATGCGTAATCGCAGTGAAGGCGGTTTAATCGCTCAAATCAGCTTTCCTACCAAGTAAGTCGATGGCCCGCACCCTTTCAAACAAAAAGCCCAACCTAAATAGGTTGGGCTTTTCTTATTCTCAATAATCTTAAGACTCTTTCACTTCCTGAGGAAGTTCATCTTCGTCTTCCAGTTTCTCTGGCAGAAGTAGATTTAAAATGATCGCTGTGATGCCACCTGCTGCAACACCAGTTGAGAAAATACTCTTAATAAATTCTGGCATAAATTGCAGGATCTCTGGTTTTTGTGCGATACCAAGTCCCATTGAGAAGGATAAGGCCATGATCAGAATTGCGCGGCGATCGAGCTCAACACGAGAGATAATACGCACACCAGCGGCAGCAATCGTACCAAACATGACAATCGTTGCGCCGCCAAGTACTGGCTCAGGAATCAACTGAACAAAGCTAGCGACGCCAGGAAACAAGCCAAGAATCACTAACATGCCTGAAATAAAGTAACCCACGTAGCGGCTCGCGACTCCTGTTAGCATGATGATGCCGTTATTCTGGCTAAACGTTGAGTTCGGGAAGCTGTTGAAAACGGCTGCGATTGCAGAGTTTAAGCCGTCTGCTAACACACCGCCCTTAATGCGTTTCATGTACACTGGGCCTTTTACTGGCTCACCAGACACTTCAGATGTTGCGGTAATATCACCGATGGCCTCTAGTGCGGTAATAAAGAAAATCAGTACCAGCGGAATGAACAGAGACCAGTCAAACGATAAGCCATATTGCATTGGTACGGGCAGTGCTACGATCTCAGTTGCGCCTAGCTGAGAAGTATCTACCATCCCCATAAAATACGCCATGATGTAGCCCACTAGCATCGCAATCACGATTGAAGCCACACGGATGTATGGGTTTTTCGAGCGGTTTAAAATCACAATTAATCCAAGTACCGTCCCAGCCAGAGCAAGTTTGTCTAAGCTGCCGAAGGTTCCTTCATTTAATGCTGCGTAGCCACCGCCCATTGATACTAAGCCGACTTGAATCAGTGTGAGACCGATAAGAGTGACGACGATGCCTGAAACGAGCGGAGTGATGATTCGGCGGGCATGATCCAATACGCGAGATAGGAAAATTTCTGCAAATGATGCGACTAAAATCGTACCAAAAATGGCAGCCATCATGGTGCTGATGTCTGCTCCACCGGCTTTCAGCGATAGGCCTGCTCCAATAATAGGACCTAAAAAGTTAAAGCTGGTGCCTTGAACAGAGAGCAAACCAGAGCCAATTGGGCCAACGGTGCGAATTTGAATAAACGAAGACACGCCTGACGCAAACAAAGACATGCTGATGATGGTATTCGTTTGGTCTGCTGGTACACCCAAAGACTGACAGATGATCAGTGAGGGAGTGATAACCGCGACGAACATCGCCAATAAGTGCTGAAGTGCGGCAAAAATGGTTTGAGGCAAAGGTGGTCGATCGTTGAGTTGATAGACCAGTTCCGAAGATCGGTTTGAAGTTGTCATTGTTTGTCTCGCTAGTCGCAATATTTCCCTAGTTCTCGCTGAATGGGAGAGCAGGGTGGAGTTGACGTCGTTACCTGTGATTGCTGTTAATCAGAGTCAACTCAGGTTGGTGGAGTGTGATCTAACACACTTAAAAATTTGTGCGCGATTATAGAGAGATTTACTCAAAAAGCAAACGTTTGCTTTGTTTTTGGCGCATTAAAAAACGAGCCATTTGGCTCGCTTTCAATCATTACGCTTTGGAGTAAATATCCCGCTCACCCAACCAGCGATCGATAATCGCTGTTGCGTTAGTCGGGTAATTGTCATGAATATGACGCGCAATACGCTGAACTTCGGGAATCAGGCGTTGATCTCGAACTAAGTCTGCGATTTTGAAATCAGCAAGACCTGTCTGCTTTGTACCCAATAGTTCTCCAGGGCCACGAATTTCTAGGTCTTTCTGCGCAATGACGAAGCCATCGTTACTTTCACGTAGTACTCCGAGACGTTTTTGCGCGGTTTTTGACAGCGGAGAGTGGTACAGCAGCACACAATGGCTAGCAACGGAACCTCGGCCCACGCGACCTCTTAACTGGTGTAATTGTGCCAAACCAAGACGTTCAGGGTTTTCTATGATCATCAAGCTAGAGTTTGGCACATCCACACCAACTTCAATCACTGTCGTTGCGACCAGCAAATGCAGTTTATTGTCTTTGAAATCTTGCATCACCGCTTGTTTCTCTGCCGGCTTCATTCGTCCGTGTACTAGACCAATTTTTACGTCCGGTAGCTTACGTTGAAGCTCTTCAGCGGTATCTGCCGCGGCTTGCGCTTCTAATACTTCCGACTCATCAATCAGAGTACACACCCAATATGCCTGCTTGCCTTCGTTTAAGCAGGCATTTCGGACACGCTCGACGATGTCGTCACGTTTTGTATCTGGAATGGCAACGGTTTGAATCGGCGTTCGACCCGGTGGTAGCTCGTCAATCACGGAAGTTTCCAGATCGGCGTAAGCGGTCATAGCTAAGGTGCGAGGAATAGGCGTCGCCGTCATGATCAACTGATGTGGGTAGGCGCCTTGTTTTGCGCCTTTTTCACGCAATTCTAATCGCTGATGGACACCGAAGCGGTGCTGTTCATCAATGATGACCAAAGCAAGGTGATGAAATTCAACGTGCTCTTGGAATAGCGCGTGAGTACCCACTACCATTTGTGCTTCACCACTGGCAATACGAGCCAGCTCGGCTTCCTTTGCCTTACCTTTGAGTTTACCCGCTAACCAACCGACTTGAATGCCCATGGTTTCAAACCAGTTTGCGAAGTTGATAGCGTGTTGCTCGGCCAATAGTTCGGTTGGCGCCATGAGTGCCACCTGATGGCCATGCTCAATGGCTCTAACAGCGGCCAAAGCGGCAACCAACGTTTTCCCCGAACCAACATCGCCTTGCACTAATCGCATCATTGGGTGCGGTTTTTCTAGATCGGCTTCAATCTCTTGTACTACTCGGGTTTGAGCGTTTGTAGGAGAGAAAGGCAGTTGGGCTAAAAGCTGCGTTTTTAGTTTATTACAAGGACCGAGAGGTAGCGCTGAATCCTTCTGACCTTTGCTACGCACCGCCAGCATCGATAAGTTTTGTGCTAGCAATTCTTCCATAATTAAGCGGATTTGGGCAGGATGTTTGCCTTCGTCAAACTCATCTAAATTAATGGTTGGTGGTGGGCGATGAATGGTGTGCAGCGCTTGCGACATCGTGATTTGATGGTCATACAACCCAGCTGGAAGTAATTCCTGCACTGCGGTTTTATCAAGCAGGGCTAAAGCTTGTTCGGTAAGGTTGCGCAATGTGATTTGGCGTAAACCATCTGTAGTGGGATAAACAGGAGTTAAGCTCTGTTCTACATCGGGCTTTTGCTCGCTAACGTAAAACTTGTAGTCAGGATGAACAATTTCCAAACCCATGCCACCGCGCTTAATTTCACCGTAAGCATGTACTAACTTACCTTGCGTGAAATTGTTCTTCATGGCTGCGGTAAAGTTGAAAAAGCGCAGCGTGATAGTGCCATTACCGTCGCTGATTTTTACCGTTAGCATTTTGCGCTTACCGAAGATGGTGTCGACTGCCATGACCTTACCTTGCACGGCCGCCCAAAGGCCAGCATGCAGTTTGGCAATAGGGTAAATACGAGTACGATCTTCGTAGCGTAACGGAAGGTGAAACAGCAAATCTTGAACGCTATGTAAGCCAACTTTGGCGAGTTTTTCTGCGACTTTCGCGCCAACTCCAGAAAGGGAGGTTAATGGGACGGCAGATAACATTTGGGCGGACATAGAGGGCTCAAGAAAATGGTTAACATAGCAGTATGTTAACCATGGAGCTGTGTTTTTGTACAGGAAAAAATAGTCATGCTTTAGTTAGTGTCATGATTTGACTGATAACCTATCATTCCGAGGAGCTTTAGCGACATCAGGATTCTATTTCCAACAAGTATGTCGCTGAAGTTAACACAATCAGCATCTGTATATTTGAGAATTAGATCCTGAACCACGCTCCTTCGCCGCCGTTCAGGATGACGAAAGTCTGTTACTTGCTTTGCATCTCTTGCCACCACGCGTCATCGGCGATGATTTGACCTTCTTCATCGAGTGGTGGGTAAACGAGCCCTTTTCGTTTCGCGACCTTTGCCAGCACTGGGTGACCACGTTCAAAGAGAATACGGTTGATTGTCTCTTTAGGCAGAGCGCTTTCTTCTCGGTCGTACATGCCTGCGGCTTCACGTTGACGTTGCGCTTCATACAAAATTACGGCACTGGCAACCGATACGTTTAGTGACTGCACCATGCCCACCATTGGGATAATAATGTCTTGATCGGCAAGCTGTTTGGCTTGCTCCGAAGCGCCAACTTTTTCACTGCCTAAAATGATTGCCGTTGGTCTGGTGTAGTCGATCTCGCGAAAATCGACGGCGGTGTCCGAAAGATTGGTCACCAAAACCTGCATACCTTGCGCTTTGAGTTCGGTAATCGCAGTTTCAATCGAATCGTGAGTATCCACTTCAACCCAGTTACGCGCGCCAGCTGAGGTATGGCTCAGCGTACGCATTTTGTCTGGCCAAATTGCGTGAACTTTGTGTAAGCCTGTCGCGTCAGCGGTGCGGATCACTGCAGAGACGTTGTTTGGCTTATGTACTTCTTCGAGACAAAGTGTCAGATCAGTTTGGCGAGTTTTTAGGACTTGGTGAATACGGTTGTAACGTTCTAGGTTCATATTTATTGAGGTATAAAAAATCGCCACCTAACAGAGTAGGTGGCGATAGAGGTTAGTTCTTTCTGCGTCTGACTCGGGTTGCTTGAGGCATTGCCTTAATCTTACGCATGATACCAGCAAGGTGGACACGATCTTTCGTCGTCAACAGCACAGTCACAGTGTATAGACGACCATCACGTTCTTCCGTTGAAAGGCCATGAATGTTTGATCCTGTTTTCGAGATCACGTTGGTAAGTTCTGCAAGAGCACCTTGGTTGTTAAGCATGTCGACTTTAAGTTCAGCAATGAACTCTTTATCGTAGTCTTCAGACCAAGCGACAGCCATATAACGGTCTGGCTCTTTCTGATAACCACGAACGTTCGGACATGTTTCTCGGTGAACAACCAAACCACGACCAGGCGATACGTGAGCAATAATGTGATCATCTGGGATAGGATGACAACAATTTGCAAACGTCAGCAATAAGCCTTCTGCGCCACGAATCGGAAGCTTCTTCTTCGAGTCCGTTGGGATTGAACTTGTTGTCGTGAGCTCTTCGGTGTCACCAAGGAGACGACGTGCGATCACAATGCTCATCAACTCACCCAATCCAATAGCAGCCAATAAATCATCGATGCTTTCTAGGCGAAGATCATTCAAGACTTCTTGGATATTTTCTGGATAAATTGAATCAATCGAGTGACGGCCAAGTGCGTGATTAAGTAGGCGACGACCTAAAGTAATCGACTCTTCACGACGCATCGTTTTCAGTACTTGTCGAATCTTAGTGCGGGCACGAGAAGTCACGACATAGTTCAGCCATGCCGCATTCGGACGCGCACCAGGGGCACTGATAATTTCCACTGTCTGACCGTTTTTCAATGCCTTACTCAATGGGTAAGGGTTACGATCAACACGAGCACCAACACAAGAGTTGCCTACATCGGTATGTACGGCATAGGCAAAGTCGACAGCCGTTGCGCCTAAAGGTAGTTCAACGATACGACCTTTTGGTGTGAAGACGTAAATCTCATCTGGGAAAAGATCGGATTTTACGTTTTCAATGAATTCGAATGAGTTACCCGCGCTTTGTTGTAGCTCTAACAGGCTTTGCATCCAACGCTGAGCTTTCACTTGCGCAGTGGTACCAGACTTGTCGCCTTTGTCTTTGTAAGACCAGTGTGCCGCGACACCTTTGTCCGCCATTTGATCCATATCTTCAGTGCGGATCTGAACTTCAACAGGTACGCCGTGTGGGCCAACCATGGAAGTGTGTAGCGATTGATAGCCGTTCGCCTTTGGTACCGCGATGTAATCTTTCATGCGACCAGGACGTGGCTTATACAAGCTGTGTACTTGGCCTAAAACGCGATAACAAGTATCAGCGGTATCAACAACGACTCGGAACGCATAGATATCCATGATGGTGTGAAAGCGCTGTTCTTTGGTTTTCATCTTGTTGTAGATAGAGAACAGGTTTTTCTCACGACCAACGACGCGAGCATTCAAGCCAAAATCTTGCAGACGGCCTTCTATTTCGCTGTGAATGCGTTGGATCATCTCTTTACGATTACCACGTGCGGCTTTAACCACTTCTTTTAGTACGCGGTAGCGGTTGGGATATAGCGCCTCAAAGCCCAACTCTTCGAGTTCGGTTTTGATATTGTGAATACCAAGACGATGAGCGAGGGGCGCGTAAATTTCTAACGTTTCACGAGCAATACGACGCTTTTTATCTGGTCGAAGCGCGCCAAGCGTACGCATGTTGTGCGTGCGGTCAGCCAGTTTGATCAGAATGACGCGGATATCTTGCACCATGGCCAGAACCATCTTACGAAAGTTCTCAGCCTGAGCCTCTTTCCTATCGCGGAATTTGAGTTTGTCCAGTTTAGATACACCATCAACCAATTCTGCGACAGTGTTGCCGAATTTCTCTTCGAGATCTTCTTTAGTTACATCACAGTCTTCAATGACGTCATGCAGCAAAGCAGCTTGGAGGGTTTCGATATCAAGGCGCATTTCGGCCAAGATACGAGCCACAGCGACAGGGTGGATGATGTATGGTTCACCGCTAGAGCGGGTTTGCCCTTCATGGGCATCTCTCGCTACCACATAAGATTGACGCAGAGCCTCAATCTGAGGCTCTGTTAGGTATTCTTGGGCAACGTCTTTGAGGCTATCGAATAGATACAAATTATAGGCCCGGGAGGTTGTTGAATTCTAAAGTCAGAATTAACGGTTGTGAGCGATGCTGCTTACTGCCGCTAGCTCTGCCGCTTCTTGCTCTTGCTGTTCTTGACGTTCACGAGCGTCTAGAACTTCTTTAGTAATTAAACCTTCTTCGATTTCGCGTAGAGCGATAACCGTTGGCTTATCGTTCTCTTCTGGCACTAGTGCATCTTTACCGCCAGTTTGCATTTGACGAGCGCGGCGAGCCGCAATCAGTACTAGGTCGAAACGGTTGCCAACTTTTTCAACAGCGTCTTGAACAGTTACGCGTGCCATGAGGACTCCAAATAGTTAACTAAAATTTTAGAATGACGAGAAAGTATACAACCTAACTACTTTATTTACTAGCAATTAGACAAGCCACCGTTTGTGGACTTTCTCAGGTAGTTTATCGTGTTTTTCGCACTGGGCAAAAAACGGGAAATTCTTTATGTTTTACAGCGTGACTTTTTTGAAGTTACTCTGCTAACAACGCGTCAAGCATACCTTTATATTTAGCAGCTTGCTTTTCTTCCTTCAATCTTTCAGCACGCAAGATAGCTTTAAAATCCATCAAAGCGGTATCAAAATCGTCGTTTACGATCACGTAGTCGTACTCGTTGTAATGAGATATTTCCGACTTGGCTTCAGCCATACGCTTTGCGATCACTTCATCGCTATCTTGACCACGAGTGTTCAAGCGACGCTCTAACTCACCGTTTGATGGTGGCAGGATGAAGATGCTTTTGGCTTCTGGCATTTGTTCACGGATTTGGCGTGCGCCTTGCCAGTCGATATCTAGAAAAACGTCGATACCTTTATTTAATGTTTCTTCAATCCATACACGAGATGTGCCGTAATAATTACCAAACACTTCTGCGTATTCTAGGAAGTCACCTTTAGCGATCAGGGCTTCAAACTCATCTTTCGCTACAAAATGGTAGTGGACACCATTTTCTTCACCAGGTCGCATGTTGCGCGTGGTGTGAGACACAGACACTTTCATTGCGTAGGTTGGGTTGCGTTCCAACATCGCTGAGATCAAGCTAGATTTACCTGCGCCGCTAGGTGCAGATACGATATAGAGAGTACCTTTGCCCATTGTACTGTTCCACTTTTGATTGGATTGATTGAGTGCCGAAGGAAAGTTCGACATTCTTATAACGATAGTACTGGCATTGAGAAATCAACCACCAAAGGGGTGGATATTGGTGATAATCCCGCCAGAAAAATGGAGGCGAAGAGTATCATGATCTCTATTTTGTTACCAGTTGATCTTTCTGTCTGTGATCGTCTCTGATGAAATAGTTACTTACGCCAGAGTGTTCCTAAACAGCGAAGAAGGAGCGTGATACAGGACTTACCATCCGCGCACTCTGTTATTAAAACCATTTCTACAACCGTTTAGTGTGCTGATTTTAGGTTTAGAGTCCCTATTTGGCTTGCGTGAGTGACTCTGGTTAAAAATAGGGGTTAATAATGATAAGACGGAAAAAAGGGGAAGCTTTCACTTCCCCAGGCGTGCGACTGACTCACACTTAATCTTCGAATTATCCTTGAGACTCTAGGAAATTTATCCAAGGGCTAACGGTTGACCTGAATTTTGGCGATTGAGCAGCGCCTTTCATCGCCTGCAAGGCCTTTTGTGGCTGCTTAAGCTCGAAATAGGCCATCCCGCGAATGTATTCAAGTTCTGCCTTTTGCTCTTTAGAGGCACTGGATGCCGCGCTTTCTACAAAACGAGTTGCTTCAGAATACTGCTTGTCTTGTATCATTAAGCGAGCAATCTGAATTTGCGTTTTAGCAGAAGGAGCTAGGTTATATGACTTTTTATAAGCGAGAATTGATTTATCTAGCTCTTTAGCTTGCTGCCAGAAGCTGGCTAGGCGGTCATAGTTTTCCTTCGTCTTTTCAATGTTTCCAGCTGCCATTTCCTTTTCAAGAGTTTTGGCTGCTTTATATGGAATACCTTGATAAGCCAAGAAGTTTACAAAGCGTAAATATTCCTTCTCTCCTTCTAGTTTCCCCATTTTGTAAACCATTTCTAGGGTGGCTAGAGAGTTGCGCTCTTGACCTAGCTCCATGTAGACACCAGAAAGTTGCATCCAGTAACGCTTTTTCTGAGGGTACTTTGAAGTCAGAGTTTTGAGTACACTGGCAACGCTTTTCAGCTGGCCTAACTCGTAGTGAGATGCAACGAGAATTAAGTACCAAGACTCACTTGGGCTCTTGCTCATCGCGATGGCTTTTTTGGTTGGTGGGATTGCATTTCTGTAATCTTCCAACTGAACATAAGCGCTCGCTAACGTGATATAAGCATGAGCTTGAGGCTTCTCTTTGGTTGTTTCTGCAACCTTGAACCATTCCTTCATCGTTTTTACAGACAACGTATACTTTTCTTCAGCTAGGTAAAGCTGAGCCAAGCTGTAGCGAACTTGTTGAGCAACAGGAACGGGAAGTGCGTCGAGCTGTAATGCTTCGGCAAAGTATTTTGCTGCTTGCACATAATTGTCTTGTAGCGAATACAAAAAGCCAGTCTGCTGAAGTAAAACTGCTCGGTCGTATTTTTTCGAACTTGTGCTTTCTAAAGCGCTTGCTAGTTTTTCTTTCGCTGCTGAATATTTTTCAGTTGCGATCAACTCTTGCACTTTGTTAACGGTTCGAAATGTCCGATCTGATAACTGAGGAGCTTCTTTTGCCATCGTAGGAGCGGTCATTGCCACTCCTGCGAAGAGAATTAAAGAAGCCACTTTGCTTTTCCATAAACTTTTCATCGTGACTCCTTAATTGGTTGAGAACTCTATTTCTTGCGATAGGCGCGAGCTAACAGGTTTCCCGTCAACCAATTTTGGTTTAAATGTCCATTTAGAGACTGTTTTTCTTGCCGCTCGACCGAGGCCTAAGCGTCGTGGTTGCTCTTTAAGAACTTTGATGTCCTCTACGGCACCACGTGCGTTTACAGTAAACTCTAATAAGACGACCCCTTTTTCTATTCCTGCTTTCGCAGCCTTCCTAGGCATTTGAGGTTGGAATGTCGCTAGAGGTGTTGGACCTCCGCTACCCGCGAGTTGCGCACCTCCACCCTGGCTATAATGTCCAAGCACCGAACCACCTGTAACATTTACGGGTAGGTCAAGCTTTGGCATATCCATTGGGGTCTGCTCCATCACCGGTTTTACTGTCGCTGTCACTTTCATTTCTGGCGGCGGCGGCGGACGCTTAGGCGGTGGTGGCTTTGGAAGTTCGCGTTTTTTCTCCTGTATTTTTTCGTCTGGTTTAATGCGAATAAACTCGACCATACGCAGGTCATCATTCGACACTAACTCGTGGCGCTCTTTGTTTACTAGCTTGTCCATCCCCCAGAACAACCCGAGGGAGACAATGAGCGCCAGTGCAATTGAGGCCAGATACCGCATAAGCTTAATCCTTATTGGTTGCGGCAATGGAGATGCTTTCTACACCTGCCATTTTGATCTGGTCCATAACCTTCACGACTACGCCAGCATTTGCTTCAGTGTCGGCTTGGATAACAACTGCGCCATCAGGGCTTTCTGCACGAAGACGTTCAATATTCGCGCGAACCGCGTCCACTTCGATGCGGCGTTTATCAACCCAAACATCACCCGCCGCACCAACTGCGACCATGATGTTACCTTTTTTCACGGTTTGCGCAGAGCTTGCTGTCGGGCGGTTTACTTCTAGACCAGCTTCTTTTACGAACGATGTTGTTACGATAAAGAAGATCAACATGATGAATACGATGTCGAGCATCGGTGTCATATCGATAGCGGTTTCATCACTGCTATCACTGCTATAGCGTCTTTTCATGTCCTATACCTCTAATTCCATTTACTCAGGCAATATGCTTTAGCTTATCTTCCAGCTTTTGCGTTGTGACTTTGGCTAAATGATCAAGACGTGAACTAAAGAACAGTCCTGATAGAGAAGCCACCATCCCGGCTAAAGTTGGGATTGTTGCCTTTGAGATCCCCGAGGCCATTGCTCGAGGGCTTCCTGTTCCTGTTACCGCTAAGATGTCGAATACTTGGATCATGCCAACAACGGTGCCGAGCAAACCCAGTAAGGGACAAAGCGCAATCAACACTTTCACGATTGGCAGGCCCTTTTTATTCTCAATGTCCTGACGAGAAACAATTTCTTGTCGGATCATCTTAGCGTTCCAGCTCTGGTGCTCTGATCGCCCCTGCCATGAGCCAACGGCTTTTTTCATGGCTTTTGGAGCGACGGCAGCAAAATAGAACCAACGTTCTAACAATACTGCCCAAAGCATAAAGCTGAGGATGAAGATGGCGACGAGTACATCGCCACCCATTCCCAAGAAGCGCCTAATTGATTCAAGTTCTCCAACTAACCACCACATAACGCCTCCTTAGCTTTCGGCTTTATGTAGTTTTTCCTGATAGCGAGCGATGAAGCCTGCACTCTGTTCTTCAAGAGTTTGAACCAAACGACGACCTTTACTGTGTACGATGGTGTACAGGAACAGTAGAGGAATTGCGACAACCAGACCAAGCATCGTAGTAACAAGTGCTTCAGAGATACCGCCAGCCATTAGCTTAGGATCACCTGTACCAAATAGTGTGATTGCTTGGAACGTACCGATCATACCCATAACCGTACCCAGTAGACCTAGAAGTGGTGCTACAGAAGCGAACAGTTTGATTGAGCTGATAAAGCGTTCAATGCTCGGTGCGTTACGTAGGATGATTTCGTCCAGTTTCGCTTCAAGATCTTCAAGGTTGTCACCTTTGTGTTCTTGGTAAGCTTGGATAACTTCACCCAGAGGGTTACCAGGAATCACGGTTTCTGATTTCGCTTGCTTACGCATTTTACCGCCAATCACTTGAAGGCGTAGGAAGCAAACTAGAGCAATGATAGCGCCAACTGCACCCATACCAAGGATGACGTAACCTACAATGCCACCTTGATCAATACGTTCTTGAACGGTAGGGCTTTGTACAAGTAGAGACAGAATTACACCACGGGATGGGTCAATAAACAGTGGCTCATAGCTGTTTGACGCTGACTCAAAGCCCGCAACATGACGTGTAATATTGGTGCGAGGCTGTCGAGAGAGTTCTTCGAACTTACCTGTTTGAGGTACATAAGTAACGTACTTACCATCGGCAATCGCGTTAAATTCACCGACAAGAGTAACATCGCGAACCGCTTCTTTACCTTCGCCATAAACAACCGTTGCTTGGGTTGTTGCTGTCTCGCCTGAGGCAACCACTTGTTGAAGAATGGTATGCCAGAATGCTTCTAGCTCTTGTGTTGATGGCAGTTCTTTGCTTTCAGCCAGTTTCGTTAGTAGAGCGTCACGCTCTGGGAAATGAACAGCGTTTTGAGAGGCAGCAAATAAGCCCTTAAACTCGCCCGCATATTGGCGGACCACACCAAACATTTCGCCCAAAGTACCAGAGCGAACACGTAAGGTTTCTGTTAGTTCAGTCAGCTGCTTATCGTTTTCATCAAATGTCGCTTTAAGTTGATCGCCCAGTGCTTGCTGCGCAGCTAACTCTTCACGAGCCTGTTGCAATAATGCTGCTTGCTTATCTCGGTTGTTCTTGAACTCAGCTTCACGGGCTTTGTTCTCTTTTGACTCAACGATGCTTTCTGATTTTACGTTTTTGAGTAGTTCAGATAGGTTTTTAGGCGTTTCTGCTTGTACGCCTGAAGCCATAAATAAGCTCGCTAGTAGACCAGCGGCTAGAGTTTTGAATCCTTTCATCTCTTATTCCTCCCCAGCATATACAGGCAATTTGATTAGCGCTGGTGGCGCTTGCTTCTTCGCGATACGAAGGCCTTGCTGTACCGCTATGCGGTAGCTTTCCGGTAATGTTTCCCATTGACGTGTTTGTTGGTTCCACATACCTGTCTCACCACCGTCTGGAGATTGGAATAAAAGCGCCGTGCGACCAATACGTAGGAAGTCGTAAGTCACGGTTTCCCCATTTCTATCTAGGCTAGCTTTGTAAGATTCAATTGAGCGAGAGAAGCCTTCTTCAATTTGGTAGGCTTCCATCACTTTACGGAATTTCTCAGAAGTTGTTACGTCGGCGCGATCCATGAGACGACGCAGTTCTTGGACACGTTTATTACGTTCTTTTTTCTGGAAAGGCAGATCGAGAGTCACAAACTCATCGAGTGCATCGATCATTTTAAGTGTTAGTGGCACTACTTCTGTTGCCGTTTGATCGATCTGAGCAATTTGGTTATTTAATGAGTCCAATTCACCTTGCTGTGATTGAACCATACGATTAATTTGCTCGTTGTAGACTTTCATGCTGTCGATTTGACGTAGTAAGCCTTTGTATTCTGCCAACATGCCTTCAGTACTTTCGGCATAATTGTCGATTTTTTGTTGCGAAGCTTCTGAAGATTGATTTGCTTTTGCTTGTGTGGAAACGACAGCACCAGAGTTGGCCGCTATAGAGCTACTACTGATAGTAAGCAATGCTGCAGCTATGGCACTGAGACCAAATTCCTTGAATTTCATGGTTGCATCCTTGTCAGTGTTTTAGTCAGTCGAAAAGGGCGCGGAAAACCCGCGCCAAATATTTTTTAGAAGTCGTACGATGCCTCGACGTATAGCTGACGTCCGATTGGATCGTCATACCCAGTTGCATAGAATGGAGAGGTATCGCTTAGAGGATCTGCAGGCGGTACTTTGTCAAACATGTTGATAGCACCAAGAGTTACACGACCACTCTCGTTGAATTGGTAAGAAGCCGTTAGGTTCCACGTTGTCATACTAGCGATTTCTGCTTTGTAACCCGCTTTTTTAGCAGAATCACAGTCATCAAAGTAGTAACGGTTTGCGTAGCTTGAACACATACGGTCGCGGTATTTACCAAATAGGTTGATAGCGACATCTTCATATGCCCAGCCAAGATTTAACGTTGCGGTGTATTCAGGCATGAAATCTCTTTCATCCGTTACAGGCTCGCTGTCGTTTTCTTGATATTCAGCAATCAAGATCTTCGTTACAGCAACACGCGTGTTAAATGAACCGAACTCATTAGTGTCGTATGCGTATTTGATCGCTAGGTCAATACCAGAACGCTCTTCATACGACTGGTTCACTGGACCATAGGATACCGACTTGATGGTGCCATCTGGGTTACGAACGACTTCAGTACCTGGGTATTTACCTGGATCGTTAATTACATCTTGGTAAGTTGGTGCAGTTACGACGTCTTCCATCTTGATGTGGTACCAGTCAACAGTTACACCAAGATCATCCACAGGCTCCCACGCTAGGCCCAAGTTAATGTTTGTACTTGTTTCTTCTTTCAGCTCAGAGTTAGGGCCATTAAGCGTATCGAAGTACTGAGTATCACACTCTGGGTACTTATCTTTATCTTGTGGGCCGCTACCACCAGCGTTGGCACAAAGCTCTGGGTCAAAGCCAGAACCAAAGCCTCGAGTTTGATCACCAAATAGTCGCTTCAAGTCTGGAGCTCGGAAGCCTAGACCGTAGCTACCACGTAGCAATAGGGTGTCAGTAGGACGGTATGCTAGGGCTACTTTAGGAGTGAATGCGCCACCAGTTGCCGAGTCGTCGAAGTAGTGGTCGTAACGACCAGCGACAGTCATTTCTAAATCTTCAATGATAGGAATAAGAGCTTCAACACCAAGACCAATCTGATCACGGTCACCGCCGCCTGATGTTCCACCTAGGCCAGAGAAACCACCAGCTGCTGTTGTAGCATCAATCGTCTCATTGTAGTCAGTACGGTTCCATTCACCATAAACAGCAAAGCCAGACATACCTGCAGGAAGTTCAACCAAATCACCAGCCAGTGAGCCGTTAACAGAGTAAAGCTTTGAGTAGGCTTCTTTGCTTGAAGTGCCGCTGTATTTGTCTACAACGTCTTGAGAGATAGGCCCTAGAAGATCGACATCACCATTTTGTACAGCTTGGTCGAGAGTTAGGAAGATTGCTGGGTTGCTTGTTTCAACGCTTTGCTCAGAGTAACCAGCGGATAGGTCCCAATCATACGTATCAGCAAGCAGGCCGTTCAAGCCTAAGGTTAAGCCAAAAGAATCGGCTTCAGTGTTACTTTCGCGTGGTCCAAATTCGACCATACGGCGAGTGTATTCGCCTTCGCCGCGGAAGTGAGTGGCATCAACTTCAACGCTGTAAGGGTTAGGTTCGAATTCAGATTCTGTAGACTTGTAGCCAAAACGGGCTTCTGCCATGGCAGTGACATTGTCGTTAATGTCCATTTCACCACGTAAAAGTAGGTCTACTTGTTTGTTTTCTGGTTTTAATGTTCGGTATGCAGAGCGGTTAACACCACACTTTCCATCCGCTCGTTCAATCGCGGCATCACCAACGACTTCTTTACATGAAGAACCAGCATCAGCTGGTGTTAGAAGTGTTCCGTTGGCGCCTTCAAAGTTTGCACCGTAGCTAGAGTAGCCACTTAGCTGAGAACGGCTAGAACCGTCATCGCCAGCCCAATCATCTCGGTCAGATTGCTTTAGCATTTCGTTGCCCGCAAATTGGCCAACGAAGAGAATACGTTTGTCGTCAAAGTTTTTGCCAGCTACAACGTCTAAACGACCATTTTGGTAACCACCATCCGTCGCGTCACCCGCGCGTACTTTTACAGAAACGCCATCAAAGTCTTTCTTTAAAATGAAGTTTACGACACCACCGATTGCGTCGGAGCCGTAGATAGCAGAACCTGAGTCGGTCATTACTTCAACACGCTCAATAGCGGCGACAGGGATTTGGCCGATATCTTGGAAGTTAGATGTACCATCTTGTGCTAGCGGGTATTGAGGAAGACGACGGCCATCAATAAGAATCAATGTGCGTGACGCGCCAAGGCCACGTAAGTTGACTGACTGCGCTGCTGGTGTAAACGAGAAAGAGTCTGTTTGAGCCATTACACCACCTGTGTTTTGGGTCAAACTGTTCAATACGTCTTGCGCGCTGTTAAAGCCTTTAGACTCAATGTCTTTACTATTAATAACAGTAACTGGTGAAGGACCTTCCATATCCGTCGTGGAGATACGCGAACCAGTAACTTTCATCTTTTGAAGTTTTTCAACTTGCTGCTCTTCTGCCAGTGCTGTTGCTGGGGCTGCAACTGCTGCTGTCCCCAAAGCAAGGCTTATCGCAACAGATAAAGCGGTTGTGTTTTTATACATCCTTGTTGCTCCGATTATTATTATTTCCTATGTCTGGCCGCATAGCGGCCAAATGTGACGTTAATATTTCGTTAACGTTCGGCCAATGTATAACCGAGATGAAAAAAGGAAGTCAAACCAGTGGTAAACGGGGATGCTTAAATGTAAAAAAGATGTAAATAACCAGGCTTTGTTTAAAAGGCGGAATAAAAAACCGAATAAGGTTTATGCATCGAGATTAAATTTCAATAAAACACCGTATTTTGTGTTTCTTATAAACTTTAATGACTTATCTTGCCTATGGTTTTTTAGTGGGTAATTGAATCTGGAAAAAGATATTTTTCCAGTGAATTGTTCTGAGATGAGTTTTATATCGAATCCATACTTTGTTAGCTCGAACTTATTAGGTGGTATCAAAATATGATACCCATTGCTGTTAAAGGGCTCACTCGTATTTTTAGGTCAAATATAACCTTGGATTATGTGTCTATTTATGTGTGTATGGTGCATTTTTATGTAGGGTTTTGGCTCTAAACAGCCTAGATTGATATTCTGTATGAATTATTTTTGTGGTTTTTTATAATTTTTTACAAAAACATTTCTGTTTTTCGACATCGAAGGAAGTTTGTCATGTTTTGGTTTCAAACACTTGAAGCTGATGTGGATTCAAGATAAATATGACGCTGAAATTATTGCAGTAGTAGAAAAGTCTAGCTCTTGAGGCGCAGGGAGTGTGCTTCAACAGTTTTAGTTACTACGAGATAAATATGCACCATTTTGGGCGGAAAATATCCTCTTTCACTCCGTTTGAACTGGACAGTAGACAAGGAGCAAGTTGTATATGCTGTCGTACTTTTTACGCCGTTTGGCGTTGGTTATCCCAACGTTTCTCGGGATAACTATTCTCATCTTTGCTATCACTCGTTTCGTGCCTGGCGGACCTGTTGAACGCATGTTGTCACAAATGCAGTCCCAGGGGGACGGCGCCGCATCAATGACGTCTGCGGGTGGTAATACGGCCCTTTCTGACGATCAAATCGCGGAGCTGAATGCGTTTTATGGCCTGGATAAACCAGTAACGGAAGCGTACGTCGAATGGTTAAGTCGTTTGGTAATGCTAGATCTTGGCGAGTCGACGCGTTACTACGAGCCTGTCTCGGACATGATCGCAGAGCGTTTGCCAGTGTCGTTGTTTTATGGCGGCATGACCTTCTTTATTAGTTATTTTATCTCGATTCCTCTTGGTTACTATAAGGCGCTCAAGCACGGTTCTGTGTTTGATTCCGCCTCTTCAGTACTCATTTTCGTAGGCTACGCGCTACCAGGTTATGTGGTGGGTGTATTGCTGATCACGTTATTTAGTTATCACTTGGAATGGTTTCCGATGGGAGGCTTTGTCGGCGATGACTTCGACGATTACGAAACCTTCTTTGAACGCGCTAAAGACATTATGTGGCATGCGGTGTTGCCTTTGATCTGTTACCTCATTGGTGATTTTGCCACGCTGACGATGACAATGAAAAATAACCTGATGGAAAACCTTTCCTCAGATTACATCCGCACCGCAATTGCGAAAGGATTACCTTTCAAAAAAGCAGTTCGTAAGCACGCGTTGCGTAACAGCTTAATTCCGATCGCGAGTCACTTTGGTAACTCTTTGTTGTTCTTCATGACCGGTGCCTTCCTGATTGAAGTTATCTTCAATATTGATGGCATTGGCTTATTGGGTTACGAATCAATCATGGAGCGTGATTACCCTGTTGTTATGGGTATTGTCGCCATTAATGCGTTGTTACTTCTCATTGGTAACATCATTTCAGATATTTGTGTTGCTTTAGTCGACCCACGTGTGAAGTTTGGAGCGTAACATGATTAAAGTTAGTCCATTAACTCAAAAGAAAATTCGTCACTTTAAAGAGATCAAACGAGGCTATTGGTCGTTTGTTGCTCTTTCTATCATGTTGATCCTTTCTCTATTCGCCGAACTTTTGATCAACAGTAAAGCGCTAGTCGTCAAGTACGATGGTAGCTACTATTTTCCTGTTGTCAGTGACGTACGTTTAGGTAGCGAATTCGGCCAAGAGTCATCCAGTGAAGCCGATTATCGTGTACTGCAAAAAGCGTTTGAGGCTGAAGGGGGCGACAACTTTGTTATTTTGCCGCTTGTGCCGTGGAACCCATACGAACAAGATTTTAGTGGTGATTTCCCGCCAACAGCACCTAGTGCCGAAAATAAGCATTATTTAGGTACAGATGTGATAGGTCGCGATATTTTGGCGCGACTCGTCTACGGATTCAGAACGGCGATGGGATTTGCGTTGCTTACGATGGCCATTTCCTACGCGATCGGTACTGCAGTCGGTTGTGCTATGGGTTTTTGGGGCGGTAAATTTGACTTGTTTGTACAGCGACTTATCGAAATCTGGTCAATGGTCCCGTTTTTGTACGTCATTATGATTCTTGTCTCAATCGTTCAGCCGACGTTTGCTCTCTTTGTCGCTATTAACGTGCTTTTCACTTGGATGGGTATGACATGGTACATGCGGACCATGACCTATAAAGAAGCGGCACGAGAATATGTAATGGCGGCTCGTGCTTTAGGGGCATCGACCGGACGTATCTTGTTTAATCACATCTTGCCAAATACGATGGTGATGATTGTAACCCTAGCGCCTTTCACTATTGCAGCTAACATCACAGCACTGACTGCTCTCGATTACCTAGGATTAGGCTTGATGCCACCAACGCCAAGTTGGGGTGAACTACTGCAACAAGGTAAGTCAAACTTAGATTCGCCATGGATTGTTGCGTCAGTAGTGACTTCTATAGTTCTGGTTCTGGTAATGGTGACCTTTATTGGTGAAGCCATTCGAGCGGCTTTCGACCCGAAAAAATTCACACGCTATGTTTAAGCGAGCATTGTGAGCAAAACATAAAAAGGGAAGTTTTATGAAGAAATTATTTTTAGCGTCCACGCTGAGCGCCCTGAGTTTTGGTGCAATGTCAGCAACGCTTCCGACAGACTTAAACTGGCAAACAAACTGGGATGAGCCTCAATATGGTTCGCCAGAAGCGAAACGTGGAGGGACTTATCGCACCTTTATGTCAAGTTTCCCGCAGACGTTACGTAGTGTTGGTCCAGACGCTAATGCAGGGCTACGTTCTTTTATCTTAGATGAAACACCAGGCTTGGTGGTCCGCCACCCAGATACTTTAGAGTTCATCCCTGAGCTTGCTAACGAGTGGGCGTTAGCAGGTGACAACAAAACGGTCTATTTTAAACTCAACCCTGAAGCCAAATGGTCGGACGGCAAACCTGTGACTGCCGACGATTTCGTGTTCATGCTGAAGTTTTATCGTTCCAAGGACATCTTGGAACCTTGGTACAACGATTACTACAACAAAACGATTGCGGATGTTATCAAGTACGACACTCATACGTTTGCTGTTAAGGCGGCGAAAGAGTTCAATCCGGAAGAGTTGCTGTTACGAATGGGGGCTCTGCGCCCACGCCCCGCACATTTTTATGCTAACCCTTCAAAAGATGAAAATGGTGACGGTATACATGACAACTTTGTCCGCTACTACAATTTTAAAAGTGAACCAACGACCAGTGCATACTACCTAGATGACATTAAAAAAGGTAAAAGTGTTACCTTCAAACATGTCGGTGAAGACTGGTGGGGTTACAGCAATAAGTATTATCAACATCGTTATAATGTCGACAAAATCCGCATCACAGTGATTCGCGACAGTGATATCGCGATGAAGCACTTTGAGAAAGGGAAGCTGGACGCATTTGGTCTTGTTTTACCAAGCTTATGGCATGATAAATCGAATACGGAACCTTACCAAAAGGGATACATTCAAAAGTTCTGGGGTTACAACCAATTTCCAGTTGGGGCTGGTGGTGTATGGATGAACACCGCGATGCCTTTGCTGGATGATTTAAACATTCGCAAGGGCATTACTTACGCGATTGACTTTGATGGCATGATAGAGAATGTCATGCGTGGCGACTACTCCCGTAAACCGAACCCGACCGGTTATGGTCATGGTAAATACACCCTACCAGATGCTAAGGCACCGACGTTTGATCCCACAAAAGCGGCCGAGGCATTCGAAGCCGCAGGCTTTAACAAAATTGGTTCTGATGGTATTCGTGTCAATGATAAAGGTGAGCGCTTAAGCTTCGAGCTGACCTACGGAACACCTGTTCATACTCCTCGTATTGCCTTTTTGCGTGAGCAAGCCAAGCTAGCAGGGCTGGATATTGAGCTCAAGTTAGTTGATGGCTCATCCATGTTCAAATACGTACGTGAGAAAAAGCACGATTTGGCTTTCTTAGATATGGGTACGTCTGAGATCCCAACGTATTGGGAGTACTTCCATTCAGTCAATGCGAACAAGCCGCAAACTAACTCTTTCACAAACTACAGCACGCCTGAACTGGATGAAAAGATCATCGAGTATCGTTTTGGCATGGATATGGATAAAAAGATCCAGCTAGGTCATGAGATTCAGCGTGACATCATTGATGCTCACGTTATCGTCCCAGGCTACATGGTTCCTTATGTCCGCTATGGTCACTGGCGCTGGTTAAAGTTTCCAGATAAGCCAATGAATCGCATGACAGAGGCGCTGTTCAGTGGTTCAATCATAGGCGATGGCACTTACTGGATTGATAGTGATATCAAAAAAGAAACGAAACAAGCGATGAAGTTAGGCAAAGCTTTTGAACCTGTTGTTGTCGTAGATGACACTTATAAGCTGTAAGGATTGGTTATGGAAAACGATGTAATCCTAAGTGTTAAAGATCTCGAAGTTGAATTTACCACCGATGATGGGCCAGTGAAGGTTCTGCATGGTGTGAACTTTGATGTGAGAGCTGGACGTACACTCGGTCTGGTGGGAGAGTCAGGTAGTGGTAAGAGCGTAACCTCAATGTCGATCATGGGGCTATTACCTAAGCCATATGGCAACATCATTAAAGGTGAAGTGAATTATCGCGGCACCAACCTAGTTGATTTGCCTGCGGAAGAGATGTACGCCATGCGTGGCGATCGCATTTCGATCATCTTCCAAGACCCGATGACTGCGCTCAACCCAGTGCACACCATTGGTCGTCAAATATGTGAAGTGCTTGAGCTCCATCGACCTGAGCTCGACAAAAAGGAGCGGGAGGCGTACGCGATTGAGATGCTGGCAAAAGTAAAAATTCCAATGCCAGAGAAGCGATTGAATGAGTATCCCCATAACCTATCTGGTGGTATGCGCCAGCGTGTCATGATCGCGATGGCATTGGCCTGTAAGCCGGATATTCTGATTTGTGATGAACCGACTACAGCGTTGGATGTTACGGTTCAGGCGTCTATCCTTGAACTGATGAACGAGCTTCAGGAAGAAACGGGCATGGCGATGATCTTCATCACTCACGATCTCGGGGTTGTGGCAGAAGTGTGTGATGATGTTGCCGTGATGTATGGCGGACGTATTGTCGAAAAAGCAGAAATTTTTGAGTTGTTTGATAACCCGCAGCACCCATACACAGAGCGTTTGATGGGGTTGATGCCGAGCTTAGATAATGAGCCGAAGCAGATGATCGATATCAAGCCTATTGATGCCAGTATGTTTGCCAGTTAACTGGGCAAAGTGAACCAGTCATAAAAGAGGATGTTATGGCAAAAGAAGTATTAAGAATTGAAAATCTTAAGCAGCACTTTGTTTCTGGTAAAGGGCTGTTCAAGAAAGGCTACACCATCAAAGCGGTAGACGGGGTTTCACTGTCTGTTTCTGAAGGTGAAACACTGGGGCTAGTTGGTGAGTCAGGTTGTGGTAAAAGCACCCTTGGTCGCACGATCTTAAAGTTATACGAGCCAACAGAAGGTAAGATTTTCTTTGAAGGTAAAGACATCACTAAATTGTCTGTTAAAGAGATGCGCTCGCTGCGTAAAGACATGCAAATCGTCTTTCAAGACCCAATGGAGTCACTCAATCAGCGTCATACCATCGGTATGATTCTGGAAGAACCGTTTGTTATTCATAAAATTGGCACGCCAACAGAGCGTAAACAGTGGGTAAAAGAGCTTTTAATCAAAGTGGGATTACCAGAAACGGCAGTAAACCGTTATCCACATGAATTTTCAGGCGGACAACGGCAGCGTATCGGTATTGCTCGCGCGATTGCATTGAAGCCTAAATTACTGATTTGTGATGAATCGGTATCTGCGTTAGATGTGTCGGTACAGGCGCAAATCTTGAACCTATTGCTACAGCTGCAACAAGAAATGAACTTGGCGATCATATTTATCTCTCACGATCTCTCGGTGGTGAAACATGTTTCTGACAAAGTTGCCGTGATGTATTTTGGTAAAGTGGTAGAAGCAGGCAGTGCTAAAGAAATTTATGCAAACCCGCAAAACGAATACACCAAAAAACTCCTATCTGCGATTCCGATCACTCACCCTAAATATCGGAAGAAAAAGCGCGTAGCTGAAAAAAAGCAGCAAGTGGCGTAAGTGATGCCACAGGTCCTATAACACAAAAGCGCTCCGCCAAATAAGCGGAGCGTTTTTATAAGCAAATGCCAGGACTTGGAGTCGATTTGCACTGATGTTTATTCTGATTGATTGAAGATCGTTGCATGCTAAACTCAAGGCCTATTTTCTTTGTTTGGATAATGGACCATGCCGTCGAATTTACCGAAATCCTTTAGTCGACCTTTCCTGAAAATCTTCCATATTTTGGAGGCGGTGTTATTAGTCTCTATTACCTTGGCGACGTTGTACGCCATGATGCAAGAGTTTGTGCACGTATTTGTAGAGAAGCGTGTCTTACTCACAGATATTCTTTTGATGTTTATCTATCTGGAAGTGCTCGCCATGGTGCAGCAGTTCGTGATGAATGGTAAAATTCCGGTACGCTATCCTATCTATATCGCGATGATGGCGATCGCCCGCTACATCACACTCGGAATGAAAGAGCTGGATGCGGTTTTGGTTGTGTGGTTATCTCTGGCTGCGTTTATTTTGGCTGCGGCTACTTTGCTGATCAGAATTGGGCACCATTATTGGCCCTACGTTGATAACAGTACCTTGGAAAAAGACGAATAAAAGAAAGCCCCGTATTAGCGGGGCTTTTTTGTTTCAATACTCGATGACTTTTAGATCATTCAATGTTTTGGATCTGCTCACGCATCTGTTCAATTAGAACTTTCAGTTCAACGCCCGATGCGGTGATGTCGGTGCTGATGGATTTCGACGCTAGCGTGTTCGATTCACGGTTGAACTCTTGCATCATGAAGTCCAGACGACGACCGACTGCGCCACCTTTTTTCAGAATGTTTGTGGTTTCTTTTACGTGAGAATCAAGACGGTCTAGCTCTTCTGCTACGTCTGATTTCTGTGCCAGAAGGATAAGCTCTTGCTCAACGCGAGATGGTTCTAACTCTACTTTCGCATCTTCAAATTTAGAGAACAGACGCTCACGTTGCCACTCTAGTATTTCTGGCATGCGTGCGCGCACTTTCACAACTTCTGATGTGATCGCTTCTAGGCGTTGCTCAATTAGCGCCTTCATGTTCTCGCCTTCACGAGCGCGCGCTTCAATAAATTCATCCATTGCGCCATCAAACGCTTCTAGTAGCACTTTATTTACCGCATCCATGTCTTGCTCTGGCGTTTCCATTACCCCCGGCCATTGCATGACTTGAAATGGATTGATTCGGCTCAGTTCACCAGTCATGTGCATGACTTGTTCAGCGGCTTTAATTACCTGGCTAGCAAGCGCTTCATTGATGCTAAGCTCACCTTTTGCGGCAGGGTTTGCTTCAAAGCGTAGATTACATTCTACTTTGCCTCGCGCTAAGCGCTTACGAAAACGCTCACGTAAAACGGGCTCTAACCCGCGAAATTGCTCTGGCATGCGGAAGTATGTTTCTAAATAACGCTGGTTCACGCTGCGGATTTCCCATACCGCAGAACCCCAATCGCCTTTTACTTCTTTGCGTGCATACGCTGTCATACTGTAAATCATCGAATTTTCCTGTCTTCATTTTTTGAAAATTACTTCAAGAGTGTATCACGCTGCGTCGATAGGTGCGCGGGATGTATGGATTGTTTATGTTGTGCCAGATGCGTAACCTATGAATCCGGAATCGATTCCGTTATAATCTTCGCCCAACCAAATCGTCTTCTCCTCATATTTAAGGTAGATGCCCATGCGTCCAAACGATCGCAAGGCGGATCAAGTTCGCCCTATCAAAATTACTCGTAACTACACAGCTTACGCTGAAGGGTCAGTGCTAGTTGAGTTCGGTAACACCAAAGTGTTGTGTAATGCGACCGTCGAAGAATCTGTGCCACGTTGGCTAAAAGGTCAAGGTAAAGGCTGGGTTACAGCTGAATACGGCATGCTACCTCGAGCAACACATTCGCGTACTCGTCGTGAAGCGGCAAGTGGCAAACAAGGCGGCCGTACGATGGAAATTCAGCGTCTTATCGCGCGAAGCCTACGCGCTGTTGTCGATCTAAAAGCCATGGGTGAGTTCATGATCACCGTTGACTGTGATGTTATCCAAGCTGACGGTGGTACGCGTACTGCATCCATCAGCGGTGCAAGTGTTGCAATGGCCGATGCGTTCCAACACCTAGTAGATAGCGGCAAGCTAAAAGCAAACCCAATGAAAGGCCACGTAGCGGCAGTTTCAGTTGGTTTGCTAGGTGATGATGTTCTGTGTGACCTTGAGTACGTTGAAGATTCAGCGGCAGACACAGACATGAACGTAGTAATGACCGAAGAAGGCAAGATGATTGAAATTCAGGGCACCGCAGAAGGTGAACCGTTCAGTCACGAGCAGCTGATGGCTCTGCTAGAGTCGGCGAAAGTCGGCATTACGGAAATTGTCGCAGCGCAGAAGGCGGCGTTAGCCAATTGATTTAAATAGCTCCCATTATGGGGGCTATTTTTTTATCTCGACAATAGAGAAATGAATGATTGTCGAGAAGAGACACAAGAAACCAAGGACATAGAGAGAAAATAATGAAAGCATACCAGCGTGAATTTATTGAGTTTGCACTTGAGAAAGAAGTTCTTAAGTTTGGTGAGTTTACTTTGAAATCTGGCCGTAAAAGCCCGTACTTCTTTAACGCTGGTCTTTTCAATACTGGTCGTGACCTAGCGCGTCTTGGTCGTTTTTACGCAGCCGCGCTCGCTGACTCTGGCATTGAGTTTGATGTACTGTTTGGCCCGGCGTACAAAGGTATCCCAATCGCGACGACAACAGCAGTCGCGCTGGCGGATCACCACGATATCGACACGCCTTACTGCTTCAACCGTAAAGAAGCGAAAGATCACGGCGAAGGCGGTAACCTTGTGGGTTCAGCGCTTGAAGGTCGAATAATGCTAGTGGATGACGTAATCACAGCAGGTACTGCGATTCGTGAATCGATGGAAATAATTCAAGCAAATGGCGCAGACCTTGCTGGTGTGTTGGTTGCGATTGACCGCCAAGAAAAAGGCAAAGGTGAGTTGTCTGCGATCCAAGAAGTGGAGCGTGACTTTGGTTGTGCAATCATCTCAATCGTTAGCCTGACTGACCTTGTGACTTTCCTTGAAGAGAAAGGCACAGACAAAGAGCATCTAGAAGCAGTTAAAGCGTACCGCGCAGAATACGGCATTTAATTGGTTACTTTTTCTGAAAAAGTAAAAAGGGCAGATGGATATTCATCTGCCCTTTTTTGTTTTTGGATTTATCGCCGTGACCACTTACTTATAGCGAATGCCTTTCTCGACATGCTCATCTTGCATGGTTTTATAGCGTTTATGGAGCCACATCCATTGCTCTGGAGCGCGTAGAATGACTTCTTCCACATACTTGTTCATATAAGCGGCAGCGGCGACTTCGTCTTTTTGTGGATAGTCGGCTTCAATGCACTTATCGGCGATGATGTCGTATTTTCCTTCGTCATTGCGAAACCCTGAGCCTGGGATGATCGCACATTTTGAGGTATACGCCAGAATGCTCGTGCCTGTTGTCGTACACGCATCGTCTACGGCAAAGAAGGGCACAAATACTGATTTTTTGCGACCGTAATCGTGATCCGGTAAATAGAACAGACGCTCACCGCTGCGTAAAACACGAATCATCTTTTTTACATCTTTACGATCAATCAGTTTATTGCCGTTATGTGTTCGTCCCCAATACTGGATAAAGTTATAAGCAGGATTATTATGCGGACGAAACGCGCCGTACCCGGCCACGCCTAACACGGCGAAAGCACGCGCAGTGATCTCTAGATTAAGAGCATGGACACAACAAAGTAGGACGCCTTTACCTTCTTTGGCTTTTTCACGCAGTGCGCCGAGATCTTTCTCGACGATCAGGTTTTTAAAGCGCCAAGTCGGCCAGAACCAAGTGATTCCGGTTTCTATCAGTGCCATACCGGTATTTTTGAAGTTCTCTTCAACAATATGTTGAATCTCTTCAGGTGTTTTGTCTGGAAAGGCCAATTCTAAGTTACGCTGAGCAACGTGGACACGCTTTTTACCGTAGCGCATGCCAAGTTTACCGAGTGAACGACCTAATGAAAGCAGCAGCCGATAAGGAAGAATATTGACGAGGATGGCCAACAGACCAAAACCAAGCCATACGCCCCAGTTACGAGGGTGAAGAAGTGAAAGAGAAAACTCGGGCTGCGTGTATTTGTCTTTACTCATAGTCTTTTACTTTATTTGTGCACTTAAAAGCGCCCAGTACTCGTCAAAGTTTGCAGTCGGCTGGTATTTAAAGTCGCTACGCACAAAGCGGTTTAGGCTCCCCTCAACTTGTCCCAGAATTTGCGCAGCTAGGATGCGCTCTTCGACAGGGAAAGACTTCCCTTCACGAATCTTACGTTCACGCAGGATTTGGCGCAATTGTGTTTCTATACGCTCAAAGAGTTGATTGATGCGTTCACGTAGACGTTCATTTTCAAACATTAGAGCATGACCCGACAAAATGCGTGTCAGACCTGGGTTACGTTCAGAGAACGCCAAAATAAGGTGCATCACCATACGAATACGCTCTAGTGTATCTTTTTCGTCGTCTAGAATACGGTTGATGCGTGTCATCAAGGCTTCTTCAATGAACTCAATCAACCCTTCGAACATGCGCGCTTTACTTGGGAAATGACGATACAGCGCGGCTTCTGAAACGCCGACTTGCTTGGCCAGTTTTGCCGTAGTAATGCGTGAAGCGCCATCTGTTGATTCAAGCATTTCTGCCAATGCTTGTAAGATCTCTTCACGACGGTTGGATTTTTTACTGCCGGCCATTAGTTACTTCCTTTCAAAATACAAAGTTGAGCGGAGGGGATTATAAGACGCTATTTCGCCTCAAACTAGACCACTAAGGGTGGAATGGGAGATTTAACACCCTTAGTTGTCATTTTTGTACCAAATTTATGCCAGCTTTTGTAAAAAATTGGCAGGGTTTTCAAACGTTAGTTACATCAATTGATGCATTTTTTCGAGAATTTTAAAGCTCAATGCTTCTTTTGATTCTAAAGCGAGCGCAAGTTCACCTTCAGGCCAGTAAAGGGTAATCGCGTTGTCGTTGCTGTTAAATCCTTGCCCTGCAACCGAAACGTCGTTTGCACAGATCATATTGAGGTTTTTCTTTGTTAACTTGCCTCGAGCATAGGTCTCTACATCATTGGTTTCAGCCGCAAAACCGACGGTAAACGGACGCTTCTCCGTCATTGCTGCCACAGATGCAACAATATCAGGATTTTTAACCATATTAATGACCATTTCGTCGTTGTCTTCTGTCTTTTTCAACTTTTGAGACGCGATCGTTTGTGGGCGGTAGTCGGCAACGGCAGCGCAGCTAATAAACGCATCATGCCTGTTTGCATGTGTCATAACGGCTTCGTGCATCTCTTGTGCACTGGAAACATTTATGCGCTCAACACCTACGGGCGTATTTAAACTGACAGGACCGCTCACGAGGGTGACTTTTGCTCCCATCTGCGCTGCGGCGCTCGCCAATGCATAGCCCATTTTCCCAGAGCTATGGTTAGTAATGTAACGCACTGGATCAATCGCTTCGCGAGTTGGTCCGGCGGTAATGAGTATCGACTTACCTTCTAGCAATTTTGGTTGAAAGAACTGTTCACATAGATGTACTAGCTGCATTGGTTCCAGCATTCGACCTGGTCCTACATCACCACAGGCTTGCTCTCCTGCCGCAGGGCCCCAGATGTGCATACCACGACGCGCTAACGTAGCGATGTTCTCTTGGGTTGCGATATTGCGATACATCTGTTGATTCATCGCAGGAGAAACAGCAACAGGGGAATCCGTCGCGAGCACGAGCGTAGTAAGTAAATCGTTCCCCATGCCTGCGGACATGCGTGCGATTAAGTCCGCGGTCGCTGGCGCTAATAGCACTAAATCTGCCCATTTGGCCAATTCAATATGACCCATAGAGGCTTCCGCTGCTGGGTCTAGTAAACTGTCCGAGACAGGACGGCCCGAAACGGCTTGCATGGTTAAAGGGGTAATGAACTCTTTTGCGGCTTTCGTCATTACAACTTGAACTTGCGCTCCTCTCTCTATGAGGCGACGGGTTAGCTCCGCACATTTATACGCGGCAATACCGCCACTGATGCCGAGTAGAATTTTCTTTCCTGCTAGTGTTTGCATGTGAGATCTCCAATTTGATGACCGGATTTTAACACAATTCAAAGTCTGACCGCCCGAGCATATATAACGAGAAGATAATTCACATCAAACTCCAGAGTATTAATCTGACCGAGGAAGGGAAAATTCTCGCCTACCTCACAGACAAGTTGCGCGGAGTTTGCAAGTCTGAAAAGAAAAAGAGGTAGTGGAAACCATGGTGTTGAAAAGTCGAAACAAATTGCTGCTGATAACCCTAATTCCGCTGTTGTTGATCACCACGTTGATCTCAGTGGTGTATTACATCAACAGCAGTAAAAGTTTGGAAGCGGAGCTGGCAAGAGACAGGCAAGAGCTCATCGAAACGAAAAAGAAAGAGTTACAAGCCTATATGATGATGGGCGTGACGGCGATAAAACCGTTATACGACACGGATGTAAATGGAAGTAATAAAGAGGCAGCAAAAGAAATTCTGAAAGCCATGCGCTTTGAAAGCGATGGCTACTTTTTTGCCTACGACTCTCAAGGTGTGAATACGTTGCACGCCATCAAACCTGCATTAGAGGGTAAAAACCTTTACGACTTAAAAGATGAAAATGGGGTCGCAGTTATTGCGGGCTTGATTGACGCTTCTCAAAAAGGGGATGGGTTCCTCTATTTCTCGTGGCATAAACCGACCATTGACGCACAAGCGCCTAAGTTGGGCTATGCAGAATATCTATCGAAATGGGACTGGGTTTTAGGTACTGGCGTTTATATTGATGACATCGACCAGCAAGTTGCGATGCACAGAGAGTTAAAGACTCAAGAGCTAAAAGAGCATACGTTATCTGCCGTGTTGATTTCCGTTATTGGATTGATCATTACCAGTGTTCTCACCAGTATCGTGGTGTCTAAAGGCATTCAGCCATTACAACATGTCGCGGCTTCATTAAAAGATGTTGCCGCAGGCGGCGGTGACTTAACGGCTCGTTTAAAAGTCGAAAGTCAGGATGAAGTCGGTGAAGTGGCGGCCGCGTTTAATGAGTTTATGGATAAGCTGCACCCACTGATGCAGGACATTCATCGCTCTGCGACGACAGTACAGACCGTTTCTCAAAGCCTGAACACTCAGACCAGCCAAGCGAGCGGTCAAATGCAGGATCACTGTTTAGAGACGGACAAAGTCGTGACGGCAGTGACGCAAATGAGCATGACTGCCAAAGAAGTAGCCAGCAATACCAATGCGACCGCGCAGGCAATTGACGATGCCAACAGTCAAGTCACCGCCGCTCAGCATGAGGTCGAGCAAGCAATAGAAGGCATTACCGAACTCGTGACGGAGATAGACAGCACGTCAGATGCAATTTCTGAGTTGAGTTTACAGACCGAAAAAATAACCAAAGTGCTGGATGTGATTGGCGAGATAGCCGAGCAAACGAATTTGTTGGCCCTAAATGCGGCGATTGAAGCGGCTAGAGCCGGTGAGCAAGGTCGAGGGTTTGCCGTCGTTGCGGATGAAGTGCGCTCGTTAGCCAGTCGTACGCAAAATAGTACTCATGAAATTGGCGACATGCTCAAGCAGCTACAAAATGGTGTATCAAGAGCGGTCAGTACGATGTCGGTGAGCCAAAAACGAGGTGTCAAAACGGCGGAAGAATCTGCGCTCATTCAGCAATCTCTTTCTGGTGTTCATCATTCTATCGGAACAATTCGAGATATGGGTATTCAAACCGCGTCTGCCGCAGAAGAACAAAGTGCGGTTGCAGAAGACATCAACCAAAACTTAGTGGCTATTCAACAGATCGTGAACAACATTAATGAGACGTTGCAGCATGCCGAGTCAATCAGCACGCAGCTATCACAGTCTGGAACGGAAATTCACGGCTTGGTTGGCAACTTTAAACTCTGATGAACTGTTAAGTTGCATGGAAAGCACTGATGGTACGAAGAAAGCGAAAGTCATACTCGACTTTCGCTTTTTGTTTTGTGGAATAGGGACACTTTCCATATAAAGAGACATCAGATGATACTGAAAGCTTTGCCAAATGAGTCCATGCCCAGAGAGAAGCTACTGCAACGAGGGCCGCAAGCTTTGACCGATGCCGAACTGCTGGCCATCTTCTTGCGCACAGGCACCCGCGGAATGAACGTGATTGAGCTTGCAGACTTCCTTATTCAAGACTTTGGTTCGCTCAGACAACTATTTTCAGCATCAGAAGAAGAGTTTTGTCGTCACAAAGGATTAGGGCAAGCCAAGTATGTTCAGTTGCAAGCGGTACTAGAAATGACACAACGTTACTTGGCGGAGACGCTAAAGCGTGGTGATGCCTTAACCAGCCCCGACCAAACTAAGTTATATCTGTCTTCTATTTTAAGGGATCGGCAAAGAGAGGCTTTTTATATTCTTTTTCTCGATAACCAGCACCGAGTGATAAAAGATGAAATTTTATTTGAAGGAACGTTGGATGCAGCGTCGGTGTATCCGAGAGAAGTTGTTAAGCGTGCTCTGCATCATAACGCGGCGGCTTTGATTTTGGCGCACAATCACCCTTCAGGCGTTGCTGAGCCGAGCCAAGCTGACAGAAGGATTACAAGGCGTCTCACCGACGCATTAGCATTGGTGGATATTCGTATTTTGGACCATTTCGTCATCGGAGATGGGGAAAGTGTCTCTTTTGCTGAAAGAGGCTGGATATAACTGTGCGTTTTTTAGGTTGTTAGTTGCTAAAAATCTGCTATCATCCACGCCACTAAATTTTTAACTGAATTCAGCTTGGACTGCTAAAAAAATCTGCTGTCTAAAAAAAGATCACGAAAACCTGTAAAAAGGATCTGTTCGGGTCTTGAGCAATGCATATCAAGTTAGTATAATGCGCGACCTTTGATAGCCTTGTATGGATTTTCCATAGCGGTTCTTAACCTCTAACTTCTTTTCGAGAGATAGAGAGGTTCGGCCACCAAGGTTGATATCGAGCTGAAACGATTTTGGAGAAGACATTCATGTCACGAGTATGCCAAGTAACTGGTAAGCGTCCAGTAACGGGTAACAACCGTTCACACGCACGAAATGCTACTAAGCGTCGTTTTCTGCCGAACCTACAAACTCATCGTTTCTGGGTAGAGAGCGAAAAACGTTTTGTTAAACTACGTCTATCTGCTAAAGGTATGCGCATCATCGACAAGAAAGGTATTGATACTGTTCTTGCAGACATGCGTGCACGTGGCGAAAACGTTTAAGAGGAAATAAGCAATGGCAAAGAAAGGCGTTCGTGAGAAAATCCGTCTAGTATCTTCTGCAGGTACAGGCCACTTCTACACAACTGATAAGAACAAGCGTAACATGCCAGGCAAATTTGAGATCAAAAAGTTTGATCCAGTAGTTCGCCAGCACGTTATGTACAAAGAAGCAAAAATCAAATAATTGGTTTCAGTCTCTTTGATGAATTGAAAAACCCAACTTTCGAGTTGGGTTTTTTATTACGTGAATAAAAGTGCTGAAGAAAAGGTTCAGTACGTCATCGGGTTATAAGGCACTGCTGAAGTTATTCTACTGGTCCGACTCTATACTCGAATTTTTGATTGATCGCCTCTGCCGCTTAGTCACCACTCCCTACACACTTGCACACCGTTGTTCTAGTCAAGCTCAATACTCTTTGGTAATTTACTCATAACTATAAGAGAGTAGAGATGGTTATGCGTGTGAGTCCGGCTCGTCGCCGCCGATGGAACAATATTCTTATTCTGGGCATTATCGCGTTTATAGTGATCTTAAATGCGCCGATGTGGATCAAAACTTACCTATTAACAGCCCAAGCAGACCCTTACCCAAATGTACTTCGCTCCGACTATACGGTGGAGTCTTTGTACTATAGTGGCTGGGAGTTTGAACTGCATGATGGACGGTGGCAATCCAACATCAAAGTTGATGCACCGATCAGTGAGCTTGTATCACGCTGGCAATCATTGGAAGGGACCGAGCTTACCTCAGAACAGTACGACCATTTAAAACCTAACCTAGCGGTACCTGAAACGGTAGAAGTCTGGTATCAGGATCTCGAAGAGCCGCAGCGGGTGACTTTCTTTCGTTTACCTGATTTTTGGCTATTTAAAACCTGGCAAGACAAATGGGTCGCTATCTCCGTTGATGAAAACTACCTTATGCCAGAGTAAAGCCTTTTTGCGTCTATACCCCTAATAAGCTTCCCTATTTATCGTTTTTCTTTTCGATTATGCTAGCAGCGAGAACTATTAGCCGGTGAATTGGAGAATCTAATGCCTGAGTTGCCAGAAGTTGAAGTCAGTCGTATGGGGATTAGCCCCCACATGGTTGGACAAACGATCCAGTCGTTTACTTTTCGAACGCCTAAATTGCGCTGGGATATTCCTACAGAGCTTAAAACATTGGAAGGGCAGGTGATCCGTGCGATTAGCCGTCGTGCGAAATACTTACTGATCGAGACAAACACAGGTACAGCCATTGTTCACTTGGGCATGTCTGGGTCTTTACGTGTCCTAGATGCTGACTTTCCGCCAGCAAAGCACGATCATGTGGATCTCAAACTAAGCAGTGGAAAAATACTGCGTTATAACGATCCGCGTCGTTTTGGGGCATGGCTGTGGTGTGCTCCTGGCGAGTCACATGCTGTGCTAGCAAACATGGGGCCTGAGCCTTTAACTGAAGAGTTCAATGCGGAATATGTAGCGGAGAAAGCTAAAAATAAGCGTGTCGCCGTCAAGCAGTTCATCATGGACAACAAAGTCGTGGTTGGTGTCGGAAATATCTACGCGAATGAGTCGTTGTTTAAATCTCGAATTCACCCTTCAAGGCCTGCAGGTAAGCTAACTTCTCAAGAGTGGGGGTTACTTGTTGAAAATATCAAAATGACACTTGAGATTGCCATTACGCAAGGTGGGACTACGCTGAAAGATTTTGCGCAAGCCGATGGAAAGCCGGGTTACTTTGCACAAGAGTTATTGGTTTACGGAAAAGCCGGAGAGCCATGTCCAGAGTGCGGCGAACGACTTCAAGAGCTAAAGATTGGCCAACGTAATACCTTCTTTTGTAGTGAGTGTCAGAAGTAAGTCGAGCTATTATCGAGCTTAAGTTGTTGTAATCTTGCGTTCGAGCCTCAATAATTCAATCAGTTTCGAATAACTTAGTAAATTATATGAAAGTCATTTATCCGGGCACTTTTGATCCAGTGACTAATGGTCACCTCAATCTAATAGAACGTACTCACGAAATGTTTGATGAGGTTGTGATTGGCGTAGCCGCAAGCCCATCGAAGAACACTATGTTTTCATTGGAAGAGCGCGTTGCACTGATGCAGGACGTTGTAGCGCATTTACCTGGTGTGACGGTAAAGGGGTTCTCCGGGTTATTAGTGGATTTCGCGAGAAATGAGAAAGCTAAGGTTCTTATTCGTGGTTTACGAACAACGGTAGACTTTGAATACGAGTTTGGACTGACCAACATGTACCGAAAGCTATTACCAGGAATCGAGAGCGTATTTTTAACTCCTGAAGAAGAGTTTGCGTTTTTATCGTCGACTATCGTGAGAGAAGTAGCGATTCATGGCGGAAGTATCGAACAATTCGTTCCCAAGCCAGTAGCCATCGCGATTGGGGAAAAACTCAATGAAAGACAGTAAGTTCCCTTATTATTTCTCAAACGCTCTCTCGATACTTATCCCTCGCTTTGTATATCGAGCACAAGCCAAGCGTTTACTTTCGAATCTGACCGAAGCAGAGCAGCAACGCTGTCTTGAGCGGGTGAACTATTACAATAAGTGTGAAACGCCGTTTTCAGTTGATAGCCGAGAACAAAGTTACTCGACCATCGATACATTCAAAAAAACGAAAGGCTGGACGTATTTTTTCGATCTTCGCCAAGTTGTACGCTATTTCCCTTCCAGTTTTGCGTTTAACTACATCAACGGCGATGTTACACACATCCCCAATGTACCGAGCTTTATAAAAAGCCGCCCTATTTTTGGTAACAACCAAAATTCAGTGGTGTTGAAACTTAATCAAGTTCGTCATTTTAAATTTATTGATGATCCTGTTCGCTATCAAGATAAAAAGGACATGGTAGCGTGGCGCGGCGTGGGTTTTCAGCCGCATCGTAAAAAGGTGATTCATGCGTTTTACAACCATCCGCAATGCAATATTGGCCAGACCCGCCCGGTAGAAGGGAAACCATGGGAAAAGGGCTTTATGAGTATTGAAGAGCAACTGCAGTATAAGTTTTTGCTCTGTATAGAAGGCAATGATGTGGCCACCAACCTTAAGTGGGCTATGTCGTCTAACTCCTTGGTTATTATGTCAAAGCCAAAATATGAGACTTGGTTTATGGAAGGTAAGTTAGAGGCAGGCGTCCACTATGTTGAAGTGAAGGATGACTATTCGGATTTACCCGAAAAGATGGATTATTACCTAGCGAATGAGCAAGAAGCATTAGCGATCATTGAAAATGCGCACCAGTGGGTTGAGCAGTTCAAAGATAAACGTAAAGAGCGTTTGATCTCATTGATGGTTGCCGATAAGTACTTCGCTTTATCTCAGCAACAATAAAAAAGGGGCGAAACGCCCCTTTTTTATAATCTTAAGCTTCTAGAAATTGATCAACACCATTCTCACAGCGTTTAAGCTTGTTTTTAATGGTGTTCTCTAAAATCTCATCATTTTGTCCGAGTGACGCACGAGAGTTTTCTACGTGGTACAAGTGGTAGCCTACACCTGCGAATTTTAGGTAAAGACGTGACTTACCCGCATTCAACATGCGATGAACAAACTCGCTGTCTTCGCGTCCCCATCCAACAAAATCTTGGTTGAAGCCATTCACCTCGATGACATCTTGTCGCCAAAATGCCATGTTGCAACCGCGAGTGGCTTTATCGTTATTCCGCTCGTAAGAGAACCATTTCGATAGCAAAGCGTTGGTGATGCAGTTTTTACGATTGCGAATGCCTTTGCTGAAGATAGAAGGCACTAAGCCGTTTTCCATGATGGCCTTGCTGCAGCTTTCATCCGTTAACACACGTCCGCCCTGCACAAACCAATTTGGTTTTGCGACTTGCTTATGTGATTCAATAAACGTTTGGGACAGCACCATGTCGCCATCAATCATGATGAGGTAGTCACCTGATGCTTTGGCGATCGCACGGTTGCGGCTCATTGAAAGTTGAAAGCCATTATCTTCGTGCCAGCTATGAATAAGTGGTACTGGAAAGCCGTCACGCAGTTGGTCGATCATTGCTTTGGTATCGTCTCGAGAACCGTCATCTGCAACAATGACTTCGTCAGGCAAAACGGTTTGACGTTTCACGCTTTCTAACACCGCTTTTAATGCTTCTTTCCAGTTGTAAGTGGTGATAATTAAAGTCGTTTTCATGATTTTCTTGCCTGTTCACGTAAGTAGAGATCGATGTATTTTACAAAAGTAGAGTGCATGCTTAGCCAAGCTAGAATGAAGCCATGTTTGCCATCAAGAAAACCTCGTTTGAGCACATACATCTTCAAAAAGCTCGCAAGAGCGTGAACGATAGCGGTCGTTAACCCCGCTTTCTTTTTACCTTCACGTTCATCCGTCCAGGCCTTGAGGTAGCCAGTGGTTTTATTGATGTAATGATGAAGGTGCTCGTAAGTGTAGTGATGCAATCGACCATCCAGTTTTTCAGTTTGATAGTTTTTCTCATCAACTTTTTCATGAACGAGCGAATCATTATATTGCGTATATTCGGTGCGATATAAGCGCACAATCCAGTCTGGAGACCAACCAGAATGGTAGATGAACTTACCAAACGCTGAGCTTAGTCGATTAAGTTTGTATAAAACGTTCGGCTTATTGGCTGATACCGCGTGTAAGATACTTTCTTTTAGCTCTGGAGTGACTTGTTCGTCTGCATCAAGCCACAAAACGTAGTCTGCCGTAACGTATTGCTGCGCAAGTTGGCGTTGTTTACCGAAACCTGGCCAATCTAGATTGGTGTAAAACTTATCTGTGTATTGTCGGGCGATTTCTTCGGTGCGATCGGTGCTGCCCGAGTCTAGAAGGACAATCTCATCGACCCAATCTTTTACTGTGTCTAGACAAGCTTGTAAGTGCTTCTCTTCATTTTTTACAATTAAGGCAACGGCTAAGGTTGGTTTGGACAAGGTCATTTCCTTCTTAACAAATCAAGACAGTAAGTTTACTGGTATTGAGGATACAAATCTTCTAAGACTTGATCGAACATGCTCATTACTTGAGTGCTGGTAATGCGGTTCATTGCCGTTTCATCTTTAGCGCGAGTTCGCCAGCTTAACTCGTGACTGTTTTTACCTGTTTCCGCCAAGATCGTTTCTTCATACACTGAGACAACGTATTTTAGATAACGGTAAGGTCCCACTCGCAGCGGATTATGGTGTGCATAGAGCCCGATGATTGGTGTTTTCATTGCATTCGCCATGTGTGCTGGTCCGGTATCGGGGGCGATGACCATTTCAACCTTATCTATTAACGCAAGCATTTGCAGAATTGAACTTTGTCCAACTAAATTTAGACACGGTTCTTCCAAGCGAGATTGAATGGCCTCTGCCAGGTCCAATTCTACCTGAGCCGGGCTGCCTGCCAGAATCACGTTCCAGCCTTTTGCTCTGGCGTGATGAATCACATCCACATAACCTTCCGCGTTCCAGTTTTTATAAGCTTTGCTCGCACCAGGCACAATCAGCAGGTTAGGTTTACTACGAGAAATATGAGACTCTGCCCAAGCTTGGTCGTGGTCTGAATAAGAAAGTACCCAGTCTAGTTCTGCCTTTGGTACCCCAATTTGATGGGCAAAGGCCATTAAGCCATCTGCGACATGCAGAGATTGCGGGGAAGGCACTTTGACATTGGTAAATAGTGTTTGAAAGTCCTGGCTTCTATCAGAAGAGAAACCAAGTTTGTATTTTGCTTTAATGCCCAACGTTGCGACACTCGCTCGAATCGCGTACTGCATATGCAATAGCGCATCAAACTCTCTGCCTTTCAGCTGTCGCCAAAGTGATTTGTAGCCATCAAGTCCCGCTTTTTTATCAAAAACAATCACTTCTACACCATCGATGGCGGCTAATAACTGGGCTTCAAGTTTACCCGTTATCCAAGTAATCTGGGTCGAAGGCCAGTGTTTCTGAATAGCTTGAATGCTGGCGATAGTATTGCAAACGTCTCCGATAGCGGACAAACGCAAGACGCATAGTGACGATGGGGCAGAAGTAAACATAATTATTGTCTGATTCGATGAATAGAGGCAGGTAAATTATGCAGACATCCCCAATAAATGTAAAATACACGGTTCGAATATAGCTAAGTACTGATAAGTGTTCTGCAATGTCAAAGACAACACCACATCAATCGCAAGAATCTGGCAAGCCGGGTAACACCGGACTAAAGCGCATCGTTAAAGCGACGGGTTATTCGATCCAAGGATTAAAAGCGGCTTTTAAGCATGAAGCTGCCATTCGACAAGAGTTGGCTCTGTTGAGTATCGCCGTGATTTTGGCTTGGCTAGTGGATGTCGGCATGGTTGAGCGTATCTTAATGATCGGGGTCGTGGTATTAGTCTTGATTGTAGAGCTTGTAAACTCAGCGATTGAGGCGGTAGTGGATCGTATCGGTATTGAACGGCATGAACTCAGTGGTCGAGCTAAAGATATAGGCTCTGCTGCCGTTATGGTTGCTTTGGCGTTTGCCGCATTTACTTGGTTGTATATATTAGCCAGCCGGTATTTAGGCTAGAGGGTGAGCGTATGACTCGACAGTATAAAAACAACAACCAAGTGATCTGGTTTGATGACGAGATCATTACAGACCCTAGCCAACCGATATTTGATGAGGAATACTGGCAGTCCTCCGACAAGGTGGTTGGCAGTGCGACGGGGCGAGGCACGACATGGTTTATCCAACTAGAGAACATGCAAGCGGCACTACGTCATTACCGTCGTGGCGGTTTGTTTGGGAAGTTAGTTAACGATCATTATTGGTTCTCTGGCTGGGATAACACCCGTTGTGCGCAAGAGTTTCAGCTTTTGTTGGCGCTAATTGAGGCTGGGGTGCACGTTCCTCGTCCTATTGCAGCAAGAGCCGTAAAGTCAGGACTCTTCTATCAAGCTGATTTATTAAGTGAGCGAATCCCAAACGCCAGAGATCTGGTTAGTATCTTGCAAGAACAGTCTTTATCGGTAGAGATGTATCAGAAAATAGGGCAAGAAATTGCCAAGATGCATCAGGTTGGCGTTAACCATACCGATTTGAATATCCACAATATCTTGATCGACGACAAAGATAAGGTATGGATTATCGATTTTGATAAGTGTCGTTTTGAAACTTCTGGTGACTGGAAGCAACAAAATCTAAATAGACTTCTGCGTTCATTTAATAAAGAGCGTTTAAAGCGACAGATTATTTGGCAAGAATCCGATTTTGAACATTTTCAGGACGGTTATGCTTCTCAATCTTAATTGAGTTTTTTATCATTTTATGTTGATTGCTCTAAGTAAGCCTTCTTGAGTCTAACGATGCTCGAGTGAGTCTATAAACTACAATAATCATTAAGTATTCATGTGTATCTGATGGCACAAAAATTAACGTAGGTAACATTTGTAATGAAAATATTAGTAACCGGTGGAGCAGGCTTCATTGGGTCAGCTGTTGTCCGACATATCATTCGTGACACCCAAGATACCGTCATCAATTTAGATAAACTGACCTACGCAGGGAATCTAGAATCACTGGTTGATGTCTCAGAGAGTGACCGTTATTACTTCGAGCAAGTGGATATCTGTGACCGAACTGAACTAGACCGCGTGTTTTCAGAGCATCAACCCGATATGGTGATGCATTTAGCGGCTGAGTCGCATGTCGATCGCTCTATTGATGGTCCTGCTGCTTTTATTGAGACCAACGTCATGGGCACTTACCATCTTCTTGAAGCGGCGCGTCAATATTGGTCAAACCTTGAGGAAGCGGACAAATCGGCGTTTCGTTTTCATCATATTTCTACGGATGAAGTGTATGGCGATTTAGAGGGTACGGATGATTTATTCACCGAAACCACCTCATACGCTCCAAGCAGCCCATACTCGGCGTCTAAAGCGTCGAGCGATCACCTTGTACGCGCTTGGCAGCGTACTTATGGTCTCCCAACACTCGTAACCAATTGCTCAAATAACTATGGTCCGTACCACTTCCCAGAGAAGTTGATCCCACTGATGATTCTGAATGCCCTCGATGGCAAGCCTTTACCTGTGTATGGTGATGGCATGCAAATCCGAGATTGGCTGTTTGTGGAAGACCATGCTCGCGCGCTTTACAAAGTCGTGACGGAAGGTGAAATCGGTGAGACCTACAACATCGGTGGCCATAACGAAAAAGCCAACATCGAAGTAGTGAAAACCATTTGTGCTTTGCTTGAAGAGCTGCGACCAGACAAGCCGGCAGGTGTTGAGTCTTATGAATCTTTGATCACTTATGTCAAAGATCGCCCAGGTCATGATGTGCGCTACGCAATTGATGCGACCAAGATTGCTCAAGAGCTTAACTGGACGCCAGAAGAAACCTTTGAAAGCGGCATTCGTAAAACCGTGGAATGGTACCTAAACAACCCGCAATGGTGGCAACGCGTGCTTGATGGTTCATACAGTTTAGAGCGATTAGGAGCGGGCGAATAATGAAAGGCATTATTTTAGCAGGTGGCTCGGGCACTCGCCTTTACCCTATTACACGCGGTGTCTCTAAGCAGTTACTGCCGGTTTATGACAAACCAATGATTTACTACCCGTTGTCGGTACTCATGCTTGCTGGCATTCGTGAAATCTTGATCATCACCACGCCAGAAGACCAGGAAGGATTTCAGCGCCTATTGGGTGATGGCTCAGAGTTTGGTATTGAGTTGCAATACGCGATTCAACCAAGTCCAGATGGCTTAGCTCAAGCCTTCATCATTGGTGAAGAATTCATTGGCGATGATTCAGTATGTTTGGTGCTGGGTGACAACATCTTTTATGGGCAAGGGTTCACTCCTATTCTTCAGCAAGCTGCGATGAAGAGCCGTGGAGCGACGGTATTCGGTTATCAGGTTAAAGATCCTGAACGATTTGGCGTTGTAGAATTTGATGCCAATATGCAGGCGATTTCGATTGAAGAAAAACCAGTAAAGCCTAAATCCAATTATGCTGTCACTGGGCTGTATTTTTATGATAACCGAGTCGTCGAATTGGCAAAAAAAGTCAAACCTTCAGCTCGTGGTGAGTTAGAGATTTCGACGCTAAACCAAATGTACCTTGAGCAAGGTGACCTGAATGTTCAATTACTAGGGCGCGGTTTTGCTTGGTTAGATACTGGAACGCATGAAAGCCTACATGAAGCCTCTTCGTTTGTTCAAACCATTGAAAATGTTCAAGGCCTGAAAGTTGCGTGTCTAGAAGAGATTGCATGGCGCAATGGGTGGTTAACAAAAGACCAACTACTCGCTATTGCGAAACCAATGCAAAAAAATGATTACGGGCGTTACCTTTCCGAGTTAGTGATTGAGCAAAAATAATATTGGTCGCTAATTGCAATGAGATATTAAATGATGAGCAGTGAAATTATTCCTGTAACAAAACCATATTTACCATCAAAAGATAAATATAAACAATATGTTGATCGGGTGTACGAGAGTGGTTGGTTGACCAATAGTGGTCCTCTGGTTAATGAGTTAGAATCTCGACTAGCTGAATACCTTGGTGTTAAGCATGTTATATTAGTTGCAAATGGCTCATTAGCACTTCAGGTTGCTTATAAAGCATTAAATCTTACAGGAGAGGTGATCACAACACCTTTCTCTTTTGCTGCGACTACAAGCACGCTTAGTTGGGAAAACTTAACACCTGTTTTTTGCGATATTGAAAATGATAGCTTCAATATTAACCCTGATTTGATAGAAGCCCTTATTACAGAAAAAACGTCTGCAATAGTACCAGTACACGTGTTTGGTAATCCATGTAAAGTCAATGAGATTCAAGCTATAGCAAACAAGCATGGTTTAAAAGTTATCTATGATGCCGCTCATGCTTTTGGTGTGGATCTAAATAAAGAAAGTGTATTAACGTACGGTGATATCAGTACATTAAGTTTCCATGCTACAAAGTTATTCCACACGATAGAGGGTGGTGCTGTGATTACGCAATGTGATGAGCTAGCAGCTAAAGTACGCTCTATGATTAACTTTGGAATAACGGGACCGGATTCGATAGAAGGCGTTGGAACTAATGCCAAGATGAATGAGTTTGAAGCCGCTATGGGTCACTGTGTTCTAGATGATATAGAAAGTATCATGACCAAGCGAAGAGGCTTATGGCAAAGTTATCAAACTCACCTTTCTGGTGTTTTCCAAATGCAAAATTGGTTGGATAGCTCAAAACCTAATGGGGCGTATGTACCAATTGTGTTTGATTCGGAGCAGTCATTACTTAGAGCTAAGGCTAATTTGGAAGCGAATAACATCTTTCCAAGAAGGTACTTTTATCCAAGTTTAGATCTTGTTGATAGTTATGGTCATGAAGGAACTCCATGTGAAGTTAGTCGCTCGACTAGTAAAAGGATCTTATGCTTGCCTATATATTTTGATTTGTGTGAATCAATGGTAAACAAGATAAAACAAATACTTAAAAAATCATGATTGGTTGCAAAAAGAGAGTATAAGATGAGAAACAGCATCCTGAAATATCTACAAGCATCGTCGATGAAACACCCAGAAAATATTTGTGTTTCGGATTCGAGCCACTCTTTGACTTATGCAGAAAGTACAGCAAAGTCATATGCTATCTCATTGCAACTAAGACAGCAGGGAAGTTTAAACAAGCCGATTGTTGTGTTTGCGAAAAAATCTGTAAATGCACTCTCCATGATCTTTTCTGCGACAATGGCTGGAGGGATTTACTGTCCCGTAGACATTAACTCACCTAAAGAACGACTATTAAAGATCTTATCTAACCTTCAAGATTGTCTTGTTCTTTATGATGAAACGTCAGGAAATTTATTAGATTCATTAGAATTAGATAGTTCAATTTCAACTATTAATATCGATGAAATACCGGCATCTAAGCTACCTACGCAAGATATTTGGGCTGATATCGAAAAGTTTAATAAAACCGTTATTGATAAAGATCCATGTTATATAATTTTTACTTCAGGTTCTACTGGTACACCAAAAGGTGTCACTATTTGCCACTCTAGTGTTATTGATTATATTGATTGGGCTAATTCAGCCTATGAAGTGAGCAAAGTTGATATTATTGGTAGTCAAGCACCACTATTCTTTGATAACTCGACTTTAGACATCTATTTGGCGTTGTCTAATGCGGCAGAACTGCATGTTATCCCTGAAAGCGTGTTTATTTTTCCTCAGAAAACACTTGAATACCTGAAAGAAAAAGCAATAACAACGATCTTCTGGGTTCCTTCATTGCTTGTAAATATTGCGAACCTTAAGTTACTTGATCAGTTTCAATTGCCATGCTTGAAGAATGTATTGTTTGCTGGGGAAGTAATGCCAGCGAAGACGATTAAGTACTGGTTAGATAAGCATCCTAATGCTCATTACTCTAACTTGTACGGACCAACAGAAATTACCGTTGATTGCACCTACTATGATGTGCCGTCAGACTGGGATGGGGATAGCTTACCTATAGGGGTCCCTTGTCATAACTCAGGAATTCTAATCCTAGATGAAAACGACCAGCGTAATGATGAAGGTGAATTGTGCGTTCGAGGCTCTAGCTTAGCGCTTGGGTATTGGGCTAACTCAGAAAAAACAGAAGAGGTATTTTGTCAAAACCCACTTCAAGATAAATACATTGATATGATCTATCGTACCGGAGACTTGGTTAGACTTGTTGATGGTTTAATTTATTATATTGGTAGAAAAGACTTCCAGATTAAGCACAATGGCTATCGTATAGAACTTGGTGAAATTGAGTCTCAGATCATGGAGCTAGATGCTGTCGAACAGTGTGTTGTTGGTTATTTATCAGAAGATAAAGTGCTTTATTCTTTTGTTCAATGCAGTAGTTCGATGAGTGAAGTTGAGCTTAAAGTTGCACTGACGAAACGTTTACCAAAGTACATGATTCCAAGCAAGATTGGCTTTGTACAAGAAATGCTTTTTACGCCAAATGGTAAGTTAAATAGAAAAGCTTTTTCAGAGAAAGCACTACAAGAATTTGTAAAGGTTAAATAGTAGTATGTGTGAAAAAATTATAGCAATCTTAACCACAATGAAACCAGAACATGAGTTTGCTAAAGATACTGAACTTTTTGAATCAGGTCTGTTGGACTCTTTTGATTTGTTAGTCCTAGTAAGTGAGATCGAAGCTCAGCTAGCTATTTCAATTCCTGGTGAAGGTTTGGTTCCTGAGAATTTTGTTTCGCCGCATGTTATTGGTGAGTATCTTAAAACGATTCAAGGTTAATTTATGAAAAGTGATATTGGCAATATCTCGCTGAAAGGGATACTCGCAGCCGTTCCAAAGCATATTTCTTACTTTGATGATGAGATAAAAAACTACTCACACACAGAGCAGAGTTCTAAAAAGCTGAAGAAGCTGATGGGATACAATCAACATCATGTTGTTTCAAAAGAAACGGCGCTCACTGATATGATTTTTCCTTTGCTTGAGGACCTGTCAACCACTCTTGGGTGCGACTATCAGGATGTGGATGGAATTTTGGTGGTAACTCAAACTCCTGATTACCCAATTCCGTCAACGGCTTCGATAGTACATGGCGCTTTTGACTTTAAAACCGATTGTTATTGCATGGACATCAACGATGGTTGCAATGGCTATATTCGAGGTTTGTTTGAAGCTTCGAGCCTAGTTCGTAATAGTGATGCGCAAAAAGTGTTGCTAATTGCTGGTGATGTTTTAAGCCGTAAGGTTTCTTTAAAAGATCGTAACTCATACCCTCTTATTGGGGATGCAGTTACTATCACTTTAATAGAAAGAAGAGCGGAAAATGTGAAGGCCCCTCTTGAGATCAAACATGATGGTAAAGGAGCAAAAGCTTTAATGATCCCATCAGGTGGTATGGTAAACCCTTGTACCTCTGATACTGCCGCTCTTGCTGAGGACGAAGAAGGAAATTGGCGTTGTTCTGAGCATTTGGTCATGCAAGGTAGAGATGTTTTTACGTTTACTCAAACAACGGTAATCAATTTTATTAAAGAGTTTATTGAAACGAACACAAAACCAGAAGAGATTGACTACTTTTTCTTTCATCAAGCAAATAAGTTTATCTTGGATCGTTTCCGTTCAGCACTGAAGGTAACGGAAGAGCAGTTACCTTCAGAGGTAGTGACTATTTATGGTAACTCTTCGTCCGCAACTGTCCCAATGTCGATTTTATCATCTTGGATGAAGAATTCGGGCTTTGAGGGTAAAAAAGCACTATTATCAGGCTTTGGTATAGGTCTGAGTTGGGGGGCGACCTTGATTGATGTCAATGAACTTACACTATGTAAACTAATTAAGTTGGATGTATAAATGACTGTTTTTTTGGAAGAACTAGCTGAGATCCTAGAGTTGGAAGTAGAAGAGCTAACTCCTGATTTTGAATATCAAGAAACGGAAGAGTGGGACTCTTTAGCCCAATTATCTCTTATCACTTTATTCGCAGATGAATATCAAGTAGAAATTGGACACGGTGATTTAATCGAACGAAAAACTGTCGGTCAATTGCTCGAGCTACTTCCTCAGTAATTTCGATGAAAAGAAAAGTTCTTATCACAGGAGCGACTTCAGACATTGGCTTGAGTATTGCTCACAAACATGTTCAAAAGGGAAACTTTGTGATCCTTCTTGGACGTAATGAAGAGAGCCTTAAAACCGCTGAGGAATCTTTAGGAAAAGATTCCTCAGCCGCTTATGTTTGGGATTTGAAGTCTCCTTCATCATTAAAACCGCTGCTGAAAAAGATCGTTACTGAGCAAGGTAAAGTTACAGATCTTATCTGTGCTGCGGGCTACCATAAAATCTTGCCGTTGAAGTTAGTATCGGATGAAGAGCTTCTTTTGACTATGCAAACGAACGTGAATAGTCACTTGATCCTTTGCCAGCTTTTTTCGAACGCTTTATATTCAGATAAGTCTCAGGATAGAAGTATTACACTGATTTCTAGCATTGCCCATTTCGTTGGTGAGCCAGGATTAGTTGCTTATTCTGCAGCAAAAGGGGCTTTGATTTCTGCAAGTAAATCAATGGCTAGAGAATTAGCTCCGCGTAAAATCAGAGTAAATACCGTTTCGCCTGGATGGGTTGAGACCAAGCACACAAAAGATGTAGCGGTTGATTTGGGCGAAGCAGCACTTGAAAAGTTACATAACCTATATCCTTTAGGTTTAGGCAAACCTGAAGATGTTGCAGAGGCCTGTTATTTTTTGAGTAGCAGAGCGTCTCGCTGGGTGACTGGTTTAGATCTTGTGATTGATGGAGGGCGCAGTGTCTAAATTAAAGTTTGAAACCGTAATCGTGATCGGTTTTGGTAAGATAGCTCAAGACGTTGCTTCCAAGCTTCTTCAATATGATGTGACGCTGAAATTGTTACAGACAGAGATGCAACCTTTTTCTACTCTTGAGTCATTTGCTCAAAAACACGACGTCGCATATCAATTTAAGCATACGAAAGAAGATATCGAGTCTTCGTTACTCGGGTGGCTGTCTGGTAATACGTTAATCATCAGTGCGAATAATAACTACCTTTTTAAAGGGAAGTTACTGACTTTAAAGAATGTAACTATTATCAATTTTCATAATGCACTTTTACCAAATTTACGAGGAAGAAACGCACCTAGTTGGGCTATTTTTCATCAATTAGAAAAAACAGGTGTCACTTGGCATTATGTTGATGAAGGTGTAGACACTGGTGAGGCTATTGCTTTTTCTGACGTATTAGTTGATAAGCATGACAAAGCATATCAGGTCGCTCATAAATGTATGCATGCCGGATTAGAAGCCTTTTCAAACGTAATTGATGAATTGTTGCAAACAGGCAGTACTCCTTGCTTGACTAAACAGCCATTGAGATACGACTATCTGTACCTGTCCAAAGATATTCCCGGAAATGGCTGGCTAGATATAAAACAATCAACGCTTGAGAACTATCGCATATTGAGAGCATTAGATTATGGACCATTTAAAGTTTTTCCTAAGGCTCTAATTGATAATGATGGTGATAGATACTCTGTACGTGCTTATCAGTTTATTGATGAACCAAGCGATAAATCTGTAAATAGTAGCGAAAATAGCATCGTGATAAATGATGAGTTTGGCTTGTTAAAAATACACGTTGAAAAAATCGAGATTGAGCAGGGGTAAATAATGTCTAATCCAATTATTATATTTGGAGCTAGTGGTCTAGCTGCGGAAGTGTACAGCTGGATACAAGATGTAAATGATATTCGTGAACGTTTCTTGTGTTTTTGTGTGACTGACGAATATTTTGTATCAGGAACAACATTTTATGGCCACGAAGTAAAATCAATCTCCATGCTAGATGATCTTGAACAGTTTGATTTTATTTTGGCATTTGGAGGGGAAGGTCATGCTCGCGCTAGTATTGCCGAAATGCTAAAAGATAAAGGCGGTAATGCTATCTCGTTTATTCACCCTAGTGTTGTGTTGAGTCCATTTTCTTTAATAGGTGAGGGTGTAATTATTAACCCAAACTGCAGCATCTCTCCTGGTGCGGTTATTGGTGACTTTTCGCTCATCAACTGTAATTGTGCTATTGGACATGATGTCAAAATTGGTCGCTATACCTCTTTACTAGGAAGCAATACCATCAATGGTCATGTAGAAATTGGTGAGAGAGTATTGATTGGCTCAGGAGCAACTATCCACCCTAAAGTTAAAGTAGCAGATGATGCGACAGTTGGCATGGGGGCTGTCGTATTTACCAAAGTGAGGTCAAATATCACCGTTCTAGGTAATCCTGCTAAAAAGATATAACTCTTCTTAATTAAATAAAATAGAAGACAGAGGAATAAAATGTCCACCAAAGTCTCGGTTATTTGTACTTGCTATAATCACGAAAAATATATTGAGCAGACACTTTTATCTATACTTAATCAGACAGTAGACTTTGAATACGAGTTGCTTATACATGATGATTGTTCTCCTGACAATAGTCGAAAAATTATCGATAGAGTTTTTAATGAGTATTCTGGGAAATGCCAAATAAAGAGAATTTATCCAGAGGAGAATATATACTCTAAAGGGTCATCAGCTGTACTTTTTAACATGTTGCCTCATGTTGATGGGGAGTTCATCGCTTTTTGTGAAGGTGATGACTATTGGGTTGATGACAACAAGCTTCAAAAACAGCTTGAAGCTTTGGCAAACCATAAGGATATTAATGCTTGTTTTCATCCTTCTTTGACTTTGCTAAAAGACCAGTTGGTTGACAAGAAATACGGATACCAAGGCGATTTAGAAAAGAAAATACCTTATCAGTATGTCATTAAGAAGGGCGGAGACACTATGCCTATGGCATCGATGTTTATTAGAAAAGAGCCGTTTTTTGACCTAATTTATCAACATGAAGACTTTTTCAAGCTTTATGGCGAGCACTCTGTGTTGCAGATTATCAATAGTATCGAGCAAGGCGCCTGGTACCTCCCTGAAAAAATGTCGGTTTATCGTAGCATGCATGAGGGCTCTTGGAGTCTCCAGCAAGCAAAAGACCCAACGGCAGAAGACCGAGAGTTTGAGCAATATAAAATCCGTATTCTTGGTTTGAACAAGATCTATCGCTATAAGTATTGGGTATGCTTTTTAGGTATATATCTGAAAAAATCGAAAAAACATTACCTAAAGAAAATAAAGCGTTGGTTTAAAATTAAAGCTTAAAATAAAGCCGAGTTAATACTCGGCTTTTTTAGATAGAAGAGGTGGCTGTGGTGGTACGTTGTAAGGAGCCTGAGTTTGCTAACATAAAATGAGCAAGCTCTGACGTGATGCGCTCATGAGCTGCGACGTCTTTAATTAGAGCCACGATAGCTCTTGCCAGTTCATCCTCATTTTTCACAATTTTGATGAGGTTGTTCTGCTTCATTTCATGTACGATTTCTTTGAAGTTAAAGAAGCTTGGACCATTGATAATAGGGACGCCCAAAGCAGCAGGCTCCAATACATTGTGCCCACCAACCTTATCTCCAATTAGGCTTCCACCCATAAAGCAGATGTCCACTGCGCCCATCAACGTTAGCATCTCACCCATAGTATCGCCGAGATATACTTGAGTATCCGTCTCTACTGCATGCGTTGAAGTACGACGCGCAGTGTTAAAGCCTTGCTGTTGGCAAAGCGTGAATACATCATCAAATCGTTCTGGATGGCGAGGAACCAAAACGAGTAAAGCATTTGGATGAGATTTTAAAACTTGTCTATGTGCATCTAATACCTGTTCGTCCTCGCCTTTGTGGGTGCTAGCTGCAATCCAAATCGGACGATCGTTTCCAAGCTGGGCTCGCAGCTGCTGTCCTTGTTGTTTCACTTGCTCTGATATTTGAATATCGAACTTAATCGAGCCAGTAACGGATAGTTTCTTTTTCTCAACACCTAAGCGTTCGAAGCGCTCTGCATCTGAATCCGTTTGGCAGAGTACTTGAGTTAGGCATGGATGAAGCTGGTTAAAAAGCCGCTGTATTTTGGCGTAGTTCTGACACGATTTGTCAGATAGGCGCGCATTCACGACAGTTATAGGGATACCCGCTTTGTGAACATTGTGAAGCGTGTTTGGCCACAGCTCAGTCTCAATGATCAACATTTTTTTTGGTTGTACTGCTTTAAGAAAACCTTTGATAGCGAACCCAAAGTCAATTGGCATATAGCGGTGTTCAATTAAATCACCCAACTTAGCAATCTGTTCAGCTCCGGTACTTGTTGTTGTTGTAACTAGAATAGATTGTTCGGGGTTTTGTTTCTTAAGGGCTTTGATTAAAGGTGTTGCTGCTATGCTTTCACCAACAGATACGGCATGTATCCAAATAGGTTTGTCGTTGCTTTTTAGCTTGGGAGTGATACCAAAGTGCTCTTTCCAGCGAGAGCCGAACTTAGGCTTATTTGGTTTGCTCTTGTACAAACCAAATAAAAGCAGCGGTGACGCTAGGGCGAGTAGTAAGGTATAAACAATACGAACTAACATGAGCTTATCGTAATGGCGTCAAGTTTTTGGATACTATCTAGCACTTGCTTAGGCGAAAGTTCTGTCAAACACTTAAGGTGTTTGTATTGACATTCACGCTGGAAACAAGGGCGACAATCAATATCGGTATGAACAATCTCCACTTTTTCTGCGAGTGGGGGGGTGTACTTCGGTGAAGTTGAGCCATACACGGCAACAACATTACAACCAACCGCAGCTGCCACATGCATTAAGCCTGAGTCATTCGCGACAACAGTCTTACATGCAGCAAGTAGATCGACTGCTTCAATTAAGCTGGTTTGGCCTGCCAGAACATGAATGTGCTCATGGAATTGCGTCGGAACAAGTGCGCGAATATTGTTACAAGTCTCTAAGTCCTTTTGAGAACCAAACAACCAGATTTGATGCCCAGATCGAGCCATTTGCGTCGCAACTTCAGCGTAGTGTGTTTCGGGCCATTTTTTGGCGGGACCAAACTCTGCTCCTGGGCATAGTCCAATGGTTGGTTGGTCTTGGGCTAAGTTGAACTTTTTGAGCGTGGCTTGTTGCTCTGCTTCGTTGATTGCAAGGCGTGGGCGAGGTAAAGTTTCAAGCCCGCCAAGAGAGTTAGAATCCACCATTTCTGCTTTTGGATAAGCTAACGCTACATAGCGCTCTACCATATACTGAAAAGACTTCATGTTAGGGCGTAAGTCATTCAATAAACCATAGCGCATTTCTCCCTTCCAGCCAGTACGAAGAGGAATGTTGGCAAACCATGGGATCAGTGCTGATTTCGCTGATTTAGGCAAGATATAGGCGTGGTCATATTGCTTTTCACGTAATGATTTACCAATTTCCCTGCGGCCTAATAAGTTAAATTCACCATGACCGATAGGCATTTCAATAGCTTGGTGGATTTCTGGCATACGCTCAAGAATCGGTTTACACCATCCTGGAGCGATAACGTCAATTTGGCTATCTGGATGACGTTGCTTTAATACGATATATAACGATTGCGACATTACCATATCGCCGACCCACGCAGGGCCAATGACTAAAATCTTCATGCTTTGTTTTTCCAGTATAGGAATTTCAAAATTGACTCATAAGTTCTAAAAAGTTCAGCGTATATTTTATTCGCAAGAGTCATTTTGGATTTATCTTTTCTTTTACCACCAATCGTCGAAGCAATCTCTGCTCTAGTAAAGAGATCTGGAGACACGCTGTAAACTTGAACACCATGTCTCCATGGTTTTTCCATGTAGTCATCGACTGGTTCAATAAACTCTTGAGCATGCATAACAAACTTTGAGGCTGCTTTAGGTGTGACGATATAAGCGGTGGTACCACAAGTGCCTGCTGAGTATCCCCCTAGCATATGATTATCATCAATAGGTACGATTGGGGTGAATACACGCTTCTGAGTGGCAGACAACTTGATGTAGTCATAATTAGAAGTCAATGGAAGGGTATGTTCGAGTACTTGCTTCAGCCCTTCTACGGGGTCGACGTTGTCTTCTAAGATGACGATCGGTTCATCAAGCTCAACACAGCGAACCCACAACTCGTAATGGCTTGCAAAACAGGCGACTTCACTGGTTTTTAATTGATACCCTTTGCGGCGTAGAGTAATGGTAGGACGACTTTTTTCTGAATGAAGAAAACGGTCAACAGAGCCATCTACTGCATCAAAAAATTCAAACGTAATGCCTTGTTGTTTTAACTTTTCTTCAATACGTTCTCGGCGATCTAGCGATCGAGCCAAGCTTACGACAAATACTTTCACTGCACTTTCCAGTCGCTGTTATATCTTGGTTTAAACAAATTGTAATAGTTATTGCCGTCTTCTTGCGAGTGCAGCAACTGTAGTACCCACATATATTGTTCGGGTTTATCACCGACAAAATATTCAATGGCTTCATTACAGGTACGAGCGTCTTGCTCTTCGCCTTTATCCAGCTCAAACGCTGGTAAAATCTCAATATCAAACGTACCATCTTCAGTGTTCATCGACGCAAATAGAGGCAGTACTTTTGAGCGTGATAGTTTCGCAATTTTGCCTAAACCAGGTAGCGTTGCTTTACGTGTTGCAAAAAAATCCACAAACACACTATGCTCTGGGCCGTGATCTTGATCGGGTAGGTAATACCCTACATAGCCATCTCGAATGGATTTCAGGAAAGGCTTAATGCCACCTGAGCGTTCATAAACACGGCCACCGTATTGGACTCTTTGCTTGTGCATTAGCCAGTCAGCAACATCATTCTTTTGTTTCTTCGCCATTGCAGAAACTGGCATTCCCATTGACGCGAGCAAGATAGCAGGCACATCAATTGCCCAAGAGTGGGGAACCATTAAAATCACATTTTCGTTGTTATCAATGTGCTGTCGTAAAATGTCTAGGCCGCGAATTTGGCAACGGTTCTGAAGCCATTTTGGTGAGCGTAAACTTAGTAACCCGAAGCGAAAAAAGAACATGGCTGCTGTGTAGAGTGTTTTTTCTATCAAAGCTTCACGTTCTTGGAACGACTTTTCCGGAAAACACAGCTCAAAGTTAACCCTCGCTCGGTGAGCTGGCCCCTTGTGGGATTTCGACAGTTTTTTGGCTATGGTTTTCGCCAACCACTTTTGTAAACCCAGTGGCATTAATGATAAAGGTAAAAATAAGATAACACCTAACCACGTGCCCCAGTACTTAGGCGACAGAAAGTGGCGCTTAAACTCAGGGTTATATGCTTTAGGGTCGAAGTCATCACGTTTTATGGTCATGGCGTGTCTAGTTACCTATTCGTGTACGGGCGAAGTGGTTTAAATGAGAAAAAAGATAGTTAGGAATGATACAGGCTATTGCATTTGAGTAAAGGTGGCAGGTTATGGTTCTACCACCTTGTGGTGCTTAACTGTTTTGGATAGTCAAGTATTCGGCAACGCCTTCTGCAACTGTCTTGAATTCAACATCACAGCCTGCGGTGCGCAGTTTGGTCAGATCCGCTTGTGTGAATTCTTGGTAAGCGCCTTTTAGGTGCTCAGGGAATGGGATGGTTTCAATTTGGCCTTTGCCATGATGCTTGATAACTGCTTTTGCTACCTCTTCAAAAGATTCAGCACGGCCAGTACCACAGTTAAAAATGCCTGATACGCCGTTTTCTAAGAACCACAGGTTTACTTTACAGACATCACCAACGTAAACAAAGTCGCGTTTGAATGATTCGCTGCCCGCGAACAATTTAGGATTTTCACCTGCGTTAAGTTGGTTGTTTAGGTGGAACGCAACTGATGCCATGCTACCTTTGTGGTCTTCACGTGGGCCATATACGTTGAAGTAGCGGAAGCCGGTGATTTGAGAAAGGGTCTCACCATGTTCTTCAGCGTCTTGCCATAGGCGACGAACGTAGTTATCAAACTGCTGTTTCGAGTAACCGTATACATTCAGTGCGCCTTCGTATTCGCGTTCTTCAACGAAAGTCTCTGTATCGCCGTAAGTGGCTGCGGAAGAAGCGTATAGGAATGGAATCTCGCGATCTAAACAGTAATGAAGCAGCTCTTTAGAGTACTCGTAATTGTTTAACATCATGTACTTACCATCCCACTCGGTCGTTGCAGAACAAGCACCTTCGTGGAAAATTGCCTCAATCGGACCAAAATCATCGCCCGCCATAATTTGGGTCAGAAAGTCGTCACGATCCATGTAATCTGTGATGTCCAGATCAACTAAGTTCTTAAACTTTTTGCCATTTTTTAGGTTGTCGACAACCAGGATATCGTTAATACCAGCTTCGTTTAGTGCTTTAACAATGTTGCTGCCGATCATGCCAGCGCCACCAGTTACGATGATCATAGAACTTCCACCATAGATTAAAATTTTCTCAGGAATTCTAGCAAGAAACAGAAATTAGCGCTATTGGAAGGAAAAGGAAAGGTATAGAGCACTTGGGGGAGGAATAAACAAAAGGGAGCCGAAGCCCCCTCAAGTAGGCTGTTATTTAGCGTTTGACGTATTTGGGCGTTGATACCAAGGATTACGCTCATCCGTCAGCTCAATCAAGCTGTACTTACGACCTAGCTTCTGACCGCCATCGCGAGTCAATGGTTGCCAGCTAAAGAACGCACGGTTGTTGCTTGGCTTAACGGTCATGATGTCGAATGGGATCGAAATGTAGAAGCCTTTAGTAAAGCTACCTTCACCGAATTCGTCAGCCGACAAATCACTGATTGATGCGAATGCACCTGCAATGACACCACTCTTGAACTGTTTAGATACATTCACTTGTGTACCGATATCACCCGCTAGGAACTGACCAACATCAACTTGAATCATCAAATCTTGTAGGAAATCCCATTGAGGGTAGTAATAACTCGACACAAAACCAGTAAAGCCTTTATCTACAACTTGGAACGGGCGTCCATATTCTGGCACATTTTGCCATTTCTCATCGTAAACACCGAAGTAACTTTGTGGATCACGTTGAGAAATTAAGTTGACGTCAGCGCCAATCGCCCAGTTAGCTCCTTGTGGTCGGTAAAGAAACTCGGTACCCACACCCGCGAACATACTTTCTAGATAACCAGCGTAGAACTGCTGGTCCATGGTATCTGAATACTCTTGGAACCAAGTTAACTGCAGGTTGGACATGGTTACAGCATGTTCATTTTGATAAGCACGGAACATGGTACGTACCCGAGGAATCGAAGTGCCATCCGGTGGGGTTACGTAGTTAAACTTGTCGTAGTTGTTGTACCAATCCCAGTATAGCGAGCCACCAATTTCTAGGTTATCTGTCAGCCAGTAAGAGGCGCTGCCACTTAGACCAACACTGAACAGGTAGAACTCTTCTGGGTTGCCCAAGGTCTGAGCCAGTTTTGGTGAGAAGCCCCAATCAAAGCGCTCAAAACCATCGTAAGCAGGTTTGCCTTGCGGTTTATCACTTGAGGTTGATGTTGCATCTTCGATATTTGGATTGATGTAATTAACTTCTGCAAAGTCACGGTATTTCTCTTTTGAAATAACCGTTTGATCGCCGATCAGACCACGACTGCGTTCATTGATAGTAAAGGTATCAATGTTGTCTGGCATTTCGTTATAAAGGACTGCCGCCGCTTTTTCATGAGCTTCATTGCGATCACGATACTTTTTCTGCTCGCCAACAACTGAAACGGTATTCTCCTCAACGTAGAGTTGGGTATTTTGGTAGCCAGCAATCTTATCTAGCTCCTCAGTAACACGTTCCCAATCTACATCAGACAGTTGCTCTGGTTGCTTGTCTTCAACTTCTGGTGTTGGTGTATCACGCCAAAAAGACGGCATATCATTGAAGTTTGTGTAAAGGCTTACGCCTGCAACTAACGTATCGCCTCGCTCGTAGCTCAAGCGCAAATCTGCCATATGTCCTAAGCGATACAAAACACCAAAGTTCCAAGGCGTATGAGGTGTCATGTTTACACCACCACGTACTACAGGGAAATCTTCGCTGTAATCGTTGCTGTCGTATTCAAGCTTAAATCGCAGTGGCGCGTGCAAAGTTTGATACTCGACACCACCAAAGAGTGCAGCAGGACCTTTGAAGAAACGGTCTGCGTTTGTTGTCCCACCAGTGGAAACGCTATCGATTGGTCTTTGGCAAAAACTATCGGATAGCTTACAAGCTGGGTTGCTGATGTTGTCGCGCGTACCTAAGTAGCCCCAGCCCATGCCTAAAGTGAAATCAAAGGTACCAAGGTTTGGGTTAGAGTAACGTTTTGTTGCAGCAACAAACTCACCATCAAAAAGACCGGTACCTGCAAAATCACGCACACCAACAGAAAGCTCTGGCCGGTACTCGGATTCTTCTAACAAGCGAACTTTAAAGTCGATTCCCTTGTCGGTGTACTTGGTATCACCCGAAAAGCTCGGATCGTTACTGTAGAAAAGATCGTTCACCATGGTGTAACGAATGGTCGTTTCTAGCCATGGCATCACTTGCAAAGTCACATTGTAAAATAGGTACTCGTCGCTACCAGTAACAGCAAAGTTAAACTCGCCTTCAGGTGCCATACGACCTGTAGGCATCTGTATTAAGCCGACACCACCAAAGTCCATTTGTGATGGTTGCAATGGCGGTGCTTCGAAAAGCATGTCTTGAGCCCACACCAACGCTGGACCCATTAAAGAAAGAGATAAACTGGTTCTGATCAGGTTCATGTTTAGTTCTTCGATGAGGTTGGTTTACGTTGTGCAAGCAGAGCGACAATGTCTTTATCCATTTGTGATGTTTCGAACTCATCAAATGGGATGTACACCAAAGTAAGTGGTGGCAAGTAATATTGAGTTGTTAACCAACTGCCATGGTGAGGATGAACGACCTTGCCATCCGGATAAATTAGGATTGGCGGATAGGCAAGCTCATTAATATCACTTGAACGTAGATTATCGATCTGCTCATGCAGAGCGATACCCGTTTGGTTTTCTACCGCGTAGATTTTTTCCAAGTTACCCACATACAACACTTTTTCTTCACGTTTTGGTGCATTTAACGCAAGTTGACCTTGTAAAAGAGGGTTATCAAATTTATCTAGACGGATGCGATCAACATCAATGGCCGACAGCACGCGAGGTGCAAACTGGCTTCGTTGGATAAACTTGTAAAATGGGTGCGCAACTAAATTATGTTGAATCATTTGGTTCAACACCGAATTCTTTAAGGCAGTACTTCTTTGCACTGCTGTTTCGGAATTATCAAATAGAGTCACCGCTAAAGGGTATTGCAGGGCGATTTGTTGTTCTTGTGCATGCTTAAGTACGCTCTCTAAACGTGCCGCGTGCTGGAATTGCAATGCTTTGCCCGTCCCGACAAGTTCTATAGTGAGCGGTGGTGAGGTGTGATTTTGAGCTTGAATGGCAGTAGGTATCGCCAGAATCGTTGCCGTTAAACTTAGGCTTAATAAAGAGAGCAGTCGCTTATTCATGATTTGCTGTACCCTTTCAGAATCGTCAATTCAACAGGCACCATGTTTGGACCTAAGTATTGACGTGTTTTCACTACTTCTCCTTTACCGTTTACCCAGTATTGGTTTTCTACAGTCTTTTCTAAGCTGGTAAACGTTACAACCTCGGTATAAACATCAGTAGAGGTAGAAGAAATAGGGGTTATGACGGTTTCTTTACCTTGACGAGAGCGTTGGACTTTAGCCGGGAACCCATAACGGTATTTGTCAGCCCAATCGTAAGAAAGAGAATATTGCACAGAGGGTGCTGAGTAGGCAGGAACGTTGCCACAAATACCTGCTAAATTGGTGGTTTGCAAACCAATAGTTTTAACGATATGACCGTTCTCTGTTACTACCATTGCTTTGTCTGCACTGACCCACTTTAGTTGGGTATTACCGGTTAATGGATTTGGCTCGGCGAAGGCTAACACTACAAAAACCTGTTTTTGGTTGCCTATTTTCAGGTAAGCACTGGCATAAGGAACCGCTTCAATTTCTTCTGGCGTTAGTTCAACATCGATGTAGTTACCATAGGCTTCTTGGACTGTCGCTGAGACATCATTAAACTTTTGAGTACATCCAAAGGTAAGGCTTAATGTTGGTAAAACAACAAGTAAGCGCATCCAATTTTGTGATAGAAAGGTATTCATTATTCCCTCATACAAATAAAATCGCCCTGAAATAGTTCAGGGCGATTATTACAACTACTTGTTGATTACTGTTGAGCTGTTGCTGTCGCAGAACCAGAAGTCGTTGTCGTAGATGAGTCGCTGTCTGACGCTGCAACTGCTACTACAGTTACTGCTGCTGCTGCACCTACCGCTACTGCAGTTGTACCAGTTGCAGACGCAGATGCTGCACCAGCAGAACCTGCTTCTTCAGCTGCAAATGCAGTTGATGCGCTTAGAACCATAAGAATGGCTAGAGCTGTGTTCTTCATTATTAATCCTTGTATTTCAGATTTTAAAACATCGATGTTTGGTCTGTTTAGAACATACCATTGTTCATTTTAGTTAAAAAACAATCAGCATGTAAACAGTTTCCTATGTGAATTTACCTAACGTTAAAGAAAAATTGTTGCAAGACTGAGAATTGAGAATAGTGAATTGCTTAGGTTTGATAGTTGTATTTAATCAAAATGCTTATTTTTACTGTGTTACTTCAAGCCACCTCTAAGTTTACGCAGACGTTCACATTTTTTATTCAATGCATCCGTAATGGTGTTCTGTTTTAAGCGGCTGACAGCCAGTGTTTTTCTCATTCGTGAGAATTTACGAACCATAAACGGAAATCTGAGACGTTTTTGCCCCCTTGCCGTTTTGCGCTAATACATGCATAATTTGCCGGCTTTTGTGTTGCGTTTATAAAAGATTGTTTTTTTGAACGGTTAGTCGCAAAAGTGAGGCTTAAAAAGAATGTTTATATCAATAAACCGAATAGATCGGGAATCAGCGAACAGTGGCTAACGCGTAATGCCGCCGGGCGGTAGCGTGTAAACGCACAAGCGAAATTGACAAAAGTTAACAGACATTCACTGCGCGCGTCGTTCATAATGTGCAGCGGTCAGTCGACACCCAAGGAACACTTACGTGATTAATAAACGACCATGGCTAGGGGCGTTGAGTGCAATCAGCTTAGGCTTGTGCTCATTTTCTGCCTCAGCAGATTTTTATGCTGGTGCGTTAGTAAGTTACTCTAACGCTGAATTTCATCATTCCTCTTCTCCAGTAACCGAGGGAAACCCTTTCCTTCTTCAAGCGCAAGCTGGTTACTTCTTCAATGATTACCTCGCTTTTGAAGCACGTTACGGAACTTCTGTACAACGAGATAGCGGACTTGCACTAGATAGTCTTGCGAGTGGTTTTATTAAGTTGAATATGCCTGTCTCCGAGCGTGTAGCACTTTACGGACTTGCCGGTTATTCTAGTGTCCAGATCGACCAACAAAATGTAGGCTCTAATAAAGATCAAGGTTTTAGCTTTGGCTTGGGTATGCATTATGCTTTGGACAAGCAGAATGCAGTTGTCTTTGAGTTTGTTGATAGCACATCTGAAGACCAGGCACGCTTGAACGCACTTACTCTTGGCTTTCAACACCGATTTTAATTAAAGACCTAGCGCCTAGTTTTGTGGCTAGGATTTTTAACTCCTGACTTTAAATAGCGAATTATCATGCTCAAAGGATATTTCTCGATAGGTGCTTGCATTCTAGCAAGCCTATTTGCGCCACTTACTCATGCGCAGACTCCAACCCCAGAACAAATTCAAATGTTTCAGAACTTGCCAGCTGACCAGCAACAAGCATTGGCGAGTCAGTATGGTATCTCTATTCCTTCCGGCGCTTCTTCTCAGCCAAGTAGTTATCAAAACCCTCAAGTGATTGAGCAACGCCCGACTGCTAGTAGTGCTATTGAGGCAAAAGCTAACGACTCAGAAGACTCAGAAAAAGGTGAACAAGGTTTAAAGCGTTTTGGTATAGATTTATTTGCTGGTTCACCGACGACGTTTGCACCAATCAGTGATGTACCTGTGCCTGCTGACTACACGGTAGGAGCTGGTGATGAAATCGTTATCCAACTTTTTGGTAAAGAGAACGCAACGCATCGTCTTCGTGTTAATCGTGCAGGTATTATCAACTTCCCTTCCCTTGGTCCTGTTCAAGTGGCCGGCATGACATTCTCTGATGTGCGTGATTCTCTAAATCAGCGAGTAAAAGAACAAATGATTGGTGTGCGCAGTGACATTTCGCTAGGTGAAATGCGCACCATGCAAGTTTTTGTTATGGGGGATGCCTTCAAGCCAGGAGCTTACACTGTTAGTGCACTAACAACGATCTCTCAAGCCATTTATTACAGTGGTGGTTTTGGTGAGAGTGGCGCATTGCGTAACGTGCAGCTAAAGCGCAATGGTCAGGTGATTCGTAAGCTTGATATGTATGACCTATTGTTGAAAGGCGATGCACGTAACGACATCCGCTTGTTACCAGGTGATGTGGTATTTATCGGCGCATTGGGTAACACGATTTCGATTGATGGTGAAGTAAACCGCCCCGCAATCTATGAAATCAAACCAGGTGAAACCTATAAGCAAGCGATTCAAATGGCTGGTGGTTTTACGGCTAACGCTTATAGCGATCAAATCGAAGTGAAGCGTTACGCCGCTAAAGGTGCTCGCGATGTATTAACACTGAACTTTAGCCAGTCACATGACCAGCAAACTAAAGTCAAAGATGGCGATGCGGTTAATGTGCTTAAGAAAAATGAAGAACTGACCCGTTACGTACAAATTGAAGGTGATGTTCGTCATCCGGGCTTTATTGAGTGGAAGAACGGTCTGCGAATCGCAGACTTATTCCAATCCGTTGATACCTCATTTAATTCTACTGCAGATGTAAACTATGCCGTTGTTGTTCGTGAGGTTAACCCACAACGTGACATCGAGGTTTATCAAGTAAATCTTGCTAACGCGATTCTTTCGCCGAGCAGCAAAGATAACCTAAAGCTAAACTCACGTGACCGAGTGCTGGTATTTAACCGTTTCAACAATGAAGATTTAGATACCCTTGCAGATCAAGATACGGTTACGAAAGCGAAAACGCTTGAGCAAGCACAATTTAAAGCCGAGCTGGATCAACAAAAAGAGCAAGAAGTTATGAGCTCTTCTGTTGCAATATCTTCAGCGACAGACAATATGTCGAAGGGGCAATCTTCAACTGAAGAATCAGAACAGCCGAAAATCATATTCCGTGGCAAAGAAATTACCAAAGAAGACTTTGAAGTATTAAAACAAAATACGCGCCGCACGTTACTTGCTCCTGTTTTGCTACAGCTTCAACAGCAATCGCGTTTGGGTTTGGCTCCGCAGATTACAGAAGTCTTCGGTGAGGTAAAACACCCAGGGCGTTACCCAATTACCCCTCGTATGACGATTTCTACCTTGATTGAAGCTGCTGGTGGTCTAACTTATAACGCATTCACCATTAACGCCGAGTTAGCTCGTACAGTAATAAACAATAGAGATGAGCGCGCTTCTATTGATGTTGAGCGTATTGATTTACGCCAAGCTATCAAGGGTAGCTCTGCTGACGATGTCGTTATTGCTGGTCGTGATCGCCTAAACATTCTTGAGAAGCCAAATGTCAAACTCCAAAGCACAGTAACGTTGCAAGGCGAAGTTCGCTTCCCTGGTACTTATACTGTCCGTCAAGGAGAGACCTTAGGCGAGTTACTTGAACGTGCTGGTGGTCTAACCGAATTTGCACATCCGCAAGGGGCTATCTTTACTCGTGAGGCTTTACGCCTTAAAGAGCAAAAGCTATTAAACCAATATGCCGCAGATATGCGAGCAGAAACAGCGAAGAAAACCTTCCGTGCTGATAGCAACATGGGCTCGGTGATTTCTGACCCAGATAAAACATTGAAGTTTGTTGAAGAGGCAAGTCGCAGCAAAGCTCTTGGACGTATGGTTGTGCAGCTTAACCGCATCTTAAAAGATGAGCGCTCTGCGGACTTTATGTTAGAAGATGGTGACTTCTTATTTGTACCGACCTTCCGTAACACGATTTCCATCATGGGTGAAGTTCAAGTTCCAATTACATATCTGCTGGATAACAAGCTAGATGTGGATGATTACCTGAACAAAGCGGGGGGCGCTAAAAAACAAGCAGACGAAGACCGTATCTTCGTTGTACGCGCAGACGGGTCGGTTTACAAACCAAGGACAGGATACTGGTTTGGTAACAACCATGAAGAGCTGAAATCTGGTGATACTATTGTTGTACCAATTGATACCGACTACCGCGATGCATTAAGTACTTGGACTGCTGCCACGCAGATTCTTTACCAAACAGGTGTAGCGATCAACGCGTTGAAGTAAGGAACGACAAGGTTATTCCGATCAGCTTAAAACAAGATTAGAAATACAATAATAGTAAGAGCTTATGTAACGATTGAAGTTACATAAGCTCAGTTTTATGAACATTATTAATCAAAACGGCAAATACTACTCTGAACATCAATAGTGGCATTATTCAGCCGTAGCCCGTCATTCCAGCGAGCCGAAGCGAGACTAGGAATTTTGTCACAGCGCGGTTTTGTTTTGAAAGTCGGAGAACAATCTACCAAATTTCACCAATCTCTGAGTCCAATATAAAGAACCTTAGAGCTTAGGATTAAAGACCAATGGAACCACAAAAAGAACCCAATCCAAACTACCTACCATATCCACCCCAATCGCAGCCCACAGGTGATGAAATCGACCTACGCGAACTTTTCAAAGCGTTATGGAAAGGTAAGTGGATCATCATCGTGACCACATTTGTTTTTGCTGCCAGTTCAGTTCTTTATGCACTTAGCTTGCCAAATATCTACAAATCTGACGCATTACTCGCGCCGGCAGAGAGCTCAAATGGTGGAGGTCTCTCGAAAATGGCAGGTCAGTTAGGTGGTCTTGCGGCACTAGCAGGCCTTAACCTTGGTGCAGGTGAATCTTCTCAAACGGATTTAGCTGTGCAAGTAATGAAGTCTCGCCAGTTTGTTGAAGCATTCATCAAAAAGCATGATTTGCTCGTCCCTTTAATGGCGGCAAAAGATTGGAATTTAGCGAACAATAAGCTCATTTTGGATGAAGAGCTCTATAACCCGAATACAGGTGAATGGCTGCGTGAACCCAATGGCCTGCGTGGTTCAACCCCAACTGCGCAAGAAGCGTTTGAAGTATTCAATAAAGAAGTGCTGAGTATTAGCCAAGACAAAGATAGTGGTTTATACACAGTGTCAGTAAAACATTACTCCCCATATGTAGCTCAGCAATGGGTGAATTGGTTGGTTGAAGATATCAACAAAGTAATGCGTGAACGTACGATAGCAGAAACTTCACAAAACCTAGCTTATCTCAATACTCAGCTGCAGAAAACGGCGGTGGCTGATATGCAAAGCACGTTCTACAAGCTGATTGAAGAGCAAACTAAAAGCCTGATGTTAGCTGAGGTTCAAGAAGAGTTTGTATTTAAAATAGTCGATCCTGCAGTTGTACCAGAATTAAAAGATAGTCCCAAACGTGCGCTAATTTGTATACTAGGTATATTGTTGGGTGGGATGCTTGGGGTTGCAATTGTTATAGTGCGCTTTGCCTTTCGGAAAGAAGATACTTAGGAGCTAGGATTTCGTTTTACCTATTGAGACTAGTTTTGTGAAACTCTTTCCGGACAAAATTTAAAAAGGATCGAGTGAAGAGTAATATCTCAAAATGCTGAAAGTTGTCTCATGAAACTGTTGAATAGACTGAGATAAGTTAACAAAATAGTAATGGCTTAATTATGTTGTATGAATATATTGCCCTTATAACTGCCAGAGGTGGCTCTAAGGGACTTCCACGTAAAAATGTACTTCCTTTATACGGAATACCGTTGATTGGATGGACAATAAAAGCAGCACAAGGCTGTTCTTACATAAGTAAAGTTCTTGTTTCAACAGATGATGATGAAATAGCTCGCGTTAGTAAAGACTTTGGCGCTGAAGTGATTGATAGACCCGATGAGCTAGCTACGGATACAGCGAGTAGCATAGATGTGATCTCACACGCAATTTCTTGGCTAGAGCAAAAAGAAGTTCAAAAATACAAAGGTATGATTTTACTGCAACCGACCTCTCCACTTCGTACTTCACATCATATTAAAGACGCAATTGAATTATATGAAAACACAACTGCCAATATCGTAATTAGTGTATTCGAGCCAACACACACACCAATTAAAGCATATCTAGAAAACGAAGACGGCACGCTATCAGGTCTGTACAGTAACGAAGCCCCGTATCAAAGGCGGCAAGATCTACCGAAAGCATACCAGCCAAATGGGGCAATCTATGCTTTTTCCATTGATGAATTCAAATTAAATAACCACTTTCCTCGAAATAAGGTATTTCCTTATGTGATGTCAGAAGTCGAATCTACAGATATTGACACGCTTGAAGACCTGAAAAAAGTAGAGATACAACTGAAACTTAAGGACGCTAATAAATGACAACTCCTGTATTTGAAATTTCCGGGCGAAAAATTGGCCTAGATTACGACCCATTGGTGATTGCAGAAATCGGTATAAACCATGAGGGTTCTCTTAAGGTTGCGTATGAAATGGTTGATGCGGCGATTGAAGGGGGGGCGGAAGTCATTAAGCACCAAACTCACGTAGTTGAAGATGAAATGAGCGGGGAAGCGAAAAGTGTTATCCCTGGCAATGCTGATGTTTCTATTTATGAAATTATGGAGCGTTGTTCATTAAATGAAAAAGATGAGACAAAGCTGAAAGATTATGTTGAGTCCAAAGGTGCTATATTTATTAGTACGCCTTTCTCACGAGCTGCAGCCCTTCGTCTTGAAAGAATGAATGTTCCAGCATATAAAATTGGCTCGGGGGAATGTAATAACTACCCGCTGTTAGATCTAATTGCTAGTTTTGGTAAACCAATCATTCTTAGTACCGGAATGAACGACATACCATCTATTGAAAAAGCAGTTAATATTTTCCGAAAACACAATACGCCTTTCTGTTTATTGCATACTACCAACTTGTACCCTACTCCTGACCATCTAATTCGAATTGGCGCAATGGAGCAGTTACAGGATGCATTCCCCGACGCAGTTGTCGGACTTTCTGATCACAGTATTGATAACCTTGCTTGTCTTGGTGCGGTTGCAGCAGGTGCTTCAGTTCTTGAACGTCACTTCACTGATAGCAAAGATCGCCCTGGTCCTGATATTGTATGTTCAATGGATGCTAAAGAATGTGCAGAACTTATTGCCCAATCCAAGCGTATGTCAAAAATGCGTGGTGGAAAGAAAGAAGCCGCAAAAGAAGAGCAAGTAACCATTGATTTTGCTTATGCAAGTGTAGTTACTATTGCTGAGATCAAAGAAGGTGAGACATTTACACGTGACAACCTTTGGGTGAAGCGTCCAGGCACAGGTGATTTCTTAGCTGAAGATTACGAATCTCTTATTGGTAAAGTTGCATCACAAGCAATCCCATCAGATGTTCAATTGAAGAAAGAGTGCGTTCAATAGTCATGAAAAAAATATTGTTTTTGACAGGTACACGCGCTGACTTCGGTAAATTGAAAAGCTTGATTAGAAAAGTAGATCAGCACTCCGATTTTGAGGCACATATTTTTATTACTGGCATGCATATGATCACAAAATATGGTATGACAGCACGTGAGGTTGAGAAAGCGGGCTTCAAGTCGCTTTATAAATACATCAATCAAAATGGTTATGATTCGATGGACGTAGTTCTTTCCAAAACAATTCAAGGACTATCGGATTATGTAAAAGAGCTTCAACCAGATATGATTGTGGTGCATGGTGATCGTGTCGAGGCTATGGCTGGAGCAATAGTAGGAGCTCTGAACAATATTTTGGTTGCCCATATTGAAGGTGGAGAAGTTTCAGGGACGATTGACGAGCTTATTCGTCACTCAGTTTCAAAAATGTCTCATCTTCACTTTGTGTCGAATCAAACAGCGAAGTCTCGCTTGCTGCAACTTGGCGAGTTAGAGTCTAGTATTTTTGTTATAGGCTCTCCTGACCTAGATATAATGAACTCTGAGGAATTGCCTTGCTTAGATGACGTAAAATCTAGGTATGGCATTGGTTTTGAAGAATACGCTGTATTTATGTATCACCCTGTTACAACGGAAATCGATGAATTAGAAACTAATATTTCTGAGGCAGTTACTGGTATCATTAACAGTGGGAAGAATTATATTGTTATTTATCCTAATAATGATCATGGTTCGGAGGTGATTATCAAGCATCTTGACCGACTTAAAGATAATGAACGATTTAAGGTTTATCCGAGTATTCGCTTTGAGTGCTTTCTTACGATTATTAAGCATGCAGAATTTATGGTTGGTAATTCTAGCGCAGGTATACGTGAAGTACCATTTTATGGTAAACCTACTATCAATTTGGGCTCGCGACAAAATAATCGATCAAATGCAAAATCAATTATCAATGTTAAAGAAGATGCTAAGTTAATTGTCGAAGCAATAAAGCTTTGTCATAAACAAGATTTTATTTCGGTAAAAGAATTTGGTGAAGGCGAAAGTGACAATCTTTTTATAAAGTCTATTGAAAATGAAAAAACTTGGGATACAAGTAGACAAAAAATATTTATGGATCTGAAGTAATGAAAATACTACATATTGCAGCATTTGAAGGTAATATTGGTGATAATGCTAGTCATCTTGGTTTTATAAGTATACTGGAAAGACTTCTTGACTCTTATACAATTGATCGTTTAGAGATTCGCAAAGCTTACAAAAATTATACAGGTGAAGATAAAATAGAGTTTGATGATGACTTTGCTCACTTGGCGAACAGTTATGATTTGGTTGTATTTGGGGGGGGGGGATTTTTAGATTACTGGGTAAAAGACTCTAGTAACGGTACTACAATTGATATAGAGATCGAAGTATTAAAGAAAATTCGAACCCAAATCTTAATTACAAGCGTGGGTTGTAATCCTCATCGTGAAGTTCCAGATGAAAATTTTGGCAAGTTTAAGCGATTTTTAGACCATGTAAAGACCGCCGAGAATATACAAATTGCCTTGAGAAATGATGGTTCTGTTGATTCCATCAGAAGAGACTTTGGTGAAGAGTACCTCGAGAGTTTGGTTGAAATCCTAGATCACGGCTATTTTTATGAACCCAAAGATGACTTTTTATTACCGATTGATTGTAAATATATAGCTATAAACGTTACTGATGACCAATTAAATATGCAGGGTGGGATTTCTGAGAATAGAGATTGGTACTACAAAGAAATACAAAAAACAATTGAGTCAATTGTTTTAATCGGTTACAAGATTGTATTTGTTCCTCATATTCATCAGGATATAGAAGCGATAGGTACGATTTTAAGCAAGTTGCCTAATAATCTTGTTAGAGCTCATACTATTATTGCCCCGTGTCTACAAAATGATAAAGGCACAGACATTGCCTTTAATCTTTACAAGAATGCAGATTTTGTAATTGCATCTAGATATCATGCTAACGTTTGTGCGATTAAGTTTGGTGTTCCAACAATTGGTCTTTCTCCACTCAAAAGAATTGAATATACACACAAACAACTTCTTTCAAAATGCACCAATGTTGAAATAACGGAAGGTTTTTCTCAAGTAATATTACAGTTAATAAAATGCTTTGACTTTGAAGATATTGCTTATGATTCTATTCTAAAAGACAAAAAAGCTGAAACTATTGAGTTTTATCGAAGTTTTTTTGAAGAGAAAGTCAATTTATTTAATTGAGTATAAGGTGGGGGAGCCCACCTTTTAAAAATTTATGAACAGAAATGCATTATATTACATATTTTCAAATGTTTTCATAGCGTTAGTTCCATTCATACTTCTTCCTATATTGACTCGCTCATTGACTGTTTCAGAGTATGGTTTACTATCAATATTTTTGGCCGTTGTATCAAGCACTGCTTCATTTATTGGCTTGAATGCTGTAAGTGCGGCGAATAGGTTTTTTTTTGATGATATAGATTGTGACACTATATCAAAATATAACGGCATTTGTTTTCAAGTTATCCTTTTAGGACTCCTAATTTCTCTATCCTTAACTATTTCGGCTAGAAACTATGTAAGTACTTATATTGGTATTGACTTTTATTGGGTAGTTTCTGCTCTACTTATAGGTTTTTTTCATCAATTAATATTGCTTAGGTTAGGCCAATGGCAAATCAGGCAATATGCAATCAGATACTTTTTTTTCCAGTTTAGCCTAGGTGTTGCCTTAATAATATTGACACTAACGTTATTGAAATATGTCGGAAATGAAGTCGAGGTTGTCATATTTTCGAGGATTTGTGTTTTTGCTGGTTTTGCTCTGATTAGTTTATATTTATTATATAAAGACAAACTGATACGTTTTTGGTGTTTTAATCAAACCCGTCTTAAAGACGTAATTAAATACAGTTTGCCACTTCTTCCTCATACTGTTGGGCTGTACTTTATATCATTTTTGGATAGATTTTTTGTCTTTTCTAAGTTTGGTTCGGAAACCGCTGGTTTCTATATGATTGCTGTTCAGTTTTCAATGGTGATGATGCTGATATTTGATGCGCTAAATCGAGCGTTTACCCCAAAGTTATATCAATTGTTAAAAAAAGAAGATATTGAAAAGATGGCATTGGTCGTTCGTGCTAAATTGATGTTTGTTGTTTTTTCGGTAATTATTCTACCATTTTTTTATTATGTTTCACCAAAGGTAATTGTTTACTTTGCAGGCGATAAATATTTAGAATCGGTTTCTATTCTAAATATACTAGTCATCGGGCAAATATTTGGTGGCTTATATCTTTTGTTCACTAATTACATATTTTATGCTAAGGCTACGTCAAGCTTGGCTGCTGTGACTATCGTTTCATTTTCGCTACATCTGGCTTTGCTAATATTTTTACCTAAAGAATTTGGTGTGGAAGGTATTGCTTGGGTTTTTGTTGTAACAAAATTCAACCAATTTTTATTGACATTCCTACTATCTAGAAAATATGTGGATCTACCGTGGAAGAAGGGAGTTTGCTTTTGGCAATGAGTAGAGATAAAGTATTTAATATAGTTCTCGTTGAGTCACATTTGCAGTTTGAATGTGCCTTGAAGTATGTAACTGAAAAAAAATCGTCAATAGATTTAATCATAATTAGAAAAAACAATGTTTATGCTAATGATCTTAATTTAAATAAATATATCTCAGGCAATTCACGTTTGATTAATAAAGTTATCTACTTAACTGCATCCCCTAAGAATAAAAAAGAATTGATTAAAGGAGTCCTAGAAATAATAGCCTTGAACTTTGTTTATTTTATAAAGGCTAGACAGGTTTTGATTGGAGATCATCGCTCTAGATGGATGGAATTAATTGCTTGTATAACAAGAGGGGAAAGGTTTTATTTAGATGATGGTTTAGCGACGATTTCTCATTATCATGATATTATATCTAGTGATATAAAGAGAAAACTGATAACAAGTTTTGATCTTGATAGTAATGCAAACTGTCTTGTCTATAAGTTGAACAAGATAAAAATCGAACCGTTCTCTCTAGTTGAAAATTCAATTGCTATTGTTGGTATGCCTATTCTAGAAAAAGAAACTCTACCTAAAGATGTGTACCTTGAATATTTATCGGAAGTAAGCCGGAAGTTCGATTCTTTCGATATATATTACTTCCCACATCGATACGAAAGTGATTTAAATTTAGAGCTATATAAGAAAGAATTTAACTTTAAGGTTCCTGAAATAGAATGTTCAATAGAGGATTTTTATAAAAAAAACGAAGCTCCAAAGTGTTTAGTTGGTCTATACTCAACAGCATTAATTAATATTAAAGAAGGGGTTAAAGGAGTTAAGGTTTATAAAAAAGTGATAAATGTTAATTGCTTTCCCGAAAGTAGAAGAGTTGAGATATTACGTATATATGACTATATGTCTCACGCAAAAATCATTGATATTTAAATTTATATGCTGACGTTTATTTATTTTGTTTTATTTTCCATTTATCTTCTTTGGTATATTAAATTTGGCTATAGAAGAAACATAATGATGGTTCTAGGGTTGCTCTTTGTTTTCAGTGGGCCGTTATTTTATATTGACGTATTGCAGGGCGAAAAATACAACGATTATACACAAGGTGGAGTAGATCTATTTACCTTTCTAGGTGTTGTGACAATTATTCTCATTTTTTTTTCAGACGTTGTTCTGTTGAAATTAAAGAAATTAAGTGTAGTTAGTGAGGTTGATACTAAGTTTTGGGGACAGTTTTTGTTTTGTTTTTTTTTGATGTCTCTTGTTTATTTGGTCTTGAATTTTAGTAAATTGCCAATTTTTTCAATTATTACTGGAAGTGCATATATTCGACCTGATATTGTATCAACTGATTTGAGAGGTTTTTTTAGTTTCAGTATTATATCTAATGTTATCTTACCTCTTTGCTTTATTTATTTATTTAATAATTCAAAAAATAAGTGGATATTGTTCTTCTGTTTTTTATATGTTTCATTTTGTTTTGTTGTTGGTGGAAATAAAGGCGGACTGTTTTTCTTTATAGTGTTTTGCTTATTTTTTCTTTTCGATAAAAAAAATATACTTACAAGTGCAGTAGTGATCACTCTCATTTTTGGTTTATATGCACTAATTAAAATGAGTGAAGGTGCTACCATTACTCTTGAATATCTTTTATCTTCGATGTTTGAGAGGTTGTTTGTTGTACAAGGAATATCCCTTCCTAATATTCTTACAAGTTATGTAGATGGTTTAGACTTTTACAGTCTTAGCTCAAATGAAATAAAGAGAATGGTGTTTTTTAATGTCTACGGTTACTCTCCAGGTTCAATGCCATTATATTTTTATACTGAAGTGCTTATTAGATTTGGTTTGATGGCGTTTTTTTCTCTAATTTTGTTTTACTTTATCTTTAATACTATTTTACTCCACGTATCAAGCAAATTTAATAGTCGTTCTGTTTCATGGCTTATATATAGCTTTCATACTACAATTGTTATTGCTGGAGTTAATGAATCGAGTGTTTTTAGATTTTTAACCGTATTCGTCTTGTTTTTCGTTTATTTCTTAATGGGGGCAAAAAAAAATGAAATCGTTAAGTGAAAAACCTCTAGTTAGTATTGTTATGCCTTCGTTTAATTCTAGTGATACTATTGCCAAATCGATATCCAGTGTCCTAAGTCAGACTTATGATAATTGGGAGCTCGTAATAGTTGACGATTTTTCAAGTGATGACACACTAGATAAGCTTAAGCAATTTAATGATCCGAGAATAAAAGTTGTCGCATTACCTAGTAATTCAGGGTCACCAGCATATCCAAGAAATATTGGTATAGAATACTCGAATGGAGATTATATTGCCTTTTTGGATTCTGATGACTTATGGAAAGAAAAAAAATTGGAAGTGCAACTTAAAGCAATGACTAGTAAAGGGATAAACTTCTCTTGTACAGGGTATACTGTTTTAAAAGATGGTAATATTACAAGGAGTTTTACTCCACCAGAGAAAGTTCATTATGATCAACTACTCTGTAACAACAGTATTGGTTGCTTAACAGCTATGGTGAGTAAAGATCTGATGGGTGATTTACGTTTTCCACTTTGTGGTCATGAAGATTTTGCATTATGGCTGAAGTTATCAAAGAAAACAGATTATGTTCTTGGAATAAAAACACATTTGGCTGAGTATAACTTAGTCGATGGTTCGGTTAGTTCTGCAAAATCTAAATTGATTCCTTTTTTTTGGAATATATATCGTAATGAAGAAGGCTTTTCTAGGACAAAAAGCCTCTATTATTGCTTTTTGTACTTGATTCATGTGTTATTTTTTAAATATAAGAAAATTATTTAAAATGAAGAAACTGCTTTTAACTGGAGCTACAGGATTTATAGGTGGCTTTCTTTCTCTAGGTTATAACAATCTCAGGTGTGTAGTTCGAGAAACTGAGACGAATATATTTGATGATTGTTATCGCATTGATAGGATAGATGGTCGTACTTGTTGGAAAAAAGCTTTTTATGATGTTGATGCTGTAATTCATCTAGCGGGACTCGCTCACTCTGGTGACTTTTCTTACGCAGAATACAAGGAAGTAAATGTTGACGGTAGTATTAACTTAGCGAAAGCAGCCGCAAGTTTTGGTGTTAAGCGCTTTGTGTTTATTAGTTCAATTGGTGTAAATGGTACATCTACGTGCGAAAATCCATTTAAATATGACTCGTTGCCTAATCCTCACAATGTATACGCTCAATCTAAATATGATGCAGAAATTGGATTGAAAAAAATTGCGGAAGAAACTGGCCTTGAAGTCGTTATAGTTAGACCTACCTTAGTTTATGGACTTGAAGCTCCAGGGAATTTTGGTATGTTAACCAAATTAGTAAGTAAATTACCATTTTTACCTTTTGGTTCAACGAATAACAGAAGGGATTTTATCGCAGTTCAAAACTTAGCAGATCTATTGGTTACCTGTGCAACACACCCAGATGCAGCTGGGCATACATTTTTAGCGAGTGATGGTGAAACGGTCTCTATTAAGCAGTTTACTAATGCCATTGCTGATGGACTAGGTAAAAAAGTGATTCAGCTTCCAGTGCCAGTGAGTGTAATGCGCTTAGCTGGTAAACTTACTGGAAAATCATCCAAGATTGAACAACTTTATGGAAACTTAGAAGTTGATTCTTCTAACATCAAAGACGTTTTGGGTTGGACCCCGCCGTTGACTATGAAGCAAGCAATGTCGACTTTGTGCGATTCTGGAGTTAAATAGTAAATGATCCGTTTTATTGATTTTCTTGCAGCCTTTTTGGGATTGCTTTTTTTATGGCCTGTACTTCTAATCGTTATCATTGTAGGTTTGTTTGACACTGGTTCCCCAATTTTTGTTCAAGAGCGTGTTGGGCGCAATAAAAGACCGTTTAAGCTGATCAAGTTTCGTACTATGTCGGTGGAAACTAAGTCAGTGGCTAGCCATTTAGCGAACACTGCTTCCATTACCAAGCTTGGTGCTTTTTTGCGTAAAACCAAGATCGATGAGCTCCCACAATTAATAAATGTGTTGAGAGGGCAAATGAGTTTAGTTGGGCCGCGTCCAAATTTGTTCAATCAAGAAGAGCTTATTGCTGAACGAGATGCGGTGGGAGTCTATAGCGTTTTACCCGGCATTACTGGCTTAGCCCAAGTTCAAAACATCGATATGTCAACACCAGCTTTGTTGGCAAAAACAGATAGAGAGATGATCGACTCTTTAACATTGAAGAGTTACTTCAAGTACATCATTATGACTGTTACTGGTAGCGGTTCTGGAGATGCCGTAAAATAGTAATAAAGAGCGGCGAAAGTCGCTCTTTTGGTCTTTGTAACCTTTATTACCTCTTCCCAGGGAGGGGCTCATAAGAGGATTCTTTGTCAGAGCTTATTACGACGAAGTTTATACTTTTATGTTAAACTATATCCCGTTTTCCGGATACACCCACAAATAAGAATTATTATGCAACGTCTACAATTTATATGGCAGCTTTCTAGAACGCATAAAAGAATTGTCAGTGTTCTGATCGATGTAGTTCTGATCTCTTTGTCTTTTCATTTGGCGATATTAGTTCGCTCAGGTGAAACCAACTACTTCACATATCCTACTGTTTGGGGGATTCAAATTGGCGTGGCGATTGTTACAATTGCCGTCTTTGCTCGACTTGGGCTCTACAGAGCAGTGCTTCGTTACTTAACGTTTCAGGCTCTGTTTGTCGTGACTGCTGGCGCCATTATATCCGCAACGCTTGTGGCAGCTTTAAGTTTCTACATGAGTGACCCATTCCCAAGAACGGTTCCTGTTATTTATGCTGCGTTTCTTGCTCTTTTTTGTGGTGGCCCTCGCGTTATAGTCCGCTCTTTGATTGCACAGAGCTACTCTGCACAGAGCAAAGAGGTTCTTATTTATGGCGCGGGATCCGGTGGCCGACAACTCGCAATGGCATTGAGAAGTAGTGGGGACTATCGTGTAAGAGCGTTTATTGATGGCGATTCAACACTATGCAATACAATGATTTTGGGCTTACCTGTTATTGCTATTGAAGATGCAATGCCAATTATTAATAAATACGATGTTGCTCAAGTCTTACTCGCGGTACCTAGTGCTAAACGTTCTCGTCGTAAGATCATTCTTGATGAGTTGGCGAAACTGCCTGTTGAAGTGCTTACTGTTCCTGATATGACGGATATTGTCTCTGGCAAAGCAAAAATCGATGAGCTGAAAGATGTTGCTATTGAAGATTTACTTGGACGAGATCCAGTCGCCCCACAGCAAGTATTGTTGGAAGCGAACATCAAAGACAAAGTTGTAATGGTGACGGGGGCTGGTGGTTCTATTGGTTCTGAGTTGTGTCGTCAAATTGTAGAGCAGTCACCTAAATCTATTATTCTATTTGAATTGTCTGAGTTTGGTTTATATCAGATTGATCGTGAACTAAATCAACTTAAGATTGAAAAAGAGCTAACCTGCGACATTATTCCTTTGTTGGGTTCTGTTCAGCGTCAACATCGTCTAGAAACGACAATGTCTTCTTTTAAAGTTCAAACGGTATATCACGCTGCAGCATATAAACACGTTCCATTAGTCGAATTTAACGTAATTGAGGGGGTGCGTAATAATATTTATGGTACCTATTATACTGCGTGCGCGGCGATTAAAGCTGGTGTTGAATCATTTGTATTAATCTCTACAGATAAAGCTGTACGCCCTACTAACGTAATGGGTACAACTAAACGAATGGCAGAGCTTGGCCTACAGGCTCTTGCTGATCAAGAAAATGCAAAACCAAATGGTACGCGATTTTGCATGGTAAGATTTGGTAATGTCCTTGGCTCTTCAGGCTCCGTTATTCCCGTATTCAAAAAGCAAATTGCATCAGGCGGACCAGTAACCGTTACTCATCCAGAGATCACTCGTTTCTTCATGACCATTCCTGAAGCTGCACAGCTAGTTATTCAAGCTGGAGCAATGGGCAAGGGAGGCGATGTATTTGTTTTAGATATGGGCGAGTCAGTCAAAATTACAGACTTAGCAAGTAATCTTATTCAGCTATCTGGTCTGGAAGTAAAATCTGAGGCTAATCCTCATGGTGATATTGAGATTCAATTCTCAGGGCTTAGACCTGGTGAGAAACTGTATGAAGAGTTGCTTATTGGCGACAATGTAAAACAAACCGCACATGAGAGAATCATGACGGCGCATGAGGTTCATTTACCCCTAGAAGAATACGAGCTGTTGTTGAGCGAGCTCGACTTTGCCTGCCATAGTATGGATCACGAGAATATCCGTACATTATTGTTAAATGCCCCTACCGGTTTTAATCCTACAGATGGTATTGGCGATTTAGTCTGGAGCCATAATCAATTGGAATTAAATCTGGTTCATACAGAGCTCGTTGTAAACGAATAGAATAAAATGAATACTTAGTGTCCGTTTGTTTTTATCGGCTGATGCCGCTTAGCTCCTGATAACAAAGATCTTTAGATTGCTTAAGAGTTGTACTGCTTAGTTCTAATAAGTATAGCTCTTAGAACTAGGGTAAAATTATGAAAATTGCTGTTGCTGGTACAGGCTACGTAGGGCTTTCTAATGCAATGTTGTTAGCTCAAAACCATGAAGTGGTTGCACTAGATATCGTTCTTGAAAAGGTTGAATTACTTAATAAAAAACAATCTCCAATTGTTGATACTGAGATTGAAGATTTCCTTAAAAATAAGGAACTAAACTTTACCGCTACAATAGATAAGCAGAAAGCTTATCAAGGTGCAGAGTATGTTGTGATCGCAACGCCAACGGATTATGACCCAGTCACGCATTACTTTAATACATCTTCTGTTGAAGCTGTGATTAAAGATGTTATGTCTATCAATCCAGATGCAGTAATGGTGATTAAGTCTACTGTTCCTGTTGGTTATACTGCTCGCATTAAGGAAGAGTTGGAGTGTAAAAATGTCATCTTCTCACCTGAGTTTTTGCGAGAGGGCAAAGCGCTTTATGACAACCTTCACCCATCACGTATCATTGTTGGTGAGCGTAGCAAGCGTGCGGAAGTATTTGCTAGCTTGCTAGTGGAAGGGGCAGTAAAAGACGATATTCAAGTTCTTTTTACTGACTCTACAGAAGCTGAAGCAGTAAAACTGTTTTCAAACACCTACCTTGCAATGCGTGTTGCGTACTTTAATGAGCTGGATTCTTACGCAGAAGCTCACGGTTTAGATGCTCGTCAGATCATTGAAGGTGTTGGTTTAGATCCTCGCATTGGTAATCATTACAACAACCCATCATTTGGTTACGGTGGTTACTGCTTACCAAAAGACACTAAACAGCTTTTAGCCAATTACCAAGATGTACCAAACAACATCATCGGCGCGATTGTGGATGCAAACCGTACTCGTAAAGACTTTGTGGCGGAGTCAATCCTCAAGCGTGAACCAAAAGTGGTTGGTATCTACCGCCTCATTATGAAGGCTGGCTCTGATAACTTCCGTGCTTCTTCTATTCAGGGCATCATGAAGCGTATCAAGGCGAAAGGTGTTGAGGTCGTGGTTTATGAACCTGTACTCAAAGAAGAAGATTTCTTCAACTCTCGAGTGATTACAGACCTGAGTGAATTCAAACAAAGTGCGGATGTTATTGTTTCCAACCGCATGGTGGAAGAGTTAGCTGACGTTGCGGATAAAGTTTACACGCGTGACTTGTTTGGCAGTGATTAAATTTTTAGTATAACGATAATATGGCCCTCATGCATGAGGGCCTTTTTTACAGTTGGTGAATTGAAAAATGATTAAAAAATGTCTTTTCCCTGCTGCAGGCTACGGTACTCGTTTTCTACCTGCAACAAAATCCATGCCGAAAGAAATGATGCCAGTGGTGAACAAGCCATTAATTGAATACGGTGTTGAAGAAGCCATTGAAGCGGGCATGGATGGAATGTGTATTATCACAGGTCGTGGCAAACATTCTTTGATGGACCACTTCGACAAAAACTACGAGTTGGAACATCAAATCTCAGGCACAAGTAAGGAAGCACTGTTAGATGATATCCGCTCTTTGATTGATTCAGCGAGTTACACTTACATCCGTCAGCGTGAAATGAAAGGCTTAGGTCACGCTATCCTTACGGGACGTGAATTGGTCGGTGATGAACCGTTTGCTGTAGTGCTTGCGGATGACCTTTGTGTGAATAAAGACAAAGGCGTTCTAGCGCAAATGGTTGAGCTGTACAAACAGTTCCGCTGTTCAATCGTTGCGGTACAAGAAGTTCCGGAATCAGAAACGCATAAATACGGTGTGATTGCTGGCGAGATGATCAAAGATGACATCTTCCGCATTGATAACATGGTTGAAAAGCCAGAGCCAGGTACTGCACCTAGCAATCTAGCGATTATTGGTCGTTACATTCTGACCCCTGATATCTTTGAGCTGATTGAAAATACAGAACCGGGTAAAGGTGGCGAGATTCAAATCACCGATGCGCTGATGCAACAAGCTCAATCTGGTTGTGTTTTGGCATACAAATTTAAAGGTCAGCGTTTTGATTGCGGCAGTGTAGAAGGTTACATCGAGGCGACAAACTACTGCTACGAGAACCTATACAAAAAAGCGTCTAGTGCTGAGCTTCCTAAAACACCAACTGTAAAGGTTGCTGAACCTGCATAGTTGTTCAGTCTCGTTACTAACGTGCTTTAACATGGCTTTCTGACGTACAAAGCTTAGTTAAAGCACGTTGATATTCAAATTCTTATGTTGTTTTAACTCATTAACAATAAGTAAGAACTAGGTTGTATCGTTCTAATGTCGGCTGATATTAGTTTAATAAACAACCTCAATTCCCTTTACTTCCAACTTTTCTCCTAACTCTTTTTTTGCTTCTTTCTCCCCATGTATCAAATGCACGGCTTTTGGTTGTTTAGAAACTCCAGTAACAAACTTCAATAAATCGCTTTGGTCTGCGTGTGCGGAATATCCAGAGATGGTATGGATCTGCGCGTTAGCTTCGATTGGTTGGTTATCGATATCCACCGTGTGGCTGCCTGATTGGATTTCTCGACCTAAGGTTCCTGGCGCCTGATAACCCGCAAACAACACATCATTTCTTTCATCCGGTAAGAGTACTTTTAAGTAATTGACGATTCTTCCACCTTCGCACATACCGGATGCCGCGACGACAATCGCAGGCTCATCGGTGGAGGCTAGTCGATTCACTAATGCTTGATGTTCTCGATGGTTTTCTACAGTAATGCATTGTTCAAAAGCGAGGGGATGACGATGATTGTTGAGCTTTTGTTTTGCTTCTTTTCCCCATAGTTTTTTGAAACGGCGGTAGGTCTTCGTGACTCTTTTCGCAAGTGGTGAGTCTAGGATAATTGGCAAAGAAGACGACAAGTCGCGTTGGTGAATCAGCTGTTCAATATCGAATAACAGTTCCTGCGTACGTCCTGCGCTGAAAGCAGGGATCAGAACAACACCACCGTCTTGTAGTGCGTGATCGATAATGGCGTTCAAGCGCTCAGTTCGAGTTGTAATGTCTTCATGCTCTTTGTTGCCGTATGTGGACTCGATGAACATATGGTCGGCACGCTTTGGCGGCTTTGGCGGCTTTGGATCGGGTAAGAGCGGGGTATTGGACGGACCTAGATCGCCGGAAAACACAATGACTTCATGATTGCGGAGTTTGAATTCTACGTAAGCGGAACCAAGAATGTGCCCTGCTGGTTGAAAGCGTAGATAACATTGTTTACCAAGTGGCAGCCATTGTTGGTAGTCATGGGGTCTCAGCTGTTTTTTAATGACATTGAGGACTTGTTGACGCTGATGGTAGTTCAAAACCAGTTGCAGCTTTAATCCATCTTCTAACATGAGCGGTACGAGTTCGGCTGTTGCTTTGGTGCAATAAATGGGGCCTTTAAATCCAGCAGTCAGTAACCAAGGTAGGCGTCCAATATGATCGATATGAGCGTGAGTCAGGGCTAATGCTTTGATGTGTTTAACCGGAAACTCAATATCCAATGATGCCCTGCGGTTGCCAAAATGGATGTCTTTGCCTTGGAAGAGTCCGCAATCGATCAAGATGCTACCGTGTGGCAGTTTCAATTCATGACAAGAGCCAGTGACGGTATGTTTCCCACCAAGGTGAATCACATTGGCGATGTCTGATATGGGTGTTTTCATGTCGATTGCTCCTCCTTGAACAAGTATCAGTAACTATAAATCCAGTGGGCAGGCTAAGTGAATAGAGTTCGTTGGTCGGATGGAATTGAGTGGGAATAATCGGAAGTGCGATTAGGTTCTTTGTTTTGATGTAAGGCGTTTTTCGTTACTTAACTTTGGGTTTGACACATGCGGTTAGTAGATTCCTGATGTCGTTGAGCTCCTTGGAGTGACAAAACTCATTAGATCGTAAGCAAACAAAAGGGATGCATGATGCATCCCTTTGTTATTTTTACTCTCAGTAAAAACGAGATTAAGCTTTTGCTTTAGCCGCTGCTTTAGCGATTGCTGCGAAGCTTTTCGCGTCTAGAGAAGCGCCGCCAACTAGAGCGCCGTCGATGTCTGGTTGTGAGAAGTAAGCTTCAGCGTTTTCTGGCTTAACAGAACCGCCGTATTGGATGATTACTTGTGCTGCAACTGCTTCGTCTTTCGCTGCGATTAGTGCGCGGATAGAAGCGTGGATGCGTTGTGCATCTTCAGCGGTTGCTGCTTTACCAGTACCGATAGCCCAGATTGGTTCGTAAGCGATGATTGCGCCGTTTAGAGCTTCAACACCGTAAGTGTCGATAACTGCGTTGATTTGACGTGCACATACAGCTTCAGTTTCGCCAGCTTCGTTTTGCGCTTCAGATTCACCGATACAGAAAACAGGTGTTAGACCGTTTTCTTTTAGGAAGTTGAATTTCTTAGCGATGAACTCGTCAGATTCGTTGTGGTATTCACGACGCTCTGAGTGACCGATGATGATGTGAGTAGCACCGAAATCTTTCAGCATTTCTGGAGACATATCGCCAGTGAACGCACCGCTGTTGTTTAGGTCAGTGTTTTGAGCACCTAGGATGATCTTGTTACCGCCTTCAGCGATTACGCGCTCTGCTAGGTCGATGTAAAGTGCTGGTGGAGCGACTGCTACGTCAACACCTTCAACGCCTTCAAGTTCAGCGTTAAGACCAGTTAGCAGCTCAGTTACCATTGCTTTGCTGCCGTTTAGTTTCCAGTTACCCATCACTACAGGACGACGCATAGGAATATCTCCCTTATCTTTAATGTAAATAGTCAATTAATGTAAAAAATCTACGTAGGAATATAACAGAATAATGTGAACAGATCATGATTGGCGTCATGTCTTGTCCGGCTTTCTTTGTTGATTCGACCAAGCATCGATCCTGTTATTTTTGTCAAAAGCAACCGATTGGTGATCGCGTAGACAGAATGATAGTTCATTCCTCGGAAATTGCTGCTGAGATTGGTATTACTACGCGCTGGAATTAATTGTTGTAGAAAGGAATCAAAATGCCAAATCTCGTTTTAGAGTATTCAAACTCGGTGGAAGAACGCGTCAATGTTCAGGGGTTACTGGAGGATTTACATAAAACGGCGTTAGAAAGTGGCCTTTTTGAACTCGCGTCAGTGAAATCTAGAACGCTCCGGTGCCACAATTGGTTAATAGGAGAGGAGGGAGATAGCCTCGACTTTATCCATATCAACTTTGATTTGTTATCTGGTCGCTCCCAAGAACAAAAGCGAGAACTGTCACGAGCCTTGATGGCGACTCTTCAAGAGCAAGCCAGTCACGTGCACAGTTTAACGGTCAATATCCGAGACATGGATATAGATAGCTTCCAAAAGGTAGTGAACTAGGTTGCGCTAAATTGCCCGAGAATAGCGAGGGGTTATTGTTACGAATTCTCAGCCTGGCTCTGCTTGTTATATGGGCGTTGTGGGCACCCAAGCTATCGGTGTCCTTTCCAAACTATATCGACTCGGCTAATCTATAACCTTTCTACTTTGGGGTAAAATTTGATGTCGACTAAAGAGTTACTGTTTTCTTTTCAAGGACGTATAGACCGTAAAACCTACTGGATTTGGAACGTCATTTACTATGTGTCCATTCTAGGCTTTGGTGCCGGTATCAGCCAGCTGCTTCCTACTCTCTCCTATGTGCTTCTTCCTATTTTCTTGGTGGTTCTGCTGATCCCTGATTTGGCGATCACCACCAAGCGTTGGCACGACCGCAACAAATCGATCTATTGGCTAGCACTGAATATTCCGTTGATTATCGGACGAATTGCCACGCCAATGACCAGCCCTGCCGCGCAAGAGCCGTCGACCCCACAGATGTTCGTTGCTTCCATTTCTCTGATTTGTGGTTTATGGATTCTAATTGAATGTGGTTTCTTAAAGGGAACATCAGGACCAAATCAATATGGCCCTGAGCCGGAGTAATCGCTTCAAGTACCGTGCGTGCTGAAAGTAGATTCTTAGTCTCGCTGAGGCTCGCTAGAATGACGAATTCTTTTGATTTAGAGGCTGATAAAGTCATCGTTATTCTGAGCAGAGAGATGCGAGTGTGGTTCAGAATCTATCATCCGATTGTACGGTGGTTTAGGTGAGCGGGAGAGAATAGGAGCTTGCTGATACCAGATTCTTAGTTTCGCTGAGGCTCGCTAGCATGACGAACTCTTTTGATGTAGAGGCTGTTAAAGTCACCGTCATTCTGAACTGCGAGGGACGAGTGTGATTAAGAATCTATCATCCGATTGTGCGGTGGTTTAGGTGAGTGGGAGAGAATAGGAGCTTGCTGTTACCAGATTCTTAGTTTCGCTGCGGCTCGCTAAAATGACGAACTTCTCTGGTTTAAAGGCTGTTAAAGTCACTGCCATTCTGAACAGAGAGGTGCGAGTGTGGTTCAGAATCTATCATCCGGCATGAGCATTGGCTAAGGTGAGCAGGAGAGAATAGGAGTTTACTGTTGGCAGGTTCTTAGCCTTGCCGAGGCTCGCTAGAATGACGCTCCCCTTTGGTTTAGAGGTTGTTAAAGTCATCGTCATTCTGAACTGCGAGGAACGAGGTGATTCAGAATCTATCATCCGGTTGAGCAGTGGTTAAGCTGAGCGGGAAAGAATAGGAGCTTGCTGTTACTAGATTCTTAGTCTCGCTGAGGCTCGCTAGAATGACGAACTCTTTTGATATAGAGACTGTTAAAGCCATCATCATTCTGAGCAGCGAGGAATGAGCGTGATCCAGAATCTATCATCCGATTGTGCGGTGGTTTAGGTGAACGGGAAAGAATAGGAGCTTGCTGTTACGAGATTTTTAGTCTCGCTAAGGCTCGCTAGAATGACGAACTCTTTTGATTTAGAAACTGTTAAAGCCATCGTCATTCTGAATAGCGAGGAACGAGGTGATTCAGAATCTATCATCCGGTTGAGCAGTGGTTAAGCTGAGCGGGAAAGAATCGGAGCTTGCTGATACCAGATTCTTAGTTTCGCTGCGGCTCGCTAGAATGACGGACTCTTTTGATTTAGAGGCTGTTAAAGCCACTGTCATTCTGAACAGCGAGGAATGAGCGTGGTCCAGAATCTATCGTCCGGTTGAGCAGTGGTTAAGCTGAGCGGGAAATAATAGGAGCTTGCTGTTACCAGATTCCTAGTTTCGCTAAAGCTCGATTGAGTGACGAGCTCCTTTGATTTAGAGTCTGTGAAAGCCATCGTCATTCTGAACAGCGAGGAACGAAGTGATTCAGAATCTAGGCGCAGAGTGCTCTGAGATTGAAATAAACTGCCTGAGCTTGCGAATTACAACGGAAAAGTAACAGCGAATAATGAAGGAGAATGAATCATCGATAAGACACCTTGCGTTTATATCCTAACGTCAAATAACAACGCCGTTCTCTACATAGGTGTTACCAGTCAGCTGCCCCAAAGAATATGGCAACATAAAAATGGAGTAGTGGAAGGATTTACTAAGAAATACAACGTTCATAAGCTCGTTTACTTTGAGTTATTCGACGATATGGCTAATGCTATAAACCGAGAAAAGCAGCTCAAGCAGTGGAAGCGTGAGTGGAAGTTAGCCTTGGTAAGAGAAACGAACCCTAACTTTCTCGATCTATCTACTGAGTATCAGTAAAAATCATCCCTATCTTTAAACGCATTTAAGCTAACCACATCCGCTTTTTGTGTCGGTGCCGCTTCCCCTTCTAGCGCTGCTTTGAACTTTACGACCTGTTTTTGCAACTCGTTCATCAATACCACATTGGTGTGATGAGGGTTTTTACACGTGCTGATGACTCTATCAATGTGGCTTTGTTGAGCCCACAATCTTTCTTTCATATCTTCTGATGCGCTCTCGATCATCTCTTTCGCCATCTCATGACGAAATTGCTCAAAAGCTTCTGGGTCTCGCTCTGCCATTCGAACCATTTCATCGAATGGAGGAAGCGTTTGGGATGGGATATGACGTAGATTAGACATCGATGCTCTCCAAATCCTTATGGAAATTGCCTTTAGTTACTAAAAGCCTATACCACTAGAAAGAGGAGAGAGGATGAATTCTTCAGCCGTCTCACTTATAAGAGAAGCTTTCAAGCTGGAGATTGAATAAGTGCGGCATGTCGATGTTTGGTTGTGGTGGTTACTGCAGTTGTTGGATGCGGTAAACGCAGCGTCTTTGGCCGCTAATGATGTGTTCGGTACGCTCTACTTTGGTGTCACGTCCAAGTAAAGACTGAAAGACACTCAATTCTGATTGGCACAAGCTTGGGCAGCGAGTTGCGGCTTTACAAATCGGACAGTGATTTTCGATTAAAATAAATCCGTTCTCATCTTTCTCGAGTTCAGCCATATAGCCTTCTTGCTCTCTTAATGTGATGAGTGTTTCTAGTTTGCTTTGCAGAGAGTCGCATTGCTCAAGGTGCTGACGATAACTTTGTAACGTGAGTTTTTCCCTCTCTGATGTGACTTTTTCCAGTCCATCTTTGCCAAAGATATGTTCGACAGCTTCTATAAACTGAATGGTCAACTCACCGTGACGGTCAGCAAATTGCTCATGACCTTTTTGAGTGAGAGACCAATGACGAGCAGGGCGACCAACTTTTACTTTTACGTCATGGATAGAAAGAATGCCATCATCTTCTAAACTTTGCAGGTGCTGACGAGCCCCCATGGTTGTCATACCTAGCTCAGAGGAGAGTTGTTTTGCAGTGACGGAGCCATCACGCTTAACGATTTGCAATATCCTATCTACGGTCTTCATATACCCACCATTTATACGTCAGTACATATTATGCGCGATAGGGTTAGTAAAGAAAAGTGTTGACTTAATTTGAGTGTGGATTTGTAGGGGGCTATGTTCATATGAGCCAAGATATGTCGTCATTCTGAACGGCGAGGAATGAGGTGATTCAGAATCTATCGTCCGGTTGAGCTGCGGTTAAGGCGATCAGGAAAGAATAGGAGTCTGCTGTTACCAGATTCTTAGTCTCGCTGGAACTCGCTAGAATGACGAGTTCTTTCGATTTAGAGCTTATTAAAGTCTCCGTCATTCTGAACAACGAGGAACGAGGTGATTCAGAATCTATCTTTTGGTTGAGCAGCGGTTAAGGCGAGCAGGACAGAATAGGAGTCTGCTGTTACCAGATTCTTAGTCTCGCTGGAGCTCGCTAGAATGACGAGTTCTTTT
>NZ_JAWOQS010000004.1:0-304272 GCF_033438945.1 Vibrio sp. Y176 | reverse complement strand
GATTTAGAGCTTATTAAAGTCTCCGTCATTCTGAACAACGAGGAACGAGGTGATTCAGAATCTATCGTCCGGTTGAGGAGTGGTTAAGGTGACCAGCAAAGAATAGGAGCCTGCTGTTACCAGATTCTTAGTCTCTCTGGAACTCGCTAGAATGACGAGTTCTTTTGATTTAGAGCTTATTAAAGTCTCCGTCATTCTGAACAACGAGGAACGAGGTGATTCAGAATCTATCGTCCGGTTGAGCAGTGGTTAAGGTGACCAGCAAAGAATAGGAGCCTGCTGTTACCAGGTTCTTAGTCTCGCTGGAGTTGGCTAGAATGACGAGTTCTTTTGATTTAGAGCTTATTAAAGTCACCGTCATTCTGAACAACGAGGAACGAATGTGATTCAGAATCTATTGCCCGTAGTGCGGAAAGAAAGGCTCAAACTCAGACTGAGCGAGAGCCTCGAGAAATGCTTAAAGAATAATATCACGCACTTCTGGATCTTTACGATCTAAGTAGTGAGTCGATTTGATGCGGCGAATAGTTCGGCATCGACCGCGTACGAGCAGCGTTTCTGTGGTTGCAATATTGCCTTGACGAGAGATACCTTCCAGCAAGTCACCTTTAGTGATGCCTGTAGCTGAAAATACCACATTGTCGCTACGAGCCATGTCTTCCATTTTGAGGACAACATTCGCTTTTACGCCCATTTCATCGCAGCGTTTTAGTTCATCTGCACCGTAAATGCGGTTTTCTTCAGTATCGCCTTTTACCTCATGACGAGGAAGCAGGCGACCGTGCATGTCACCGTCTAGCGCTCGAATTACCGCTGCTGATACAACCCCTTCTGGCGCACCGCCAATACAGTACATCATGTCCACTTCACTGTCTGGCATACAAGTTAGAATAGAGGCTGCCACGTCACCATCAGGCACCGCAAAGACACGTACGCCCATTGCTTGCATTTCTGCAATAACGTTATCGTGGCGAGGTTTCGCAAGGGTAATAACGACTAGGGTATCAAGTGGCTTGTTCAGGGCTTTTGCTACGTTCTCTAGGTTTTCTTTTAACGGCTTTTCTAAGTCAATTACGCCTTTTGCACCAGGGCCAACAACCAGTTTTTCCATGTACATATCTGGCGCTTTAAGAAAGCTGCCTTTCTCACCTGCGGCAAGTACGGCTAGTGCGTTCGATTGTCCCATTGCCGTCATACGCGTTCCTTCAATCGGGTCGACTGCAATATCTATTTCATCACCACCAATACCCACTTGCTCACCAATGTACAGCATTGGCGCATCATCGATTTCACCTTCACCAATGACAATTTCACCACTGATATCTGTTTTGTTCAGTAGCGTGCGCATAACTTCAACAGCTGCGCCATCGGCTGCGTTTTTATCGCCACGGCCAAGCCATTTGTAACCAGCCAGAGCTGCACCTTCAGTCACACGGGAAAATGCCATTGCTAAATCGCGTTTCATGATGTCTCCAAGTAAGCAAGAGGGAAGAAGAATTTGCGCGGCGATTCTATCACAAGGTCGAGTAAACGTTTGCCTTTTTGCGAGGCTTTTACTTTATCTAACTTGAATTTGATCAATACTTAGGGCGATTTTCAGAGTAGCGGGACGCAAAATCCTTGCTCAAAAATGCTTCGGCGACAAGAAAAGTCAGCGTTTAGTGAGATTGCGCTGATTTTTTGACCGAATGATACAAAATATCGAATATAGTGAGTGTTTCTCATCGCGACGCTGAGTAGAATGAACCTTATATAGGTTAGGTGTGCATCAATCTCGCACATCGTCCCAACGGAATAACATAGGTAGGCCAAGATGTCTTTTGAAGTACTAGAACAACTAGAATCAAAAATTCAAACTGCAGTTGACACAATCACTCTTCTTCAGATGGAAGTCGAAGAGCTGAAAGAAGATAAAGCTAAACTTGCGGAAGAAGCTAACGAGCTTCGCTCTCAACGTGAAGAGCTAGAGCAAAAAGCACAACAAGCACAGCAAGAGCACGCACAATGGCAAGAGCGCATTCGTGCACTACTTGGCAAAATGGACGAAGTGGAATAATTCAGCTTCTTCATTCCAAATTAAAAACACCCGCGTTAAGCGGGTGTTTGTGTTTTAGGGAAGTAGAAAATGTTAAGACAAGGCTAGGCGCTAATAGCTAAGAGAAAACCCTATAACTTAGACACCTAAGACTCGCTATGCTTCCTCGTCCAACTCTAAATCAATATTCAATGGTTCTGGCGACAGGATAATTCCGGTGCTATCGGCATAAATATAATCTTCAGGTAAGAAGCTGACGCCGCCAAAGTTGACTGGTACATCCAATTCGCCAATACCCTGGCTGGTCGCTCCAACAGGAATAGAAGCGAGGGCTTGAATGCCTAAGTTCATATCTTCAAGTTCATCGACTTCACGAACACAGCCGTAAACGACAATGCCTTCCCACTCGTTTTCTTCCGCAATGGTTGCGATTTCTGCATCGATAAGGGCTTTACGTAGGGAACCGCCACCGTCAATTAACAAAACGCGACCAAGTCCATCTTGCTCTAATGTCTCGCGGATCAACGAATTATCTTCAAAACACTTGATGGTGGTGATTTGCCCGGCAAATGAAGCGCGACCGCCAAAGTTACTGAACATTGGTTCAACCACATCTACCTGATCGAGGTAGATATCACAGAGTGCTGAGGTATTGTATTCCATAGCGTACCTTTCTAAACAGAAATTGGTTGTCTTTGAGTATATCTAGGCATTAAGTCAATGCAATGACAATCCTTTTTTAACTTACTAGAGTTTGAGCTACCACAATTGTTGCAAACAAAATGTTGGTGACTAGAGAGCATTTCACGATGACTGGCATCATTGGTGCTATTTGAGCAGGCTTTTGTGTATGCCAAACCGCTTTACCATGATCGGCCACGAAATAAATACTAAGTAAGAATGGCAAGCTAATCCAAACGGGTTTGTCTTGAATTAACAAGTAAGCCGCAAAGGCAAGGATAGCTCCGCCAAGTAAAATAAAGTGGTACTGTTTGGCTTTACGTTGACCTAAGCGTACCGCCACCGTGCGTTTACCACACTCTCGGTCGTTCTCTATATCACGCATATTGTTGATATTGAGTACTGCAACGGCGAGTAAACCGCAGCCTAAAGCAGGTAAGAATAGCGTGGGGTCTACGTGACCAGTATGCAAGAAGTAGGTACCGGATACGCCGAGTAGACCAAAAAACAAGAACACTGATATATCGCCAAGCCCCACGTAACCGTATGGTTTGCTACCCATGGTATAAGCAATGGCGGCGAGAATGGCCAGAATTCCCAGCCCGATAAATGTGACAATGCTTTCCAGTGAACTTAGTGAATAGAAAACCAACACCAAGCCTGAAATGGCGGTCAGAACGATGTTAAAGATAATCGCCTGTTTCATCTGTTTAGCACTTACCGCGCCAGACTGCATCGCTCGTAATGGGCCGAGGCGTTTGTCGTTATCTGTACCTTGAACGGCATCGCCATAGTCGTTTGCCAGGTTGGACAGAATTTGCAGCAATGTCGCGGTTACGAAAGCCATGATGGCAATCGTCAGTGAGAAATGACCCGCCGAGTACGCGAGCACGCTACCTGTTAAGATAGAGACCAATGCCAGAGGTAATGTTTTTGGACGAGCGGCTTCAAGCCAGATCTGTAGAGATTGTTTCATGGAAATTTCGTGCTAGTAACCAATGTGCCCAGTATAAGCACAAAGAGGCAGATACGCTATTGACCTAAAACAACTCAACTAGAAGTCAAAGGGCGATTCAGAATCTATCGTCCGGTTGTGCAGTGATGAAGGTGAGTGGGAAAGAAAGGCGTTTGCTGTTAGCAGATTCTTAGTCTCGCTTGAGCTCGCTAGAATGACGAGATCTTTTTTGATTTAGGTGTTGTCACAGTGACCGTCATTCTGAACAGCGAGGAACGAGTGTGATTCAGAATCTATCGTCCCAATAGTGCCGTGGTTAAGGTGAGTGGGAAGGAATAGGAGCTTGCTGTTAGCTGAGTCTTAGTCTCGCTTGAGCTCGCTAGAATGACGAGATCTTTTGATTTAGATGTTGTCAAAGTCACCGTCATTCTGAACAACGAGGAACGAGTGTGATTCAGAATCCATCGTCTGGTTGTGCAGTGGTTAAGGTGAGTGGGAAAGAATAGGCGTCTGCTGTTAGCAGATTCTTAGTCTCGTTATAATGACGAGATCCTTTGATTTAAATGTTGTCTAAGTCACCGTCATTCTGAACAGCGAGGAACGAGTGTGATTCAGAATCTATCGTCCGTTTGTGAAGTGGTTAAGGTGAGTTGGAAAGAAAGGCGTTTGCTGTTAGCAGATTCTTAGTCTCGCTTAAGCTCGCTAGAATGACGAGATCTTTTTGATCTAGATGTTGTCTAAGTCACCGTCATTCTGAACAGCGAGGAACGAGTGTGATTCAGAATCTATCATTCGATTGTGAAGTGTTACGGTGAGAGAGAAATAATAGGCGTTTGCTGTTAGCAGATTCTTAGTCTCGCTTAAGCTCGCTAGAATGATGAGATCTTTTTGATTTAGGTGTTGTCACAGTCACCGTCATTCTGAACAGCGAGGAACGAGTGTGATTCAGAATCTATCGTCCGATTGTGCGGTGATTAAGGTGAGCGAGGAAGAGTAGGCGTCTGTTGTTAGCAGATTCTTAGTCTCGCTTGAGCTCGCTAGAATGACGAGAGCTTTTGATTTAGATGTTGTCAAAGTCACCGCCATTCTCAACAAAAAGCCCAGAAACAAGGTTCTGGGCTTTGGTGGGATAGATTGCGGTTAAAGAATAAAGCGGCTTAGATCTTCATCTTCAATCGTGTCGCCTAGGCGCGCTTTCACATAAGCGGAATCAATAACGAATTTAGCGCCAGATTGCTCCGCTGCGTCGTAAGAGATTTCATCCATCAAGCGTTCCATTACGGTGTGTAAGCGACGAGCACCGATGTTTTCTGTGCTTTCGTTGACCGTCCATGCCGCTTCCGCGATTTGCGTGATGCCGTCTTCTGTGAATTCGATGTCCACATCTTCCGTTTTCATCAACGCAACGTACTGCTCTGTTAGAGAGGCTTTTGGTTCTGTCAGAATGCGTTTGAAGTCGTTACTGCTTAGTGCTTCTAGCTCAACACGAATTGGTAGACGACCTTGCAATTCTGGGATCAAGTCAGATGGTTTTGCCACTTGGAATGCACCAGATGCAACAAACAGAATGTGGTCTGTTTTTACCATGCCGTGCTTAGTTGATACCGTGCTGCCTTCAATCAATGGAAGTAGGTCGCGCTGAACACCTTCGCGTGAAACGTCTGGGCCTGAGCTTTCGCCGCGTTTACAGATTTTGTCGATCTCATCGATAAATACGATGCCGTTGTTTTCAACGTTGAAAATCGCTGCTTCTTTCAGCTCTTCTTGGTTAACCAGTTTTGCCGCTTCTTCTTCCGCTAACGCTTTCATTGCGTCTTTGATTTTCAGCTTACGTTTTTTCTTAGTGTCGCCAGCGAGGTTTTGGAACATGCCTTGCAGCTGGTTAGTCATCTCTTCCATACCAGGAGGCGCCATGATCTCTACGCCCATCTGCGGTGCGGCTACGTCGATTTCAATTTCTTTATCGTCTAGTTGGCCTTCACGCAGTTTCTTACGGAAGATCTGGCGAGTGTGAGAAGACTCTTCCGTTTGCTCTGCTTGACCCCAGCTATCACGTGCTGGTGGCAGTAGCGCATCAAGAATGCGTTCTTCCGCTTGCTCTTCTGCGCGGAATTTCACTTTCTCCATCGCTTGTTGATGCGTCATTTTCACAGCGACATCTGTTAGGTCACGGATGATGGTTTCAACTTCTTTACCAACGTAACCCACTTCGGTGAATTTTGTCGCTTCAACTTTGATGAAAGGGGCATTTGCCAGTTTTGCGAGGCGTCGTGCGATTTCAGTCTTACCAACACCAGTAGGGCCAATCATCAAGATGTTTTTTGGCGTCACTTCGGCACGCAAGCTTTCTTCAAGCTGCATGCGGCGCCAGCGGTTACGAAGTGCAATCGCAACCGAACGCTTGGCTTTTTCTTGACCGATAATGTGGCGGTTCAATTCATGAACGATTTCGCGAGGCGTCATTTCAGACATATTCTTTCCTTACTTCGTTACGATTACGCGGTTGGTTTTTCAGGCTCTACTGTTGAGTCTAGCTCTTCTACCGTGTGGTGATGGTTCGTGAAGACACAAATATCACCCGCGATATTGAGAGCTTTTTCCGCGATCTCACGAGCATCTAGATCTGTGTTTTCTAGTAGGGCGGTTGCGGCAGCTTGTGCGTAAGCACCACCAGAGCCAATCGCAATCAGGTCGTGTTCTGGCTGTACGACATCACCATTACCGGTAATGATTAACGATGCGGTTTCGTCGGCAACGGCAAGTAAGGCTTCGAGCTTGCGCAGAGCACGATCGCTACGCCAGTCTTTGGCTAGCTCAACTGCCGCTTTGGTTAGGTGACCTTGGTGCATTTGCAGTTTGCTTTCGAAGCGCTCAAAAAGGGTGAAGGCATCCGCAGTACCGCCGGCAAAGCCCGCTAGTACTTGGTTGTTGTATAGGCGGCGAACTTTGCGCGCATTACCTTTCATTACGGTATTGCCTAGAGATACTTGGCCATCACCCGCGATGACGACTTTATTATTTCGACGTACAGATACAATGGTAGTCACAGTCGACCTCTTGATTATTTCTCTTTGGATTTAATTCAGTATATGGGGGAGGAGAAATGGGGATTCAAGGGGGCAAAAAGAAAGGCCCTAGGATCTTAGCTCCTAGGGCCTGAGTTTAAAGATTTTCTTTCCAAATCGCACACGGCTCGATTTTCGCGCGTTGCAGTTTATGACGGTCACGTTCTGCATCACGTTTGAACTTATACGGACCTAGCACCACGCGATACCATGAACTGCCTTCTTTCTTACGAATCTTGCTCGACATCCCTTGGAACGCGATTGCAAGCTTGCGCTCTTCGGCTTGTGCCTGAGTTTTGTACGCGCCACACTGCATGATGTAAGGAATTTTAGAAACTTCAATTTCTTTGGCCACAACTTCAACTTCACGTTTCGGTAGTGACTCAACATATTCCCATTTTTCTTCTGGTGGTGGCGGCAAGTCTTTTTTCGGCTTTGGTTTGCTTACAGTGGTTGTTGGCTGCTTCACGACTGGTTGTTTAGGTTCTGGGTCGCTACTCAAAAGGTAAAGACCATAGCCAAAACCGCCCACGAGCAAGATAGCGAGCAGGCCACTGCGCCAAGGTTTTTTTCTTCTCGGCGGCTGTTTTTTTGTCGACTTTTTTGGGGCGCCTCGCCCCCGTCTTACATAATCTCTATTTGCCACGGTTATTTCTGGTCATCAAGGATTCTTGCAAATATGTTAATCCAGAACGAGTTGAGAAAACACCCTATTGATAGAATCTTGATAGCTAAAGCGCGACAACGCCCGAGTGTAGGAGTGTGTTTCTGTTCTCGCTTATATTTATTCGGGGATATACAAAAAGCAGGAGGGGTAAATAAAAAAGCGGCGCCTTAGCACCGCTTTGGGGATGAATACCTAATCTTCAGGTTAAGGGCGCTGTGGTGGCGCTGCACTTCCACGAATGACGAGATTAGTTTCAAGCAGACGCGAGCCTGAATGCACGTCGTGGCCTTTTAACATCTCGAGCATCATTAGCATCGCTTGTCGACCAATCTCATAGCGAGGTTGAGAGATGGTGGTCAACGGTGGATCGCAGTACTGAGCGAAGTTAATGTCATCAAAGCCCACAACAGAGAGATCTTGCGGTACTCGTAAGCCAAGCTTTTTCGCTTCTTGAATTGCGCCGATGGCCATTGTGTCACAGTGACAGAAAATAGCCGTTGGTGGTTCTGGCAATTCGAGCAGTTTACGAACGGCTTTTGCTCCGCCATCAAAAGAAAACTCAGTAATGACACTATATTGTGGATCTTTATTGATGCCGGCACGGCGCAGGGCTTGTTGGTAGCCTTGCTGGCGGAACTGACACAATATTGCTGTATCTGGTCCAGAGATTTGAGCAATGCGTTTATGACCTAATTGGGTCAGGTAATTCACTGCTTCAAATGCAGAGGTCAGGTTATCAATATGTACTGTCGGAAGCTCGAGTTCAGGCGCAAATTCACACGCCATTACCATCGGAGGTAAGTTCTTTTGCTCTGGCTTACTGACATCGAATGGTAGATCTGTACCAAGCAGTAGCATTCCATCTGCCTGCTTAGTAAATACGAGGTTAACGAAAGAGCTTTCGCGTTTCTTCTGTTGTCCGCTATCGCCCAGCAGGACTAGATAACCATGTTCCATGGCTGCATCTTCAATACCGCGAATAATTTCAGAAAAATAAGGATCACAGATGTCGGGAACGATAGTAACAATGGTTTTTGATTCGTTTCTACGTAAGTTACGCGCTAATGAGTTTGGAGAATAACCCGCTTCAAGTACGGCATCTTCTACTCTCTTTCTTGTAGAAGAAGAGACTTTCTCTGGATTCATTAAGGCTCGAGATACCGTAGCCGTAGACACTCCCGCAAGCTGGGCAACATCCTTCATTGTCGCCATAGTTTTAACCTCTCATTTATTTTTTGCCAAGATGACGTTATTCCGGTTTGAAATCAGAGTAATCAAACCGAGTTAGAGCTGTGTTTGCTCTTCGCTCAGTTCGTGTTAACGAGTGGGAAAATGGATTCTTCACCGCGATATCAATTTGTGGGAATAGTCATTGTTTTAATCTAAGCCTGTGCAAACAAGTCACTTTAGACTTTTCTAATTTGGATAGTCTATTCATTTCTAAAGTGAAAGTTACGGTCTGTTTAACAAAAATTGTAATCTTGGTGTGATTCTGGTCACATTAAATGGTAATTCATTACATAGTTAAACGTTTGCTAGCTGAGATCTTGTGGTTCTATGTCTAAATTCCAGCGTACTTTCTTAGCATTTGGCAACAACTCAATAGCAGGTTTGGCACTGGTTAATAACTTTTGCATCAATGAACGATGCTGAGTTTGCAGTAATAGTTGCCAACGGTATTTACCAGCCCGCTTGGCCAAAGGTGAAGGAGTAGGGCCTAACACCATGCAGGAATCATCGAACAGAGGGTGTGACTCTAACGTAAAGCGAACCTGACGCAGGAAGTCTTCAACTACCTCACTTTGGTTCGCCTCTGCTTTAAACAGAGTCAAGAAACTATAAGGCGGAAGCTGAGCCAGTTTGCGTTCTTCCAGAGCAGTCATAGCAAAGTGGCGATAGTCTTTTTGAAGCAGGGCTTGCAGCAAGCTGTGCTCAGGATGGTGGGTTTGTAGGATAACCTCGCCAGGTTTACTTGCGCGGCCGGCACGACCTGCGACCTGAATAAACAACTGCGCTAGTCGCTCGGAAGCGCGGAAGTCACTACTATAGAGAGAGCCATCAACATCCAAAAGAGCAACGAGCGTTACATTTGGAAAATGGTGCCCCTTAGCCAGCATTTGGGTGCCAATCAGAATTTGATGTTCACCTTTGCGAATCGATTCAAGGGCATCTTCCAAACTACCTTTGCGACGTGTGCTGTCTCTGTCGATGCGAATGGCGTTGTATTCTGGAAATAACTGAGCCAATTGTTGTTCGAGTTGTTCCGTTCCTACGCCGACGGTAACCAATTGGGTTGAACCACACCCCTGACATTGATGAATCACCGGTTGTTGTGAGCCGCAGTGATGGCAGCGTATTTCGTTGCTGTAATGGTGGAACGTATAGTACGCATCACAGCGTTTACATTCTGCAATCCAACCGCATTCATGGCACATCAAAGCGGGCGAAAAGCCTCGACGGTTAAGAAACAACATTACTTGATTGCCCGCTTTTAAATGCTTGCGCATCTCGGCAATCAGTTGGGCAGATAAACCACTTTCTAAATACTGACCTTTTACATCTAACACTTTATTAGTGGTTGGCACGGCAGAGCCAGCTCGTTGGGTTAGTGTTAAATGGTGATATTTGCCTGACAAGGCATTGTGTAATGTCTCCAGTGCAGGTGTGGCTGAGCCCAGAACAATCGGAACTTGTTCTTTATGAGCGCGCATTACAGCAACATCGCGTGCATGATAACGCAAGCTATCTTGCTGTTTGTAAGAGGTGTCATGTTCCTCGTCCACAATGATAATCCCGAGATCAGCAAAAGGCGCGAGTAGGGCAGAGCGTGTGCCGATAATGATTCCGGCCGCTTTGTCGCGTGCAGAAAGCCACGCATTCAGACGCTCCATCTCGTTTAACCCGGAGTGGATGACGTCAACTGGCACATTAAAACGGTGTTTAAAGCGGTTGATGGTTTGGGGCGTTAAGCCAATCTCTGGTACTAAAACCAAGGCTTGTTTACCTTGCTCTAAAACTGGCTTGATAAGGTTTAAGTAAACTTCTGTTTTACCAGAGCCCGTGACGCCTTCTAATAAATAGGAGGCAAAACCTGTTTGGCTATTTACACTCGCAATAGCCAGCGCTTGTTCGTGGTTGAGCTTTGGCTTTTCGACGTCGCATTCAACGTGCTGTCCCCACTGGGTGATTACAGGCTTCTTCTCGATACGTTCAATCCAGCCTTTCTCTTCTAAAGACTTTAGTACTGTTGAGGCTATCTCTTGGTCGACAAATTCCTGGTGAGGCAAAGCGCCGTTAACCAACATTTGCAAGACCTTCTGTTGTTTGACCGCTCGACGATCAAGCCCTTGCATCAGCTTGTCTTTACCGGATTCGGTAATTTGCCACTCTTGTAGCGTCGCAAAATCTGCAGGCTTTCCTTTACGTAGAGCTGCTGGCATCGCATTGTGTAGCGTATCTCCAAGTGGGTATTGGTAGAACTGGCTGCACCAAGTCAGCAACGAATAAAGCTTTTCAGACCATATCGGCTGAGAATCAAGAACTGCTTTGATTGGCTTGAGTTGATCTTTGGGAAAGTCCGAGTGATTAACCATCGCGGTGACGATGCCAACTAACGTTTGACGTCCAAAAGGTACGGATACGCGTCCGCCAATGATCGGAAACAGGTGCCCCGGAATGGCGTAATCAAATTGTTTGTCGAGCGGAACGGGTAATGCCACTCTAGCAATGGTTGGACGCATAAATTCTTAGCTATTAAAAAAGAGGGAAAGGAAATGAGAGTCTATTAAAATAGGTATGGAAATTCGAGTAAAGCAATGCGATTCAGCGTGAATCGTTCCTCTATGATTAGTCTGGCTAAAAAAGTGGCGAAAAAGTTGCCAAATGTGTTGATCCGAGCAATGTGATTCTTTACTATATCGCGCCTTGAGATATGGCTTCGGCAATTAGTTGATGCGGTATCCCATTTTATTATTAATTGCGTGTGGTGTGCGGCTTAGATTCGTATAGCGACACGGCCTACTATTGAGGTTATCCCATGAAAGCTGGTATCCACCCAGAATACAAAGCAGTAAAAGCGACTTGTTCTTGCGGCAACTCTTTTGAGTTCAACTCTACTCTAGGTAAAGAGTCTATCCACCTAGACGTATGTGACAAGTGTCACCCATTCTACACTGGTAAGCAACGTATCGTTGATACAGGCGGCCGTGTTGATCGCTTCAACAAGCGTTTCGGTGCACTATCAAGCGGTAAGAAATAATAGCAGCCGCTATTACGATTACAGTTTAGAAAAGGACGCTTCGGCGTCCTTTTTGTTTTAATGGCTACCAAGCGAAGAGGAATGTATGGGGTTTGGAATATTCCCGATTATTTTTCACTCAGCGCTTGCAACCTAAAGTGTGATCTGTATAATGCAGCGCACTGGTTAAGCCAGTTGTGAACCAATGAGCAGTGAGGAGCGAGCAAATCTAAGGATTTGTGAGGTAATGTATACTCAGCTTATGTTCGCGGTTAATACAATTAGCTATCTTTTCTTCGGAAAAACTATCCTCAAAGGTGACTTTGGCATATAGGGATAGTTAATCGAAAATTAACTGACAATGCGTCCTAATCTTGGATGCTACGGTTTCACATAAATCAATCGGCATTCTCTCGTCTCGACGAGTTTGAGTGGCGATATTGTTTGTGTAATTTATTAAATTTGGAGCTCTGTCTCATGCAGAACCAACGTATCCGTATCCGCCTAAAAGCTTTCGATTACAAACTAATCGATGCTTCTACAGCGGAAATCGTTGAAACAGCTAAGCGCACTGGCGCACAGGTTCGTGGTCCAATCCCACTGCCAACTCGTAAAGAGCGTTTCACAGTTCTTATCTCTCCACACGTTAACAAGAAAGCACGTGACCAGTACGAAATCCGTACTCACAAGCGTCTAATCGACATCGTTGAGCCAACAGACAAGACTGTTGATGCTCTAATGCGTCTAGACCTTGCTGCGGGCGTTGACGTTCAAATTAGCCTAGGTTAAGGGAGATTAGAAGTATGATTGGTCTAATCGGTCGTAAAGTGGGCATGACCCGCGTATTTACTGAAGAAGGCGTTTCTATCCCAGTAACAGTTGTTGAGGTTGAAGCTAACCGTGTTTCTCAAGTGAAAACTCTTGAAACTGACGGCTACGCAGCAATCCAGGTTACAGCTGGTTCTAAGAAAGCTAACCGCGTAAACAAAGCTGAAGCAGGTCACTTTGCTAAAGCTGGCGTTGAAGCTGGTCGCGGTCTTTGGGAATTCCGTTTAGAAAACGGCGAAGAGTTCGAAGTTGGTTCAGAACTAACTGTTGAACTATTCAACGAAACTAAGAAAGTAGACGTTACTGGTACATCTAAGGGTAAAGGTTTCCAAGGCGCTGTTAAGCGTTGGAACTTCCGTACTCAAGATATGACTCACGGTAACTCATTGTCTCACCGTGCTCCTGGTTCTATCGGTCAATGTCAGACTCCAGGTCGCGTATTTAAAGGCAAGAAAATGGCAGGTCACATGGGTGCTGAGCGTGTAACGACTCAAAACCTAGAGATCGTACGTGTTGACGCTGAGCGCAACCTGCTTCTTATTAAAGGTGCAGTCCCAGGCGCAACTGGCGGCAACGTGATCGTTAAACCAGCTGTTAAAGCATAACGTCTCAGGAGTAAGTAATGGAACTAATGGTTAAAGGTGCCGATGCACTAACTGTTTCCGAAACTACTTTCGGACGTGAGTTTAACGAAGCTCTTGTACACCAAGTAGTTGTTGCGTACGCAGCAGGTGCTCGTCAAGGTACTCGTGCTCAAAAAACACGTTCAGAAGTTTCTGGCGGTGGCGCTAAGCCATGGCGTCAAAAAGGTACTGGCCGTGCGCGTGCTGGTACAATCCGTAGCCCAATCTGGCGTACAGGTGGTGTTACTTTTGCTGCGAAACCACAAGATCACAGCCAAAAAGTAAACAAAAAAATGTACCGTGGTGCTATGAAGAGCATTCTTTCTGAGCTTGTTCGTCAAGAGCGTCTAATCGTTGTTGATAACTTCTCAGTTGAAGCACCAAAGACTAAAGAGCTAGTTGCTAAGCTTAAAGAGCTTGAGCTAACTGACGCTCTAATCGTGACTAGCGAAGTAGATGAGAATCTATTCCTAGCTGCTCGTAACCTATACAAAGTTGACGCACGTGATGTTGCTGGTATCGATCCAGTATCTCTAATCGCGTTTGACAAAGTTGTAATGACTGCAGAAGCAGTTAAGCAAGTAGAGGAAATGCTAGCATGATCACTGAAGAGCGTATCCTAAAAGTTCTACGTGCACCGCACATCTCTGAAAAAGCAACTATGGCAGCTGAGAAAGCGAACACTATCGTTTTCAAAGTAGCTAAAGATGCGACTAAAAAAGAGATCAAAGCAGCTGTAGAAAAGCTATTTGAAGTTGAAGTTAAGTCTGTAAATACTCTTATCACTAAGGGTAAGACCAAACGTCAAGGTCTACGCCAAGGTCGCCGCAGCGACGTTAAGAAAGCGTACGTTACTTTGAAAGAAGGTCAAGATCTTGACTTCGTTGGCGGCGCGGAATAACAGGAGTAGTTAAAAATGGCTATTGTTAAATGTAAGCCGACTTCCCCTGGTCGTCGTCACGTTGTTAAAGTTGTTAACGCTGACCTACACAAGGGCAAGCCATACGCACCTCTTCTAGAGAAAAACTCTAAGAACGGTGGTCGTAACAACAAGGGTCGTATCACAGTACGTCACATCGGCGGTGGTCACAAGCACCACTACCGTGTAGTTGACTTCAAACGTACTAAAGATGGTATTCCAGCGACAGTTGAGCGTCTTGAATACGATCCAAACCGTAGCGCAAACATTGCTCTAGTTCTTTACAAAGACGGTGAGCGTCGCTACATCCTAGCACCTAAAGGTGTTGTAGCTGGTGATGTTATTCAGTCTGGTGTTGATGCACCAATCAAAGCTGGTAACACTCTACCAATGCGTAATATCCCAGTAGGTTCAACAGTACATAACGTTGAACTTAAGCCTGGTAAAGGTGGTCAGCTAGCTCGTTCGGCTGGTGCTTACGCTCAAATCGTTGCTCGCGACGGTGCGTACGTAACTATCCGTCTACGTTCTGGCGAGATGCGCAAAGTTCTTTCTGAAGGCCGTGCAACAATCGGTGAAGTTGGTAACTCTGAGCACATGCTACGTGAACTTGGTAAAGCAGGTGCATCACGTCATCGCGGTATCCGTCCAACGGTTCGTGGTGTTGTAATGAACCCGATTGACCACCCACATGGTGGTGGTGAAGGTCGTACTTCTGGTGGTCGTCACCCAGTATCTCCTTGGGGTATGCCTACTAAAGGCTTCAAGACTCGTAAGAACAAACGCACTGACAAGTACATCGTACGTCGTCGTAACAAGTAATCTATATAAAGAGGAATCGCCATGCCACGTTCTCTCAAGAAAGGTCCTTTTATTGACCTACACTTGCTGAAGAAGGTAGAGAAAGCGGTGGAAAGCGGAGACAAAAAGCCTATTAAGACTTGGTCCCGTCGTTCAATGATCATCCCTACGATGATCGGTTTGACCATCGCTGTCCATAATGGTCGTCAGCACGTACCAGTATTTGTAACTGATGAAATGATCGGTCACAAACTGGGTGAATTCGCACCAACACGTACTTACCGCGGTCACGCTGCGGATAAGAAAGCTAAGAAGCGCTAAGGAGTAGATAATGGAAGCAATTGCTAAACATAACTTTGCTCGCATTTCGCCTCAGAAAGCTCGCTTAGTTGCGGATCTAATCCGTGGTAAATCTGTTGACCAAGCTCTAGAAATCCTAACGTTCAGCAACAAAAAAGCTGCTGCACTAGTTAAGAAAGTTCTAGAGTCTGCTATCGCTAACGCGGAGCACAACGAAGGTGCAGATATTGACGATCTGAATGTCGCAAAAATCTTTGTAGATGAAGGCCCAACCATGAAGCGTATTATGCCTCGTGCTAAAGGTCGTGCGGATCGTATCTTGAAGCGTTCAAGCCACATCACTGTTGTTGTAGCAGATCGCTAGAGACTAGGAGAGTAAGCAATGGGTCAAAAAGTACATCCAAATGGTATTCGTCTAGGCATCGTTAAGCCTTGGAATGCTACATGGTTTGCTAACACCAAAGATTTCGCTGACAACCTAGACGGCGACTTCAAGGTACGTCAGTTCCTTACAAGTGAACTGAAAAAAGCGTCTCTATCACGTATCGTTATCGAGCGTCCTGCTAAGAGCATCCGTGTGACTATTCACACTGCTCGTCCAGGCGTTGTTATCGGTAAGAAAGGTGAAGACGTTGAGAAGCTACGCGCAGCTGTAGCTAAAATTGCAGGTGTACCAGCGCAAATTAACATCGCTGAAGTACGTAAGCCTGAACTAGATGCGCAACTTGTTGGTGACAGCATCGCGTCTCAGCTAGAGCGTCGTGTTATGTTCCGTCGTGCTATGAAGCGCGCAGTACAAAACGCAATGCGCCTAGGCGCTAAAGGTATCAAAGTGGAAGTAAGCGGTCGTCTAGGCGGCGCTGAAATCGCACGTTCAGAGTGGTACCGTGAAGGCCGTGTGCCTCTACACACTCTACGTGCTGACATTGATTACGCAACTTCTTCGGCTCACACTCAATACGGTGTGATCGGCATTAAAACTTGGATCTTCAAAGGTGAAATCCTAGGTGGTATGCCAGCAGCTAACGCTGTAGAGCCTAAAGGCGACAAGCCTAAGAAGCAGCGTAAAGGCCGTAAGTAAGGAGTCGACAGATGCTACAACCTAAACGTACTAAGTTCCGTAAGGTTCAGACTGGTCGTAACCGTGGTCTAGCTAAAGGTACTGATGTAAGCTTCGGCGAATTCGGTCTTAAAGCTGTTGGCCGTGGTCGTCTAACTGCTCGTCAAATCGAAGCGGCACGTCGTGCAATGACACGTCACGTTAAGCGTCAAGGTAAAATCTGGATCCGTGTGTTCCCAGACAAACCAATCACAGAAAAACCACTTGAAGTTCGTCAAGGTAAGGGTAAAGGTAACGTTGAGTACTGGGTAGCCCAAATCCAACCTGGTAAGGTTATGTACGAAATGGGTGGTGTACCTGAAGAATTGGCACGTGAAGCGTTCCGTCTTGCGGCACGTAAACTGCCTTTCAAAACTACATTTGTAACTAAGCAGGTGATGTGATGAAAGCACAAGATCTACGCGAGAAAAGCGTTGAAGAGCTTAACGCTGAGCTAATGAATTTGCTACGCGAACAGTTCAACTTGCGCATGCAAGCTGCGACTGGTCAACTACAGCAAACTCATACTCTGAAAGCTGTACGCCGTGATATCGCACGTGTGAAAACTGTTTTGACTGAGAAGGCAGGCGCATAATGAGCGAAGTAAAACGTACTCAACAAGGTCGTGTTGTTAGCGACAAGATGGACAAGTCTATCACTGTTGCTATCGAACGTTTCGTAAAACACCCAATCTACGGTAAATACGTAAAACGTACGACTAAAGTACACGCACATGACGAGAACAACGAGTGTGGCCTAGGCGACACAGTTGAAATCGCAGAGTGTCGTCCACTGTCTAAGACTAAGTCTTGGACTTTGGTAAAAGTTCTAGAAAAGGCGAAGATTTAATCTCGTTAATTCTATGAAACTAAAGCGGCTCCAAAATATTTTTGGAGCCGTTTATTTTTTGACTACCCAATCACAAAAAAGGGTGGTACAATTCGCGTCCCTTTTAAAGAGGCAGCCCGACCCGTGATGGGTCTAGTTATTAATATTTAGCGGAGCACTAACATGATCCAAATGCAAAGTATGCTGGACGCAGCTGATAACTCAGGCGCACGCAGCGTAATGTGTATTAAGGTTCTGGGTGGCTCTCACCGCCGTTATGCACATATCGGTGACGTCATCAAAGTTACTGTGAAGGAAGCAATCCCTCGCGGTAAAGTTAAAAAAGGTGATGTTCTGAAGGCGGTGGTAGTGCGCACCCGTAAAGGCGTACGTCGTCCTGACGGTTCTGTCATTCGCTTCGACCGAAATGCTTGCGTATTGCTAAACGACAATACTGAGCAACCAATCGGTACACGTATCTTTGGTCCTGTGACACGCGAACTTCGTGGCGATAAGTTCATGAAGATCGTTTCACTGGCTCCAGAAGTTCTGTAAGGAGCACGTAGAAATGGCAGCTAAAATCCGTCGTAATGACGAAGTAATCGTTCTTGCTGGTAAAGACAAAGGCAAGAAAGGTAAAGTAACTAAGGTTCTAGCAACTGGTAAAGTTATCGTTGAAGGTATCAACCTAGTTAAGAAACATCAGAAACCTGTTCCAGCTATGGGTATCCAAGGCGGTATCGTAGAGCAAGAAGCAGCTATCGACGTTTCTAACGTGGCTATCTTTAACGCAGCTACTGGTAAAGCTGACCGTATCGGTTTCCGTTTTGAAGACGGCAAAAAAGTTCGTTTCTTCAAGTCTAACGGCGAAACCGTTTCTAACTAATAGAAGTAATTTGGAGTTCTACTATGGCGAAACTGCATGATTACTACAAGTCGTCTGTAGTCGCTGAACTGACCAAACAGTTCGGTTACACAAGCGTCATGCAAGTCCCTAGAATCGAGAAAATCACCCTAAACATGGGTGTTGGTGAAGCAATCAACGATAAGAAACTGCTAGAAAATGCAGCGTCTGATATGGCAACGATCTCTGGTCAAAAGCCACTTATCACAAAAGCGCGCAAATCTGTTGCAGGTTTCAAAATCCGTGAAGGCTACCCTATCGGTTGTAAAGTAACCTTGCGTGGCGAACGTATGTGGGATTTTCTTGAGCGTTTAATTAACATCGCTCTTCCACGTGTACGTGACTTCCGTGGTGTTAGCGCTAAGTCTTTTGACGGTCGCGGTAACTACAGCATGGGCGTTCGCGAGCAAATCATCTTCCCGGAAATCGACTTTGATAAAGTTGATCGAGTACGCGGTCTAGACATCACTATTACGACGTCTGCTGGTACTGATGAGGAAGGCCGTGCTCTGCTGGCTGCCTTTAACTTCCCATTCCGTAAGTAAGGTGAAGGGTTACTGTTATGGCTAAAAATTCAATGAAAGCACGTGAAGCAAAACGTGCGAAGCTAGTAGCTAAGTTCGCTGAAAAGCGTGCAGCGCTAAAAGCTATCATCAGCGATGTAAACGCATCTGAAGAAGATCGTTGGAACGCGGTTCTTACACTGCAATCTCTTCCACGTGATTCAAGTGCATCACGTCAGCGCAACCGTTGCAACCAAACTGGTCGTCCACACGGTTACCTACGTAAGTTCGGTCTAAGCCGTATTAAGGTTCGTGAAGCTTGCATGAAAGGCGAGATTCCGGGTCTTCGTAAGGCTAGCTGGTAATTGCCACTTAATCATTTGGAGTAAATCATATGAGCATGCAAGATCCGATTTCGGATATGCTGACCCGCGTTCGTAACGGTCAGGCAGCAAACAAAGTTGCTGTAAAAATGCCTTCTTCAAAGCTTAAAGTTGCAATTGCTGCACTACTAAAAGCTGAAGGTTACATCGTTGACTTCGCTGTTGAAGGCGAAGCAAAACCTGAGCTAGAAGTTACACTTAAGTACTTCCAAGCTAAACCAGTAATCGAGCAACTTAAACGTGTTTCTCGTCCAGGTCTACGTGTTTACAAGAAGAAAGATGAACTTCCTTCTGTAATGGGTGGTCTTGGTATTGCTATCGTTTCTACTTCCAAGGGTCTTATGTCAGACCGCGCTGCACGTAAAGCAGGTCTTGGTGGTGAAATCATCGCTTACGTAGCTTAATAAGGAGTAGACTATGTCTCGTGTTGCAAAAGCACCTGTCGCTATTCCAGCTGGCGTAGAGGTGAAACTAAACGGCCAAGAAATCACTGTAAAAGGTGCGAAAGGCGAACTAACTCGCGTTCTTAACAACGCAGTTGTAATCGCTCAGGAAGAAAATAACCTGACTTTCGGTCCTAAAGAAGGTGTTGCTAACGCATGGGCTCAAGCAGGTACTGCTCGCGCTCTAGTTAACAACATGGTTGTTGGTGTTACTGAAGGCTTTACTAAGAAGCTAACTCTTAAAGGTGTAGGTTACCGTGCTGCTATCAAAGGCAACGCTGTAGGTCTAACACTAGGCTTCTCACACCCAGTTGAGCACGAGTTGCCAGCGGGTATTAAAGCTGAATGTCCAAGCCAAACTGAAATCGTGATCACTGGTGCTGACAAGCAACTAGTTGGTCAAGTTGCGGCTGACATTCGTTCTTACCGTGAGCCTGAGCCATACAAAGGCAAAGGTGTTCGTTACGCAGATGAAAATGTGCGTACTAAAGAAGCTAAGAAGAAGTAAGGTAACACTATGGATAAGAAAGCATCTCGCATCCGTCGTGCTACACGTGCACGTCGTAAGATTGCAGAACTGGGTGCGACTCGCCTAGTTGTACACCGTACTCCTCGTCACGTGTACGCACAGGTTATCGCGGCTAACGGCTCTGAGGTTATCGCAGCAGCTTCTACTGTAGAAAAAGCGATCCGTGAGCAAGTGAAATACACTGGTAACGTTGATGCAGCTAAAGCAGTGGGTAAAGCTATTGCTGAGCGCGCTCTAGAGAAGGGCGTAACTGCAGTTGCATTTGATCGTTCTGGTTTCCAATACCACGGTCGAGTAGCGGCGCTAGCAGAATCTGCTCGCGAAGCTGGTCTGAAATTCTAAGGTAGGGTTGGAAGATGGCTAAAGAACAACAAGTTCAAGCGAATGATTTGCAAGAAAAGCTAATCGCAGTTAACCGTGTTTCTAAAACGGTTAAAGGTGGTCGAATCATGAGCTTCACTGCACTAACAGTAGTTGGTGACGGTAACGGTCGTGTAGGTTTCGGTTACGGCAAAGCTCGTGAAGTACCTGCAGCGATTCAAAAAGCAATGGAAAAAGCGCGTCGTAACATGACTACGATCGCTCTAAACGAAGGCACTCTTCACCACCCAGTGAAAGGTCGCCATTCGGGCTCTAAAGTTTACATGCAGCCTGCTGCAGAAGGTACTGGTGTTATCGCAGGTGGTGCGATGCGTGCAGTACTAGAAGTTGCTGGTGTACACAACGTACTATCTAAAGCGTACGGTTCTACGAACCCTATCAACATCGTTCGTGCAACGATCGATGCACTAGGTAGCATGAAGTCACCAGAAATGGTTGCTGCTAAACGTGGTCTAACTGTTGAATCTATTTCGGAGTAAGAACACCATGGCAACTATTAAAGTAACTCAAACTAAAAGCTCAATTGGTCGTCTGCCAAAGCACAAAGCTACTTTGCGCGGTCTAGGTCTTCGTAAAATCAACCACACAGTAGAACTTGAAGATACTCCGTGTATTCGCGGTATGATCAACAAGGTTTACTACATGGTTAAAGTTGAGGAGTAATCAGAATGCGTTTGAATACTCTAGCACCGGCTGCTGGCGCGAAAACTTCTGCGAAGCGAGTAGGTCGTGGTATCGGTTCAGGCCTAGGTAAAACTGGTGGCCGTGGTCACAAAGGTCAAAAATCACGTTCTGGCGGCAGTGTTCGTCCAGGTTTCGAAGGCGGTCAGATGCCTCTGAAACAACGTCTACCAAAATTCGGTTTCACTTCTCGTAAGAGCCTAGTGTCTGCTGAAGTTCGTCTAGCTGAGCTAGCGAAAGTTTCTGGTGACGTAGTTGATCTAAACAGTCTTAAAGCTGCTAACATCATCACTAAGAACATCGAATTTGTAAAAGTTGTTCTTTCTGGTGAAATCAACAAAGCAGTGACTGTTAAAGGTCTACGTGTGACTAAAGGCGCTAAAGCTGCAATCGAAGCTGCAGGCGGTAAAATCGAGGAATAATCTCGAGGAACGAGGTACAGATGGCTAAGAAACCAGGACAAGATTTTCGTAGTGCTCAGAGCGGCTTAAGTGAACTAAAGTCGCGCTTGTTATTCGTAATTGGTGCACTTTTAGTATTCCGAGCCGGCTCTTTTGTGCCGATTCCTGGTATTGACGCTGCTGTACTTGCCGATTTGTTCGAACAGCAAAAAGGTACCATCGTTGAAATGTTTAACATGTTCTCCGGTGGTGCTCTTGAGCGTGCATCTATATTAGCATTGGGCATCATGCCGTATATTTCGGCATCTATTGTTGTCCAATTGCTAACTGTAGTTCATCCAGCGTTAGCTGAACTCAAAAAAGAGGGTGAAGCAGGCCGTCGTAAGATAAGCCAATACACACGCTACGGCACGCTTGTACTTGCAACCTTCCAAGCTATAGGTATTGCAACTGGCCTACCAAACATGGTCGACAATCTGGTTGTTATCAACCAAACCATGTTTACGCTAATTGCTACCGTAAGTTTAGTAACCGGTACCATGTTCTTGATGTGGTTAGGTGAACAAATTACAGAGCGCGGAATTGGTAACGGTATTTCGATACTGATTTTTGCAGGTATTGTTGCTGGATTGCCTTCTGCAATCGGTCAAACAATCGAGCAAGCGCGTCAAGGTGAATTGCATGTACTTCTTCTGTTGCTAATCGCGGTATTAGCTTTTGCAGTAATTTACTTCGTTGTTTTCATGGAACGTGGTCAACGCCGAATCGTCGTTAACTATGCGAAACGTCAACAAGGTCGTAAAGTATTTGCTGCGCAAAGCTCGCACTTGCCTCTTAAAATTAACATGGCAGGTGTAATTCCAGCGATTTTTGCATCAAGTATTATCTTGTTCCCAGGAACATTGGCTCAGTGGTTTGGTCAAAACGGTGAGAGCAGCGCGTTCGGTTGGTTAACTGACGTGTCTTTGGCTCTTAGCCCAGGTCAACCGTTGTATGTAATGCTTTATGCAGCAGCAATTATCTTCTTCTGTTTCTTCTACACGGCGTTGGTTTTCAACCCGCGTGAAACAGCAGATAACTTGAAGAAGTCTGGTGCATTCGTACCCGGTATCCGCCCAGGTGAGCAGACAGCGAAATACATTGATAAAGTAATGACACGTTTAACCCTTGCTGGTGCACTGTACATTACCTTTATCTGTCTGATTCCCGAGTTCATGATGGTCGCGTGGAACGTACGTTTCTACTTCGGCGGTACATCGCTACTAATCGTAGTTGTTGTAATTATGGACTTTATGGCACAGGTACAGACTCATCTGATGTCTCAACAGTATGATTCTGTGTTGAAGAAAGCGAATCTGAAAGGCTACGGCCGTTAATCCGGCGGTAGACTCAGTTTCATTTACGGAGTTTAGCAATGAAAGTTCGTGCTTCCGTTAAAAAAATCTGCCGTAACTGTAAAGTAATCAAGCGTAACGGTGTCGTTCGCGTGATTTGCAGTGAGCCAAAGCACAAACAGCGCCAAGGCTAATTAGCAGAAATTTTTACTTGAAAATGAAGGTTGGGTCGAGTATATTCCTCGGCCTACCTTTTGCGTGCAAAAGAAGTAGTATTCCGCAGCGTATCCATAACGGGCTTTGCTGCGGCTAATTCTTTTATAGAAACACTTAGGAGTGAATAATGGCCCGTATAGCAGGCATTAACATTCCTGATCAGAAACATGCAGTAATCGCTCTAACAGCGATCTACGGCATCGGTAAAACTCGCTCTCAAGCTATCCTAGCTGAAGTGGGTATTGCTGAAAATGTTAAGATCAGTGAACTAACTGAAGAGCAGATCGATCAACTGCGTGATGGTGTAGCTAAGTACACTGTAGAAGGTGATCTACGTCGTGAAGTATCTATGAACATCAAGCGTCTTATGGACCTTGGCTGTTACCGTGGTCTTCGTCATCGTCGCAGTCTACCACTACGTGGACAGCGTACTAAAACCAACGCTCGCACCCGTAAGGGTCCGCGTAAGCCGATCAAGAAATAATCGGGAAGGTAGAGTACAATGGCTAAACAACCAACTCGCGCTCGTAAGCGCGTACGCAAGCAAGTTGCAGATGGCGTTGCGCACATCCATGCTTCTTTCAATAACACAATCGTAACCATTACTGACCGTCAAGGTAACGCTCTTGCATGGGCTACTGCAGGTGGTTCTGGTTTCCGTGGTTCTCGTAAGTCTACTCCGTTCGCTGCACAGGTTGCTGCTGAGCGTTGTGCTGAAATGGCTAAAGAATACGGCCTAAAGAACTTGGAAGTTATGGTTAAGGGTCCTGGTCCAGGTCGCGAATCTACTGTTCGTGCACTAAACGCCGCTGGTTTCCGCATCACAAACATCGTTGATGCTACACCAATCCCTCATAACGGTTGTCGTCCACCTAAGAAACGTCGCGTATAACGTTTCTAGGACAATTGGAGAAGAATCATGGCAAGATATTTGGGTCCTAAGCTGAAGCTTAGCCGTCGTGAAGGCACTGACTTATTCCTTAAGTCTGGTGTTCGCGCGATCGATACCAAGTGTAAAATTGATAACGCACCAGGTGTACACGGCGCTCGTCGCGGTCGTCTATCTGAGTATGGCGTTCAGCTTCGTGAGAAGCAAAAAGTACGTCGTATGTACGGCGTTCTAGAAAAACAATTCCGTAACTACTACAAAGAAGCTGCTCGCCTAAAAGGCAACACTGGTGAAAACCTACTTCAGCTTCTTGAAGGTCGTCTTGATAACGTAGTTTACCGCATGGGCTTTGGCGCAACTCGCGCAGAAGCACGTCAGCTAGTTAGCCACAAAGCTATCCTAGTAAACGGTAAAGTTGTAAACGTTCCTTCTTTCAAAGTAGCGGCTAATGACGTTGTTTCTATTCGCGAGAAAGCTAAACAGCAAGCTCGTATCAAAGCAGCTCTAGAAGTTGCTGAACAACGTGAAAAACCAACTTGGATTGAAGTAGATGGTGGCAAGATGGAAGGTACATTCAAGCGTATGCCTGAGCGTTCTGATCTATCAGCTGACATCAACGAACAATTGATCGTCGAGCTTTACTCTAAGTAAGGTTTAAACTAAAGAGAGGACACAATGCAGGGTTCTGTAACAGAATTTCTTAAGCCACGTCTAGTTGACATCGAACAGATCAGCTCGACTCACGCAAAAGTAACTCTTGAGCCATTAGAGCGTGGCTTTGGTCATACTCTGGGTAATGCACTTCGCCGCATCCTTCTATCTTCTATGCCAGGTTGTGCTGTAACAGAAGTAGAAATTGAAGGCGTACTTCATGAGTACAGCACGAAAGAAGGCGTTCAAGAAGATATTCTTGAAATTCTTCTAAACCTTAAAGGTTTGGCTGTGCGCGTTGCCGAAGGCAAAGATGAAGTGTTCATTACTTTGAACAAATCAGGCTCGGGCCCTGTGGTTGCAGGTGACATCACCCATGATGGTGATGTAGAGATCGCTAACCCTGAACACGTAATTTGTCACCTGACGGATGACAACGCTGAGATCGCAATGCGTATCAAAGTTGAACGTGGTCGTGGTTATGTTCCAGCTTCTGCGCGTATCCATAACGAAGAAGACGAGCGTCCTATCGGTCGCCTACTAGTAGATGCTACTTACAGCCCAGTAGACAAAATTGCCTACGCTGTAGAAGCAGCTCGTGTAGAACAGCGTACTGATCTAGACAAGCTTGTTATCGATATGGAAACAAACGGTACTCTAGAACCTGAGGAAGCAATCCGTCGCGCAGCTACAATCCTAGCTGAACAATTGGATGCATTCGTAGATCTTCGTGATGTACGAGTTCCTGAGGAGAAGGAAGAGAAGCCAGAATTCGATCCGATCCTACTGCGTCCTGTAGACGATCTTGAACTAACAGTTCGCTCTGCTAACTGTCTGAAAGCAGAAGCGATTCACTACATCGGTGATCTAGTACAACGTACTGAGGTTGAGCTACTTAAAACGCCTAACCTTGGTAAAAAATCTCTTACTGAGATTAAAGACGTACTTGCGTCACGTGGTCTGTCTCTGGGCATGCGCCTAGAAAACTGGCCACCTGCATCAATCGCTGAAGATTAATCGATACTAGTTAGAAGGATTAGGTCATGCGCCATCGTAAGAGTGGTCGTCAACTCAACCGCAACAGCTCACATCGCAAAGCGATGTTCAGCAACATGGCTAGCTCTCTAGTACGTCATGAAGTTATCAAGACTACTTTGCCAAAAGCAAAAGAGCTACGTCGCGTAGTTGAGCCTTTGATTACACTAGCTAAGACTGACAGTGTTGCTAACCGTCGTCTAGCATTTGCACGTACTCGTGACAACGAAGTAGTTGCAAAACTATTTAACGAACTAGGTCCACGTTTTGCTGCTCGTCAGGGCGGTTACACTCGTATCCTAAAAGCTGGCTTCCGTGCTGGTGATAAAGCTCCAATGGCTTACATTGAGCTTGTAGATCGCCCAGCTGCTGAAGAAGCTGCTGAGTAATCAGTTCGTAAGAACGAGAAAGCCGAGCATTAGCTCGGCTTTTTTGTATCTGTAATTCAGAAACCTTTATATCCAGCCTGCATTTATTTCAACCCATGCAGACTGGCAATTTAAAAAGTGATTATCACTTGCGCTTATTTACTAGTATTCCACAACCCGCCCAACGAACTTAGAAGCCCTTCGCTAGCGCCTTGCTTGTTCAAGTAATCCAAGATGACTGGAGCAAACTGACTGATCATAGATGGGTCTAAACCTAACGTATCGAATGCACTTTTTACTGCACTGATATTCTCAATATTTCCTAGTAAGCTTTGTGCTCCTTGCAAGTTTGAAAGTCCAGGAATCAAAGACTGTAATTCACTACTATTTTCTTGCGAAAGCTGGCTTTGAGCCAAAGCGAGTAGCGCACCACTGCCTCCGGCTGCTTGCTCAGTGGATACTGGTAATTGGCTAGTTAGCATGTCTGTTAATGGAGATGACTCGGTGTTCAAGCTGCTGCCGACCATGTCCATCAGGCCACTTTCTTTACTTTTTTGAGTGACTGAATCTAAGAATGCGTGCGCACTACCAATGTTGATTGATAGGAGTGCTAGAGTTAGGAGTGTTTTACGCATAGTACCTCCAAAGGTTGAGCGTTTTTTAAAAGTGATTTTATTTTTAAAGGCTATCAGAGTGAAAGGTTCAGAGGTGAGAAAGTCTATTCAGTTTAGACAAAAAAAACGGCGCTAGTGCGCCGTTTTATTTAATCATAATTGAAAATGGTTTCAATTAGATAATATCTAATAGTTCTACTTCGAAAACTAAAGCTGCAAATGGAGGGATAGCCGCACCAGCGCCACGCTCACCGTACGCAAGATCTTGTGGTACGTATAGCTTCCACTTAGAGCCAACAGGCATTAGTTGTAGTGCCTCTACCCAACCTTTAATTACACCTGTAACAGGGAATTCAGCAGGTTGACCGCGAGATACAGAGCTATCGAATACAGTACCGTCAGTTAGCTCACCGTGGTAGTGAACGCGAACAGAGCTTTCTGCTGTAGGAACTGCACCAGTACCTTCAGAAATGATTTCGTACTGAAGACCAGAGTCTAGAACGTTAACTTCAGGTCGTAGAGCGTTGTCTTTTAGGAACGCTTCGCCTTCTGCTGCCGCAATTTTTGCTGCTTCTTGGCGAGCTGTTTCTGCACGAGTGTGAAGTTCTTGTAGTGCTTTGTTGATTTCATCAATTTCGATTGATGGCATGTCACCAGTTAGTGCTGTTGCAATACCTGCTGCGATAGCATCAACGCTAAGACCTTCAAGACCAGAGCCTGCAAGTTGCTGACCCATTTGCAGACCAATGCCGTAGCTTGCTTTTTGTTCTGCAGTTTCAAATTTAATTTCAGACATGAATGTCGCTCTTATTAGGAGTGATAAAGGTAACAGGATATCAGTTTCGAGCTTAGGTTTAAATGATTGCGACTGAATGCTTAATTGAGGCGGCCAGGTTGTGACTTATCTCTTACTCCAAGTGAAATTTCTGCTAATTTAATCCCAATTCCATTTTAGTTTGGTGAAAAACATATACTCTCCGCGTCGGTATTTTTATACTGACCGTAGAAGTATTAAGGGACTCATTACAATGAATCGTCGCAGAAAGAAAAAGCAGCAAGTCGACTATGTCGAATTGGTTAAACAAAAATTCGCTGCTATCGACTGGAAGCAGCCGTTCAACAAAGAGCAATGGTTGGAGCGTATACAGCCTGTTAAGCAGTTTTGGTTGCGTCTGCCTAAATTTCACCAGCGTGCTTTGATGGTCTTAGTGCCATTGATTCTGGTACTCCTTGTTATTCCTTTGCCGAATAAAACAGACCAGCCAGTTGAGCAGACTGAGGTCGATCATCAACGCGTAGCGATTGAGCTGAACGCGCAGAGTTTAAGCCAGCAGCGAACCTCTCAGAACTCTGGACCGAAATCTGAAGACTGGAAAGAGTACACGGTTAAAAATGGTGATACATTAGCGCAGGTTTTCAGAAGTAATCAGCTCTCTATGGCGGATCTTAGCGCTCTGGTCAAAATAGAAGGCAGTGATAAGCCGCTAAGCCAAATAAAGCAGGGACAATTGATTCGCTTTAAGCTTAGTGACGAAGGTGAGTTAGATATGCTACAGCTGGAAAAAAGCGGGCGGTCCGTTATGTTTTTCCGTTTATCGGATGGGACCTTTGGACGTAACAAGTAAATGCTTCAAATGAAAAGACGCGAAGATATCGCGTCTTTTTAGTCAGTTTTTCATAGCGATTAGTTTTCATAGTAACCAATCGAGTTGAAGCTTATAGCGCTACGGATTCTTTCCGCATATCCACATGAGGGATACCGTCTTCAAGATAACACTCTGAGATAACCTTGAATCCATGACTAGCATAAAACTGGATGAGGTGTTCTTGAGCACCTATATCTATTGTCTGTCCTGGCCATAATGTTTCGCATTGTGCCAAGGCCTTGTCCAATAACTTATGACCTAAGCCACCGCCTCGCGCGGTCTGCTTTGTCACCACTCGACCAATACTCACATTGTCATACGTAGTGCCTGCGGGCAGTAATCTTGCGCAAGCAACCAGTTCATCACCGTGATAGCCTATTAGATGATAAACGCCTTCCAGCGTGTCCTTACCATCAAGTTCAGGGTAAGGGCAGGTTTGTTCAACAACGAATACATCCACACGCAATTTCATCATTTCATACAGCTGCGTGGTTGTTAGCTGAGCAAAGGGCAAAGTAATCCAAGTGAGCATGTTGTTATCCGTAATGAGAATAGAGTGACTGACTTTACTTTGTTTTGAGCTCATACTCATTAACAAAGGTTAATTAGCACTGGTTTTCCCACCAAATCTGGTGATAATGTGCCCTCTTTCCATCTCACCTGAGGATATCCCCGTGAGCAAACAAACATTCGATCAAGTTGGGCTTAACCCAGCGTTACTCGCCACACTTGATTCCCTGAACTATACCCACATGACGCCAATTCAAGCTTTGAGCTTGCCTGCAATCCTAAAACATCGTGATGTCATCGGGCAGGGTAAAACGGGCTCAGGTAAAACCGCTGCATTTGGTTTAGGGGTTTTATCGAACCTCAACGTCAAACGCTTTCGTGTCCAGTCATTAGTATTGTGTCCAACACGTGAGCTTGCAGATCAAGTAGCGAAGGAAATTCGTACTTTAGGTCGCGGCATTCATAATATTAAAGTGCTTACTCTCTGCGGTGGGATGCCAATGGGGCCACAAATTGGTTCGTTAGAGCATGGTGCGCATATCCTAGTTGGTACTCCTGGTCGTATTTTGGATCACCTTGAAAAAGGCCGAATTGATCTTAGCGAACTGAATACCTTGGTGCTAGATGAAGCTGATCGCATGTTGGACATGGGTTTCCAAGACGCATTAGATGCAATCATCGATGCAGCGCCAAAGCAGCGTCAAACTCTACTTTTCAGTGCTACTTTTCCAGAAAAAATTGAGCAAATTGCGCAGCGTATAATGCAGACACCGGAAGTGATTAAGGTGGAATCGACGCATGATACCTCAAGCATTGCGCAGTACTTCTACAAAGTTGAAGGCTCGGAAGCACGTGATGAAGCGTTGGCGAATTTGCTGCTGACTCACCAACCAGAGTCCGCGGTGGTTTTTTGTAATACCAAAAAAGAAGTTCAAAGTGTCGCAGATGAGTTGCATCACAAAGGATTCAGCGTTATCGATATCCATGGGGACTTAGAGCAGCGTGAACGCGACCAAGCATTGGTGCAGTTTGCTAACAAGAGTGTGTCTATCCTTGTTGCAACAGACGTTGCGGCGCGTGGTTTGGACGTTGATAATCTTGATGCTGTCTTTAACTTTGAGCTATCGCGCGATCCTGAGGTTCATGTGCACCGTATTGGTCGTACAGGTCGTGCGGGTAGTAAAGGTTTAGCGTTCAGCTTTTTTGGTGAGAAAGACGGTTTACGTGTAGCTCGTATTGAAGAATACCTAGAGATGGACGTGGTACCAGCAACATTGCCTGCCAAATCAAATCAGCAGCCATACCAAGCGAAGATGGTGACGATTAATATTGATGGCGGTAAGAAACAGAAAGTACGACCGGGTGATATTTTAGGTTGTTTGACAGGAAAAAATGGTATTCCAGGCTCTCAAGTCGGAAAGATTCACCTGTTCCCTGTGCGCGCTTATGTTGCCGTCGAAAAATCTGTGGCTAAAAAGGCTCTACAAACCATTAGTAACGGCAAGATGAAAGGGCGCCAGTTCCGGGCGCGAATTCTTAAATAGCTCAAATAGCAGAGAAAAAGCTCTTCGTTTGAAGAGCTTTTTTCTTTTTTGAGTTTATTTGAGAGTGTGATCTTTGGTTAAGCGTGCTTTGATTCGACTCAAACTGATTGGCGTAATGCCTAGGTAGGCCGCAATTTGACTATCGGTAATACGTTGCTTTAAATCTGGGTAATGAGCGCAAAATAATTGATATCGTTCCTCTGGAGAGTAGAGCAACATAAAGCGTTCTTTATTCTCTTTATTAACCAGTTGGTTTTCGAGTAGCTTTAAGTAAATGGCGTGCTTTTCTGCTCGCCAGTGATGCAACGTTTCAATTGGCAAGCAAAATAGCTGACAAGCGCTCAGCGTTTCCAATAAGTAAGGCGAAGGTTGGTCCTTTATTATGCTCTCAAACCCGATAACCCAGTCCTTCTCCCAATAAAATTCTTTACTGAATTCTTTGCCGTGCTCAGTGAGATAGCTTGCGTGACATAACCCCTCAATGATGAAGTAAAGGTGTGAGCTCAACTCTCCTTGGTGATTAAGAATGTGGCGTGTAGGCAGTTCGAGCAACTCACCATTTTCAATAAGTTGGTTTGCTTCTGTCTCTAAAAAGCCATGATTGACTAAGTCTGAAAAAAGATCGCTGTGCATGTGATAACTCGGAAACGGTTTTCTTTATTTTAACGGGTTTTATTGATAACAAAAAAGCGGCTCATGAGAGCCGCTTAGTGTTGCTGTCAAATCAACCTTATTTATTCAGATCGATTTGATAAATTGCGAAACCAATGTCGTCTGTTGACACGCGTTTCATTGGGTATTGTCCTTTCTCTTTGATGAACTGCGCCGCTTTATCGCTAGGGGAGGTTTCGAAACGAATATCTAGCTTGTTATCGGACTTAATCGGTGCGAAAGACCAGTTGTTGTCAGCGCTTGGTGTCACTTCTCCTTTTTCTTCACTCACGCGAGAAATATAAGTGGCGACGACAGAGCGGTTTTCATCTGGTGCGTCAAATGCAATGAAATCTGGGCCTGTACCAGGGAAAGTATTGCTATAAGCACGGTAGTTATTGGTTGCGATGATGAAATCTTGCTTCGGATTGACAGGCTTACCATTGAACGTCAGATTCACAATGCGCTGAGAATCTGGATTAATCACTTTACAATCCGCATCGTACTTCGGCGGTTGGGTAATGTCGATTTGGTAGTTAACCCCATCAATAACATCGAAGTTGTACGTACGGAAATTATCCCAATCAATCAAAGATTGCGGTTCAGGATTGTTGATGTCGATGTGGTTGAATTGACCCGCACTGCACTCTAGCCATTCGCGAACTTCTTTACCTTTCACTTTCATCGCAACCAAGGTGTTTGGATATAAGTAAAGATCGGCCGCATTACGAAAGGTGAGCTGACCGGATTCTACTTCTGTAAAGTTATTCGGATCGTTCTTACGACCGCCGACTTTAAATGGTGCTGCCGCACTCAGTACTGGAATGTCAGAAAGGTCTGGGTCGCCTTGAATAAAGCGTTCTACGTAGTCTTTCTGAGCAAGGTTAACGATTTGAATGGTGGGGTCGTCCTGCACTAATGCCAAGAAGCTGTACATGACATCATTTGCTTTGCCGATTGGTTGGTTTACAAATTCACGAGTGCCTTTGTGATCTTCTTCTAACGCTTTCACAATATCTGCATCGGCTTTAGCTAATGACTTCTTATTTACTTTATCGAAGATAGGGCGTGCTTCTGCTTGGCCTTCGACGACTTGCCATCTGCCGTCTTTCTCTTTCAGCATCAAATCCATCACACCTACGTGACTTCCCCAGCGGCCCGGCATCACGGACGTTACACCATTGATGGTCCCTTTATCTATATCAACACCAGGTAGGTTTGCGAAGTCTTTCCCTGGGAAGACGGCGTGAGAGTGGCCAAAAGCAATCGCATCAATACCTTCAACTTCTGTGAGGTAGTAAACAGAGTTTTCAGCGCCTAGTTTGTATGGATCAGTAGAAATGCCCGAGTGTGGAATCGCCACAATCACGTCTGCGCCTTCTTTCTTCATTTGAGGAATCAGTTTCTCTGCTGTTTCCTTAATGTCTTTAGCAAAGACTTTGCCTTCTAAGTTCTTCTTATCCCATACCATAATTTGTGGTGGTACAAAGCCGATGTAACCCACTTTTATTTGATGCGCTTCGCCGTCTGTGTCTTTAAATGTGTGAGTTTTGATGAGGTAAGGCTTGAAGTAATGCTCACCGGTTTGTTTATCAAATACGTTTGCATTGATGTAAGGGAAGTTTGCCCCCTTCAACGTCGTTTGTAGGAAATCTAAGCCATAGTTGAACTCATGATTGCCAATGTTGCCCACATCGTAGTCTAGCTTGTTCATCGCTTTGTAGACTGGGTGCACGTCGCCGGGATTAATCCCCTTTGCCGCCATGTAATCGCCCATTGGGCTGCCCTGAATTAAATCACCGTTATCTACTAGTACCGTGTTTTCTGTCTCGGACTTAGCTTGTTTCACTATTGTCGCTGCGCGACTTAAACCGATTTGCTGTGATGGTTGGTCTTTGTAGTAATCGTAATCCATCACGTTGGTGTGAATGTCGGTGGTTTCGATAATACGAAGCTTGATGGTATCGGCCATTGTTGGGCCAGCAAGCGTTAGCATGCCACTTAATACTGCGAGGGAAATAGGATGAACTGCCACTTTCATTTGGTGCTCCAATTCAATGATAAGGGGAAATCGTACTGCGTAATGTATCAAACACAGATGCAACTCGATGATAAAGATACAGAAAACTGTGAACATTAATCAGTTTACTGAACCTTATTCATATTAACCGCCGACTTTTTCACGCTTTTGAATGAGACCAAACAAAAACTTCTTAGCAGATTTTTGAATAAAAAATGAAATTTTAGAATTTCAGGTAATATAAACGCCCCGCCATAATGCTTGCATAACGATATCAATGGACGATGAGCAAGCACATGGCAACGAACGATTCAGTCACTTCTTTTCCTAAACCAAAGCCCCGGTTAGTTTCTGACAACCCAGTCGCTGGTGTTACTCGTTTTGCAAAGCAATCGCTACAGCCTGGTGAAGTCGCCTTAGTAGGTGCAGGACCAGGCGATCCTGAACTTCTGACGGTGAAAGCACTGAACTGCTTGCAGCAAGCTGATGTGGTTTTGTACGACTACTTGGTGTCTGAAGAAATCATGGCATTGATTCCAAGCGATACGATTTTGGTGTGCGTTGGGAAGCGAGCTGGGCATCACAGTGTGCCGCAGGAGAAGACGAATCAGCTTTTGGTGGATTTTGCCAAGCAGGGCTACAAAGTAGTGCGCATTAAAGGTGGGGATCCGTTTGTATTCGGTCGTGGTGGTGAAGAGTTAGAAGTGCTTGCTGATGCCGGCGTTCGTTTTCAAGTTGTCCCTGGCATTACCGCAGCAGCTGGCGCAACCGCTTATGCTGGTATTCCACTGACTCATCGTGATTATGCGCAATCGGCCATCTTTGTGACTGGCCACTTGAAAGAAGAAAGTGATGAGATGGATTGGTCCACGTTGGCGCGTGGGAATCAGACTTTAGTGATCTACATGGGGCTGATGAAATCACACTATATTCAGAATCAACTCATTAAGCATGGTCGTTCAGCGTCGACTCCGATTGCCATTATTGAGCGTGGCACGCAGATTCAACAAAAAGTATTTACGGGAGAACTCTCCCAACTCTCTGATTTATCGAAGGAAGCACAGTCGCCATCTTTGATTGTTGTCGGAGAGGTAGTGCGACTGTCTCAAAAGTTAGACTGGTTTTTGTCTAGTACTGAATTCAACAAAAGTGCTATTGCCAACTCCATATAATTTCAGACCAAAGATTAGAGACGTAATGCGCCTTCAAGCTTAAAAAGGAAATACAAAACATGGACCAACAACGTTTAACTCACCTTAAACAACTCGAAGCGGAGAGTATCCACATCATCCGTGAAGTTGCGGCTGAGTTTGATAACCCAGTCATGATGTATTCGATTGGTAAAGACTCATCAGTGATGCTGCACCTTGCGCGTAAAGCTTTTTACCCAGGTAAGATTCCATTTCCATTGCTGCATGTTGACACCGATTGGAAGTTCCGCGAGATGATTGAATTTCGTGATCGCACCGCGGCCAAATACGGTTTTGAGCTTTTGGTACATAAGAATCCAGAAGGTCTAGCCATGGGCTGTAGCCCGTTTGTTCATGGTTCTTCTAAGCACACTGACATCATGAAGACTCAAGGCTTAAAACAAGCGCTGAACAAGTACGGTTTTGATGCTGCCTTTGGTGGTGCGCGCCGCGACGAAGAGAAATCACGGGCGAAAGAGCGCGTGTATTCATTCCGCGATAAGAACCATACATGGGATCCTAAAAACCAACGTCCTGAGCTATGGAAGACGTACAACGGTCAGGTTAATAAGGGTGAGAGCATTCGTGTATTCCCACTGTCTAACTGGACTGAGCTTGATATCTGGCAATACATCTATTTAGAAAACATCGAGATCGTGCCGCTTTACCTCGCGGACAAACGCCCAGTTGTTGAACGCGATGGCATGCTGATCATGGTGGATGATGATCGTATGGAGCTTCAACCGGGTGAAGTGATTGAAGAGAAGAGCGTGCGCTTCCGTACCCTTGGTTGTTATCCATTGACCGGGGCCATCGAGTCTGAAGCAAACACTTTAACTGGCATTATCGAAGAGATGCTGGTGGCAACGTCGAGTGAGCGCCAAGGCCGAGCGATCGACCACGATCAGTCAGGATCGATGGAGCTTAAGAAACGTCAAGGTTACTTCTAAAGGATCTAAGGAAAGATAATGAACAGTGCAGTTGAAGCTCAATTAGCCGAGCTTGGTATCGAAGGCTATTTAACACAACACCAGTACAAGTCGTTACTTAGATTCTTGACTTGTGGCTCGGTGGATGACGGTAAAAGTACATTAATCGGTCGCTTACTCCATGACTCAAAACAAATTTATGAAGATCAGCTAGCGGCAGTGCATTCAGACAGCCAACGTGTGGGTACCACGGGTGAAAAGCCCGACCTTGCGTTGTTGGTCGATGGCTTACAAGCTGAGCGAGAGCAGGGGATCACGATTGATGTGGCTTACCGCTATTTCTCGACGCAGAAACGTAAATTCATCATTGCAGATACTCCTGGACACGAGCAGTACACACGTAACATGGCTACAGGTGCATCGACATGTGACTTAGCTGTGATTCTGGTTGATGCACGTAAGGGCATTCTCGATCAAACTCGTCGTCACTCTTTCATTTCCAACCTGTTGGGCTTGAAGCACTTTGTTGTGGCGATCAACAAGATGGACTTAGTGGATTACTCCCAAGAGCGCTTTGAAGAGATCCGCGATGAGTATCTGAAGTTCTCTGAGAATCTGACAGGGGATATTGATATTCAAATCATCCCGATCTCAGCGCTTGAAGGGGACAATGTGGTGGATAAAGGCCAAAACCTGACTTGGTTTAAAGGCCCATCATTGCTTGAGCTTCTTGAAACGGTCGATGTGGATCAAGAAAAAGGCGCGGGTGAATTCCGCCTCCCTGTGCAATACGTTAATCGTCCTAACCTAGATTTCCGTGGTTTTGCGGGGACCATTTCTTCTGGTTCGATCAAAGTCGGTGATGCCATTAAAGCATTGCCATCGGGTAAAACGTCAACTGTGGCTCGTATTGTGACATTTGATGGTGATATCGAAGAAGCTCGTGCCGGATTAGCTGTCACTCTGACGCTAAGCGATGAGATCGATATTAGCCGTGGCGATTTGATTGTTCTAGATAATGCTCAAGTGGAAACCACAAACCATTTGCTTGCCGATGTGGTATGGATGACAGAGCAACCCCTGCAACCGGGTCGTGACTATGACATCAAAATCGCAGGTAAGAAAACCGTAGGTCATGTTGAAGCGATTCGTCATCAATATGACATTAATAATCTCTCGACTCATAGCTCGGCAGAGCTGCCATTGAATGGTATTGGTTTGTGTGAATGGTCTCTTAATGAGTCAGTCGCGCTGGACAATTATCAAGACTGTGCAGATACCGGTGGCTTTATCATTATCGATCGTCTGACAAACGTGACGGTTGGTGCCGGCATGGTTAAAGAGAGCCTCGCCGTGGTTGAGCGCGATTTGACGGACATCTCTGCGTTTGAAGTTGAGCTTAATGCGCTTGTCCGTAAACACTTCCCACACTGGGAAGCAAAAGACGTCAGCCAGTTTCTGAAAAAGTAACTGGCTTACCCAAGTACGATAATTTCAGGCTCTGTCTGCTGTTGTACTTGGGGCGTCGCTACCTAACTGAATTGCGAAATGTCGTTAGGTATTCTCCTAATACCAGAATGCTTCGGTGGAGCCCAAGAAAACCGAGCATTCTGATGTTCTTTTCGCTTGCGCTGATTTTTGTCTGTTTACTCGTTTGTCGGTGTTTCATGGATAAATGAGTCGTTGTTGTGCCCTTTGGGGCTATTTGGTAAGGAAAGGCTATGTGGGAACAAGGGTTTGTGTTAGCGATTTTGCTTGGCATTATCACTTGCTTGCTTGTCACGAAAATTAAGCCTAGTTACGTCTTTGCGGGTGCCGCTTTTATTGCATTCATGGCTGGGATGATGGATTCAGCCACTATCGCATCCAATTTTACCAACTCTTCATTGTTAACCCTGGTTCTATTGATTCTTGCATCCTGTGCTCTAGAAAAAACACTGCTGATCAGTTGGGTGAGCCGAAGTATCTCTGAGGGCCAGTTAGGCAGCGTGATTGCTAAGCTCGGTGTATCGACCGCCTTGCTCTCTTCATTTACGAATAATACCGCTGTGGTTGTCTCATTGATTGGGGCGATTAAGCGTAATCAGCAGCATGCACCTTCGAAATTACTTATTCCCTTGTCTTACGCCGCCATTTTTGGTGGCACGTTAACTTTGATTGGTACGTCGACTAACTTAATCATCAACAGCTTTGTCGAAGACGCAGGCTTACCGAGCCTGAGCTTTTTTACACCTACGATGATAGGTTTGGCTGTGCTGGTGGGAGGGATGCTGATTCTTATCCCACTGAGCTACTTGCTACCGAATTATGATGATCAAAACCAAGAAGATTTACCTTACTTTCTTGAGTCTCGCGTTGAGCCTGGATCACCGCTAGTTGGGCGTACGATCAGCGAGAATAATTTACGTGCGCTGCGCAAACTGTTTCTTGCAGAAGTGGTGCGCGATGGTGTTACTGTTTCTTCTGTGGGACCGGATTTTGTGCTCAATGCAAAAGACCGCCTGTTATTTTGTGGCGATGTTGAGAGCGTCGCGACCCTGCAAGAAATTCCGGGTCTCAAGTTGTTTGGTCAGCAGCACTTAAATGGGCAAAACTTTATCGAAGTTGTGGTGAGCTCGTCGGCGACATTTTGCTACAAAACCCTCAAAGAAAGCCGATTCCGCGACCGATTCGATGCCGTTGTTGTGGCGATTCGCCGAGGCCACGAACGCCTAGAAGGTGGCTTGGGTAGTATTACCTTAGCGCCAGGAGACACGTTAGTTCTAGTTCCAGGAAAGCGTTTTGAGTCTGAACGCCGAGCTCATCGTAAAGAGTTTGTTTTAGTGCATGACTTGGACTCTAGCGCTCGGCTTGATACGAATAAGTCTTCCATTGTATTACTGGGCTTTGCAGCCGTAATTGGATGCGCTCTATTAGAGTTAGTACCGATTATTAAAGGTCTAGCTGCGTACCTTATCGCGCTTATTGCGTTTGGTATTGTGCAGATTTCAGAACTGCGCCGCCGTTTTCCGATCGATATCGTCGTGATTGTCGGTTCCGCTTTGTCTATTGCTCAACTGATGATCTCTTCTGGATTGTCAGAAAGAATGGGAGTGATGTTTATTGAAGCGTTTAATGGCTGGGGAGTATTTGGTGCCTTGGTGGCGACTTATATCATGACATTGGTACTCACTGAATTGGTGACAAACAATGCCGCGGCTGCGCTTTCTTTTCCTATCGGCTATAGCATGGCGGTGGGTTATGGCGTGGATCCGATGCCATTCATCATGGCGGTTTTGTTCGGCGCGAGTGCGAGCTTTATCTCTCCCTACGGTTACCAAACTAACCTGCTGGTTTACAGCGTAGGAAATTACAAATTGACCGACTACGTGAGAATTGGAGTGCCAATTTCGATTGTGTACTCTGTATTAGTACTTACTTTGATCCCGGTCTTTTTCCCGTTTTAATTCCGATATTTACAAGGATACGTTATGACTGCCGAAACGACGGTAAAAGATGAAAACATTGTTTGGCACCAGCATTCGGTTGATAAACAGTTTCGTGCTGAATTAAAGAAGCAAAAACCTGCCGTATTGTGGTTCACTGGTCTATCTGGAGCGGGTAAATCAACCGTAGCAGGGGCGTTGGAAAATCGCCTTGCAGCATTGGGTTACCACACCTATTTATTGGATGGTGACAATGTACGACATGGTTTGTGTAGCGATTTAGGTTTTTCTGAACAGGACCGGCGCGAGAACATTCGTCGTATTGGTGAACTGGCGAAGTTGATGGCAGATGCGGGTTTAATTGTTCTGTCGGCGTTTATTTCACCGCATCGTGCAGAGCGGAAGTTAGTACGCGATTTATTGCCAGAAGGCGAGTTTATCGAAGTGTATGTCAATGCATCTCTAGAGGTTTGCGAAGGTCGAGATCCTAAGGGTTTATACCGTAAAGCCCGTGCGGGAGAGATTCCTAATTTCACTGGTATTGATTCGGAATATCAAGCGCCAGAGAACCCTGAAATCGATTTGCCCGCGGGAGAAAAGAGTGTCGATGAGCTGGTGGATTTGTGCTTAATCGATCTTAAACAACGCGGTGTGATCCGATAAAAAAGCATTTAGATCATAGGTGACCTAAAGCTCTTTGAGCAGCTGGAGAAGTATTTGGATCATAGGTGATCAAATGCTTCTCAAGCTGGCTAGACGGTATGATGAACCGTACTTTTAGCTTCACTATGGACACTAAACCTATGATTTAACAGTGCAAGCATTTGATCGTAGTATTCGGCATGTGGTTTGTTTCCGAGTAAGGTACAGAGCTCATTACCTGTCGGTGTGAAGCGGTAATATAAAAGGCGGACACCTTTACTGTTTACGTTCAGTGACAAGTTTTTACCTTGGTAGGTAAGGACCAACGGTGTCTCGATACTAATTTCGCCAGATTCAAGTTCGGCACTGTGCAGCAGCCCTAATTCAATTAAGAGCAACAAGCTTGAATACGGCAGTTGAAAACTTCCCATATTTAGGCTGTTAGCGACGTCTCGCTTGCCGAAGCTAAATATGCCTCCTTGCGCTTTGTAACCAATCAGCAGTTTTCTGCTGTGATCCCCTCCAAAACTGCACGCTAAAGAGGCGGCTCTTTGCAGAGTTTGTGCTTCCTTTGGTGACATATCCTTGAGGGTTTTCAACGCTTTCATGGACGTTGAACCCGGATTGGTCACTTCACGCTTCATCACTTGAGCCCATAGCTTTTGCATCGCGCTGTTATGGATGTCTTGAGCCATCTCAAAAAATCGATGCAACCAATCTTGGTCTGGCTCTCCCGCTGTCTCATCTCGGCATGAACTGTGCGCTAATTTTAAAATCTGTTCTAAGTTTTTTTGTCGCTGTTCTTGGCGTCGTTGCTCTCGCAATTGGGCTCTTTCAAACGCAGATTTGGCTGGCGGTTCGGTTTGCAGTAAGGCGTCAAGACCGTGTATTTGGGCTATGGTTTTTACCTTACTAGCACTGTCTTTTATGTAGCCTTGTTTCTTTTCTTGTTGCGTATTTTTTTTTGTGTCTGACTGATGTTCGATGACAACAGGTTGCTTTGTCGGGTCTGCCATTCGTTTTCCTACCAAGAACTGCGCGGTTCGCACGTTTAAATTTACACCTTATCTGACCAAGCGACCAGACAGGAGTTCTCAGTTTTTGAACGAATAGGGCTATTCAAAATGATAATGAGTTGTTAAAATTGTTATCGTTATTTTGGAGGGGCTATGAAGTTCTCAGAAGCAGGTAAACTCAAAAAGCACCTGTCGATAGCGTTTCTTTTGGTTATTTATGTGGGCGTATTAGCGTATTTATCTCGTTATATCGTGTAGCACAAAGCTAAAAAAGGCGCCAGTGTGACGCCTTAGGTGTAGCGAGGCTTATCGACGACTTAAATTACATATCGTCGTAGGCTTCTATTTCTGATCCCTCAATAACGTAAGCCGTTTCTGCCAGTTCGTGGTTTATCGTCTCGGTTTTCAACGTTCCAACCACATATATAACATCCCACAACTCTTGAACAGGCGCGCCTTTCGGAAACTTCACGTAAATGATCTGGTTTGGAGGCGGTGGTGGCACGTGAATACAAGCTCCAAAATATGGCACCAATAAAAATTCGGTGACGGTATCGGCATCACCTTCAAGTGGGATAACAAACCCCGGAATTTTAACTTGGCTTCCGTTCAGTTCTGGTCGAACATTACCAATCTTGGACTGCTGCGCTGCGCCACCACTGTGATCAGATGCAGGCATGCCTATACTGTCGAACAATTTACGCTCTTTTTCTGGAACAAGGTCAATCCAGTCAAGCTTCAATGGTTCTTCGCTGGCCATAACAGGCGCTGTGAATGCGACGACCAGCAAGCAACTTGCGAGTATTTTTTTCCACATTTTATTAAATCCTTATTGTCATTCCGTCACTCAGTGACTGTCGGTAGGCGCGGAGTGCGGGAATGAAACCAATCACAATACCAGCGCATTGTACGAAACCTAATAGCATCCACTCATAAGTAGATAAGATGCTTAAGGTGAGATGTATTCCATAGTGCTGTTGGATGATCGGCTGCGCGATAGCAAGAATGGCATACAGCCCAGTAACGCCAGTAATAATACCAGCAGCAGTAAGCAAGCTAGCTTCACTAATTAAGAGTGAGAAAACATGACGAGGCCTTGCTCCCATGGCACGCAAAATCGCCATTTCACGGCGGCGTTCCTGTAGGCTAGTTAATAGACTGCTTAACATACCTAACAACCCTGCAATCACGACAAAACCAGATACTGCCATTAGGGCTTGCTCTGCAACCGACATCATTCCCCATAACTCATGCAACGCAACGCCGGGCATAATGGCGCTAAGCGGCTCTTTGGGGTAGGTGTTAATTTGTCTTTGCAGGGCGAAAGTTTGAATACGAGATTTCAAACCAACGAGCATAGCGGTAATTTGTTTGGGCTGAAAGTCTCTGTTTTTGAGATCTTGTGCCTTGGGTGTCGGGCCCAAACGCGCACCACTTTCCCATCCGACGTGAATGGCTTCGATTGCTTCTAGTGATACATGGACAGTTTTGTCGACTGGTGTTCCTGTAGGAGCAAGGATACCGACAACTTTAAATGGCAGATTGTCATGACGGCTAAAGCCAACGTCGCTAATGCCGTGGGCAATGATGATTTCGCTACCGATATCATAACCAAGTTGTTTAGCGACATCAGAACCTAGCACGGTTTCAAATAAACCATTGAATTCTCTACCCTTGCCAAATGTTAGTGGTTGCTTACTTCCAAACTTGTAATGCTCAAAGTAACTGTGATTGGTTCCCATAACTCGGAAGCCTTTATGCGAGTCGCCAAGCGAGATTGGAATAGCCCAATCGACTGAACGATGATTGGCAAACTCTTGGTAGCTTTTCCAATCGATGTTGTTGGTCGCATTACCAATACGAAACACAGAATAGAGCAATAGGTTCACTTGCCCAGAGCGTCCACCAATAATGAGGTCAGTGCCTGAAATTGTATTGGCGAAGCTATCCTTGGCTTGAGTTCGGATACGCTCGACGCCCAAGAGGAGTACCACTGAAATCGCAACGGTCATGATGGTTAGAATTGCCGTCGCTTTGCGGTTCATCAAGCTTTTCCAGGCGAGCTTTACAACAGCACTCATGATATGGCTCCTAGGCTAGATACTTGATTAATGTCGGGTAGATTGAGCGTGCGATCGAATAAGGGTTCGAGTGTTGGGTCGTGGCTAACGAATACCAGTGTGGCATTGGCTTGATTCGCTTGCTCCATAAGGAGCTCAATAAATGCTTTACGATTGTCATAGTCTAAAGCTGAGGTTGGTTCGTCAGCGATCACTAACTCTGGATGTCCTATCAGAGCTCGAGCCGCAGCCACACGTTGTTGTTGACCAATACTCAATTCAGAGACAGGGCGTGTATGAAGCTCGTTTGGCAAGTGCAGTCGTTCTAGTAGGGCCTGAGCCTGTTCATTTAATGTTTGAGATGAGGCACCTAAATGGGCACGGTCACGTCGTATTTTACTGAACTGACATGGCAATAATACGTTTTCAAGTACGTTAAGGTACGGCAATAAATTGAACTGTTGAAAGATGTAGCCAATATGATTGGCGCGAAAGCGGTCTCTCTGACTGGCACTTAAACTAGCAAGGTCAGTATCGAGTACAGATAGAGAGCCTGAAGTTAATGTGTTAATCCCCGTCAACAAAGCGAGCAAGGTCGATTTACCGCAGCCACTTGGACCTTTGATAAACACATGCTCGCCTTGTGTAATGTGTAATTTAGGGATGTGGATGGTTGCGTTGATTGAACCGGGCCAGAAAAATTGGGCATCCTCTAGCTCGACAACATTTGGTGTGGTTTCAGTCATATTAAATCACCAAAGCTGTGGCGTGTAAGTGGGTACTTACACGCCACTCGTGTTATTTGATTACGATTTGGGTGTTATCTTTGCTTAATTTAATTGCTGATTGCATGGTATCAGTGAATATATTGACGCTGATGGACTCTGTAGTTGGGAATTGGTTAAACCAATCGGTTTGGATTTGGCTAAGCTGATTAACTTGTTCGCAACTGAAGCGATATTGCACCGAAAATTCACCGTGACCGCCATGATCGTGCGCTTCATCATGAGCGTCATGGTGGTCATGTTTATCATGATGTTCATTATGATCATGGTGTTCGTGCCCTTCATGATCGTGATGTGCATGGTCATCATGGTCGTGCTCACTATGATCATGTTCCTCATGAGTTTCGCTTAGGTTGTGGCTCACGTAAGCTTCTTCAACACTACAATCAGCTTGTGAGTTAATAGCGAACAATGCGTTGCTGTCTTCGAGTGTAGCGACGGCTTGTTTAAGCGCTTGCTCTTGTTGTGCGTTTTCTGGAGCATGTTCGAAACCCACAACATCAGCTCCAGGAGCTGTGAGCTCTACTAACAGATCTTTGCCATCTTGGGCGATATTAAACTCGACGTGACCATGCACATGAGCACCATGCTGGCGGTATTCGTTTGCATTCGCTGCTGTCGATAAAGTGAGGCCAATAGCAAGGGCTAAAACGTGTTTTGATGACATTGTATTTTTCCTAATTTTACTGGCATTAACCAAAGGCGGTATTGCTCAGATTCGAGTTTCACTAAGTTATTGTTCCCTGACACACTAGGTGCGGGAATGAACTCAATAATTTTGAGTGTGGAATAGTTTGGAAATTAAGCAAAATAAGGAGGGGCACGAGCAGCGCCAAGAACTTCTTCGCCGTACACGAGATGCAAAAAAACATGATGATGCTGGGCGCGCGTAAAAGTCGGTGTAGAGAGGGTAGGTTGTACCTTTGCTATACCGTGCTGAACACCAGAAAATAATTGGCAATGATGATGGGTATGATGGTCGGGCGTCAGATCGACTTGATGAAGTACAACCGCAAAGTTCCAAGCGATCAGCAACGCAACACTGAAAAATAAAGCAGTGCGATACCAATATCTTAGTATTTTTTGCTGGTGGTGGTACATCTGAGCTCCTCTTACCGACTGTTATAATATAACACCCATAATGAATAAAAGTTCACTCTTTTGTTGGCTAGCAGAAAAATTTAACTCAACACATACGTGCCGAAAAATATTGGTAATACTCTCTGATGGAAGTGTCGCACTTATAAAGAGCAGAGTTATCACTGCCCATGCTTCTAATCAAATTCATATAGCTCCTTACAACAGGAACAAGGAGCCATTCAATGAAGCTAGATGTTCTGTTTAATAAGCTCAATGACTTTTGTTATCTCATCTTGCTCAAGTGCGCCCTCTTTGACAAACAGAACTTTGCCCGTTTTGTCTTGAACAATAATGGCCGAACTTTCTTCTTTCAGGTCCCAAGTATTAGCAACTACGCCATTTTCATCAAGAACCATGGATGACCAAGGAAACTCTTTTTTGCTGTCTTGAGCTGAAGACTTCACGAACGAGCCTGTCCCCCAAATTGCATCATCTTGGTTGATGATAGTCGTGGTCTGGTAGCTTTCTTGTGGAAAATTTGCCGCTGTTATTGCCGACATTAAAGGGGCATTCATCTCTTTTGAGCTGCTACGGCCTGCGATGGCTTGAATAACACGAACTTTGCCTTGCATATGTTGAGTTGCCCAGGGTTGGTATGCAACGCCTTCGCCTTGTAAAACAATCTCGCCGTAAGCGGCAACATTGACAGGAGGAACGCTTTTTCCCACTGACAAGTTGTGTGCAAAGGTCAAGCTTGGCGTTAAGGCCAGTAGTAGAGGTAGGAGAGTCTTAGTTTTCATATTGTTATATTCCGTACGAGGTTTGGAAGCTTCCAGTATATATCCAGATCCTAGAAATTTGTAGGACCGTTGATAACATTTATTTAACGTATGGAGTGGTGTAATCTTGCGTTATATTTAGAATTTGCTAAAATGAGTTCCGTCGCAAATTGCGCATTAAGATTGCAGAGGAAAAATAAGCAATCCGTGTTTTCTCAAAGGAATTGAGGTGAGTTATGCTACGTGAGTTTGCTGTATATCGACCATTACAAGTGGCCCGTTTTGTTAAAACGTTGTTCAAAGGTCAGTTTTTTATTGTTGGGGTTGGCTGTTTTCAGTTCGACAATGGCAAAGTGTTACTACCTGACGTCAACGATCATAAAAGGCTCACCGTCTTTAAAGAAGTCAACCAAGTGATAGCATCATTATCGGCTTAGTTAGCTTGGTACCCACTTAGATTTAGAAAAGAGCGACCATATCGGTCGCTCTTTTTGTTGCTGGTTAGGTTTATCCTTGGAGGCTTGGTGGGAAGCAAACTCCCGTTCCTCCGATGCCACAGTAACCATCAGGGTTTTTCGCCAAATATTGCTGGTGGTAGGTTTCCGCAAAGTAATACGGACCTGCTGGTTGTATTTCGGTGGTGATGTTCGCGCGTTGCTCTTCTTGCAGTGCTTGTTGATACAAGAGTTTCGATTTCTCTGCGCTCTCGAGTTGCTCCGTCGAATAAGTGTAAATTGCAGAACGATATTGAGTACCTAAGTCGTTACCTTGACGCATTCCCTGAGTTGGGTCGTGTTTTTCCCAAAAAACAGCCAGTAGCTTTTCTAATGAGATGACGCGTTCATCGAAAACGACTCGTACGACTTCTGTATGACCCGTTTTACCTGTACAGACCTCTTCATAGGTGGGATTGGGTGTGTACCCCCCAGCGTAACCGACCGAAGTAGATACAACGCCGTCGAGTTGCCAAAATACGCGCTCAGCGCCCCAAAAACAGCCCATTCCGAGCAAAATCTGCTGTTGGTGTGACGCAAGAGGCGCCTTTAGGTTAGATTTATTTACAAAATGATGATCGTCAATCTGCATTGGTTGATCTCTACCTGGCAAGGCATCTTCTATACTGATCAATGTTTGTTTGTTGAGCATGGTATTTGTCCTTCAATACGTGTCTTAAATTTGCGAACTTTTTCATTTCGTCTGTATCTGATGCTGTGATGACATAGACCGCGTTAAACCTATTAATATTACAGACTTAGAATCTAATTGGCGTTATCATTATTTACGTTTACTTAACCTCATTCAGCCATAAAAGCATGATAAAAAAAGCTCTCCCCACCATTGTTGGCCTGTTTGCCTTTTCTCATGGTGCCTATGCCGATGTTTCTTTGACTTTGAAAGGCATTGATGGCGCTTTAGAAGAGAATGTCAGTGCGTATCTATCATCTATTCCAGAGAAGGATTACTCCACTTCTCTGCGTTTTCAAGCGAGATTAGATCAAAGTATCACTGAAGCGCTTAACGCGCTTGGGTATTATCATGCAAAAATTTCATACTCTATTCCTGAAGCGAATGATGAGTTAATTGTGCTCATCAAGCCGGGCTTGCCAGTGAAAGTGAAAGTCATGGATGTGGTCATCACTGGAGAGGCCAAGGACGATGAAGAGTTTGCAAAACTTATTGAGCGCTCTCCGCTCAAAGTTGGTCAAGTTTTGAATCAAGGCCAATACGACAGCCTTAAGTCAGGCATTCGTAACTTGGCGCTTCAGCGTGGTTACTTCAATGGTGAGTTTACGCTAAGTCGATTAGAGGTTATCCCTGATCTGAACGAAGCTAATGTCCGTTTGCACTACAGCAGTGGAATACGTTTCAATTTTGGCGACGTTTCTTTTATTGGCAACCACATCTGGGAAGATCGTGTCGCATCATTACAACCTTTTAAAGAAGGGGACCCATACAACGTTTCGAAGCTGGGCGAGTTTAACCAGAAGCTATCAAATACGGAGTGGTTTTCCTCAGTTTTTGTTGAGCCTGAATTGGATAGGCTTGATGATGGCCGAGACTTGCCAATTAAAGTGTCTTTATCTCCTGCTTCCAAGAATCAGATCGAGACGGGTATTGGTTACTCAACGGATGTCGGCGTTCGAGGGACGTTGAAGTGGAAGAAACCTTGGGTGAGCTCCCGAGGACACAGTTTCAACACCGCTTTATCCCTATCTAAGCCAGAGCAAACCGTGACTGCTTCTTACAAAATTCCTTTAGAAGATGTCGCTAACGATTATTATCAAGTTCAATATGGGCTTAAAAACCTAGACAACCGTGACACGCAGAGTATCGAGTCTAACCTTGCAGTGGAGCGTCATTGGTTAGCAGACGGTGGTTGGCATAATACCGTTTATGTTCGTCATTTGTACGAGAGCTTTACGCAAGGTTTACAAGATGATGAATTCAACTTCGTACTTCCAGGTGCGACATTTTCTCGGACTAGGGTTCGAGGGGGCAATATGCCAATGTGGGGAGACAAGCAAAGCATCACTATTGAGTATGGTGATACCGCTATGCTTTCTGAAACTAGAGTGCTCCGCTTAATTGGCTCGACTTCTTGGATTCGTGGTATTGGAGAGAATCATCGTGGTTTGTTCCGCTTAGAAGGTGGTGCGAATATTACCGATGAACTTGAAAAGCTATCACCGTCGCTGCGTTTCTTCGCAGGTGGTGACAATAATATTCGTGGTTACGGCTATGAATCTATTTCACCTGTGGATGAGAGTGGTGCTTTGACGGGTGGTAAATACATTGTTAGCAGTACATTAGAATACCAATATCGTGTTTATGGAAACTGGTGGGCTGCAACGTTTTACGATATTGGTGATGCGTTTAATGAAACACCAGATTGGAAATCAGGTGCTGGTGTTGGTATCCGCTGGGCGTCTCCGGTGGGCCCTGTTAGTTTTGATTTTGCATGGGGGTTGGATGCAAAACCAGAACGAGAGTTTCGTATCCACTTCTCATTGGGGCCTGAGCTATGATCAAAATGATGTTTAAGTGGACCAAATGGCTGTCGCTCAGTTTGATTGGCCTATTGCTGTTGCTCATCATTATTGTCGCGACAGTTTTGTTTACCCACCCAGGCCTCAAATTTGCCTTGTGGGGAGCTGAAAAAGCATTACCACAATTGCAGATTGAAAAAGTGCAGGGTTCATTGTTTCCTCGCTTCGAACTGCATAACGTCAGTTTTGTCGATGAGTCTTTGAATATCGACGCCAAAGTCGAGCGTTTAGCTTTGGCAGTGAACTTCCGCTGTTTCTTTGACCCTAAGGTCTGTGTCGATGAGTTAAGACTGCAGGGGCTTGACTTTAAGATGCCAGAGCTACCGCCAGCAAGCGAGGAGCAAGAGGAAACACCACCACTGCGTTCTATCAGTACGCCAGTGCCAATTTTTGTTAATAAAGTCAGCTTTAATGACATCAATGTCAATGTGCTGGGCAATCAAATTGATTGGCAAACATTCTCGACCGCTTTGTCGATGCAGGGTGATCGTTTGGTGATCGCACCTACCGCGTTGAAAGACATTAATGTGGCTTTAGCACCAAGTGAGGCTGAACCTGAAGCGGCTGCCGAGGAGCCGAAAGAAACTGACGTTACGCCGCAAGATATTGTGTTACCCGAAGTATGGATTCCACTGACGGTTGAAGCGCGTCGTCTTGATATTCACAATTTCAAACTGGCGGGTGAAACGCCAGTGATCGTCAATCATCTTGGTTTGGTTGCAAGAGCAGGCGGTGAACGTGTTGATGTCAAAACGTTAGAGCTCGACATGCCAGAAGTGGAAGGCAAGTTGAGCACACAAGTGACGCTTTCTTCTGATTACCCTATCAAAGCGCAATTGGACGCGTTAGTGAAGCAAGCGGATGCGAAGGGACAAAAACTGTCGCTTTCGGTCTCGGGTTCGGTTGGTGATTTGTCACTAAATGCTACGCTTTCTGAGCTTGTACAAGCGGAGATCAAAGGTGATATTCAACCGCTTAAAACACAGTTGCCGTTTGATGTCGCGATTAAAAATGTACAGGCGCAATGGCCGCTATTTGGACAAAGCGATTACCAGGTTTCTGTACCAAGCTTGGCGGCAAAAGGCTCACTTGATGGCTACGAAGTCGCATTAGAAACCAAAGCTTCGGGCAAAGATATTCCCGCCGTTGATGTCGCACTAAACGGCAAAGGTACGCTAGAGCAAATTGACCTCGAAAGCCTTGTAGTGAAAACCTTAGGGGGCGAACTCTCTGGGAAAGTCATGGCCAATTGGGCCGCGCCAATCAACTGGCAAGCTGACTTGAACCTGAAAAACATTCAACCAGGTTTACAATGGAAAGAAGCTGAAGGGGATATCAGCGGTAACCTTTCGACTTCGGGGTCGTTAACAGAACAAGGCGGTTGGCAAGTCAGTTTGCCTAAGTTAGACATTGACGGCATTTTGCGAGGGTATCCGCTGAATGTTGAAGGGCAACTTGAAGCGTCTGATAAAAACGGCAAAGGCGAAGACATCCAACTTACCACTCAGGGTTTAGCGCTTTCTCATGGTCCAAACCAACTCAGTGCAAAGGGTAAGATCGATAAGCAAATTCTGATGGATGTTGAGGTTAACTTCCCTGATTTTGCGAAAAGTGTTCCGGATCTTGCAGGTAAGATGCAAGGTAAAGTCGCACTACGTGGTAGCTTGAAAGAACCAGACATCAATCTTGATCTCGCTTTAAATCAGATAAACTGGCAGCAACAGGCGAACGTAGAAACGATCACCTTAAAGGGTGATGTGAAGCCTCTGCCAGCACCAAAAGCGAACATAAGCCTAATTGCGAACAACATTACCTATGACGACATAAAAGTTGATAGTGCTGACCTTGAAGTCTCTGGGGATGAAAAACTGCATCAACTGACGCTCGATGTAGTGTCTGACCTGGTGTCGACCAGTTTAGAAATTGAAGGGACATTCCAGCAGAAACCAGAAATGATTTGGGATGGGGCGCTGCGCCGCTTGACGCTGAGCTCGCAACAAGGCCCGTGGGCGTTGCAAAAATCGACCGCGGTGAAGGTCAATATCGACAAACAGATCGCGAACGTTCAAGCGCATTGTTGGTTGCAAGCGGAGTCGAGCGTATGTCTAACCGAAGACATTAGTGTTGGTAAGAGTGGCCAGGCGAAGCTAGCCATCAATGATTTTGATTTTGACCAAATCAAGCAATTCCTGCCGCCAGAAACCAAGCTGCAAGGCTCGGTTAATGCACAGGTTTTTGCTAAATGGGCACCAGAGAAAAAGCCCGAAGTAACCTTAAGTGTCAATATGCCAAAAGGCCAAGTTGAACAAGCACTTGAGCAGCCAATTAAAGTCGGTTGGGAAAGCTTCAACTTTAAAGCGGCATTAGCGAAAGACAAGCTTGATGCCGAGTGGCTATTTGATGTGAAAGATAACGGTGACTTGTCTGGTAAGGTTTCTTTACTGAATGTCTCGTCTGAAAAGCCCACTATTGATGGTAAGGTTTCACTCTCTACGTTCCACTTGGACTTCTTGGCACCGTTGATTGGTGAGTACAGCTTGTTTAAAGCAAACATGAATACTGACCTAGCGATATCAGGTGACGTTATGCATCCGAAGGTGAACGGTCAGTTCTTGATTGACCAAATGAAGCTACAGGGTGAAGTCACACCGATAGATATAAACTCAGGACAGGTCGTCATCAACTTTAAAGGTCATCAAGCGGACTTGGATGCTGGAATTTTAACCCCGGATGGTGAGTTGAACGTTACCGGTGATGCCGACTGGCAGGACTTACAGAACTGGCGCACTAAAGCGCGTGTATTTGCTAAAGAGCTCAATGTTGATTTGCCTCCAATGGTAAAAATCAAAGTTGAGCCTGACATGACAATAGATGTGACTCCTCAGCTTGCGAAAATTGAGGGTGATATTAATTTGCCATGGGGCAGAATTGTCGTCGAAGAGCTTCCACCAAGTGCAGTAGGCGTATCGAGTGATACCGTTATTCTCGATAAAAACTTGCAACCAGTGGACGATGTGGCTGCGATGCCGTTTGATGTGGAAACGAACATCAACATTAAAATTGGTGATGACTTCCAACTTGCCGCTTTTGGCTTAAAAGGTGGGTTGAAAGGGAACCTAAACGTGACACAAAAAGACAAAGGTCCTTTCATCGTTGGTGAAGTGAATGTTGTCGACGGTTCTTATCGTTCGTTTGGTCAGGACTTATTGATTAAAGAAGGTAAGATTCTGATGAATGGTCCACCAGATCAACCTTACTTGTCTATCAAAGCGATTCGTAATCCAGACAATACCCAAGATGATGTCATTGCGGGGGTACAAGTGTCAGGCCCAGCATCTGATCCGAGTATAGAAATTTTCTCAGAGCCCGCGATGAACCAAGCCAATGCACTTTCTTATCTACTTCGTGGTCAAGATATTGATGGTGAAGCCGGTGGTAATGCAATGACTACTACCTTAATTGGTTTAAGCTTGGCGAAGAGTGGGCGTGTGGTTGGTGAAATCGGTGAAGCCTTTGGCGTACAGGATTTACAGCTGGACACTGCTGGGTCGGGCGATGATTCGCAAGTGACGGTGAGTGGTTATATTCTGCCTGGTTTGCAGGTGAAATATGGTGTCGGCATCTTTAACTCCCTAGGTGAGTTCACTGTGCGTTACCGATTGATGCAAGACTTGTATTTAGAAGCGGTATCTGGTGTAGATAGCGCCGTTGACCTACTCTATCAGTTTGAGTTCGATTAAAGTGCTTTAACCTAAGCATACACAGTCATGACTAAGGAGTGGTTATGCAGCATTTGATTTTTGTCTACGGCACGTTACGCAAGGGAGAGTACAACCATCAGTATTTGCGCTCGGCGCAGTTTCTTGGTTTACATGAAACGGATGCTCAATTTGCAATGTATGACTTAGGCCCTTATCCAGCGTTGTCTGTTGGGCAACGCTCGATTCAAGGTGAAGTGTATCTGATTGATGATGAAACCTTATCGGAGCTAGATAGGTTAGAAGATGTGCCAGTGGAATATCGCCGAGAGAGCATCGTTACGCCTTTTGGCCAAGCTTGGATCTACTTATATCAAGATATTGAGCAGTTAACCGAAGAAATCGCTTCCGGAGATTGGTGTCAAAAGGTGTGAGCTATACTGACATTATCAATAGCAACGAGCTAAACACTAAGGAGTCACGATGAAAGCATTCGTAATTGGAGTAATGGCGTTGCTTCTTGCTGCATGCGCACAAACAACACTACCGACTTCGAATAATGTGACCGATTGGCAAGTGTTTGGTAAGCAGTCAGCTTTAGATGGATTACGGGAGTTATCTGAGGAGCGAATTGCGAAGCTGGATGATGTTAACCATGCGACGCCAGAACTGATAATGGCTTATCAAGCGGGTTACCAGCAAGGTAAACAAGAGTATTGTGAGCAAAGTGCTTATATGCTCGGTGTTATCGGGCGTCCGTATTTTGGCATTTGTGATGATGTTGACCCCTTCTTTCAACATGACTACGACGCTGGACGAATGTCTTCAGCAGGCGCACCTATCTAGTTGACACAGGTAAGATGAAAGCAAAAGAGCTGCCCTAGAGCAGCTCTTTTTAGTTTTGTATCAGCAGTGATGCTTATTTTTTCTGAGCGCGCTCGTAAGATTCTAGGATTTCAGCTTTGGCGGCAGCAACATCTGCCCAACCATCCACTTTCACCCATTTGCCTGCTTCAAGCTCTTTGTAACGCTCAAAGAATTGCGTGATCTGCGCTTTCAGTAGTTCTGGGATATCGTCCACATCTTGGATGTGCTCGTACTCTTTCGAGATTTTTGAGTGGGGAACCGCAAACACTTTTGCATCTTCACCCGATTCATCTGTCATCTTCAAAACGCCAACAGGGCGGCAGCGAATGACTGAACCTGGCATGAGTGGGTATGGTGTTGGTACCAATACGTCGACTGGGTCGCCATCAAGAGACAGGGTATTGTTCACGTAGCCATAGTTGCATGGGTAGAACATTGGTGCAGACATGAAACGGTCGACAAATACAGCACCAGAGTCTTTATCTACTTCGTACTTGATTGGATCTGCATTTGCAGGAATTTCGATAACGACATAGATATCTTCAGGCAGCGACTTGCCTGCTGGTACATGGTTTAAGCTCATTAGAATATTCCTTTTCATTAACGATGAATCACACAAAAGCGGTTTCATCTGATGATAAATTCGCGTTTCACTTTAGCGACAAAAACGCGGCAGGTAAACACCTGCCGCGTTGGACAAAGGTCTGAAATTATTCTTCGTCGCGGTGCAGTTCAAGGAACTCTTCAACTTTGCGAACCATGTTCTTCGAACCTACAAAGAAAGGTACACGCTGGTGCAACTCAGTAGGCTTGATGTCCATAATGCGATTCACGCCGTCCGATGCAATGCCCCCAGCTTGCTCAATGAGGAATGCCATAGGGTTACATTCGTAAAGCAGGCGTAGCTTGCCTTGTGGGTGGCTTTGTGTGCTTGGGTAAAGGTAGATACCACCTTTCAGTAGGTTGCGGTGGAAATCAGCAACCAGCGAGCCAATGTAGCGAGAAGTGTATGGGCGACCGTCTTCTGGCACGTTTTCTTGGCAGTACTTGATGTACTTCTTCACCCCTTGAGGGAAACGAATGTAATTACCTTCGTTGATGGAGTAGATCTTACCATCATCAGGAATCATCATGTTTTCATGAGAAAGACAGAAGCTGCCGATAGATGGGTCGTAAGTAAAGCCGTTTACGCCGTTACCAGTTGTGTATACCAACATGGTGGAGGAGCCGTAAATTACGTAGCCCGCAGCCACTTGTTTGTGACCAGGTTGTAGGAAGTCTTCTTCAGTTGGTGGAGTACCGATTGGAGAAACACGACGGTAAATCGAGAAGATAGTACCAACAGAGACGTTCACATCGATGTTAGAAGAACCATCAAGTGGGTCCATCAGTACTACATATTTGGCGTTTTGGTTGAGTTCTTTATTGAACGCAACTGCTTCGTCTTCTTCTTCACTGGCAACGCCACACACTTGATCACGAGCTTCAAGCGCGGCTTTGAACTTATCGTTCGCGTAAACATCGAGCTTTTGCTGATCTTCACCTTGGACATTTTCCGTGCCTACAGCACCAGTGATATCACCGAGACCCGCTGCGTTGATTTCGCGGTTAACGATTTTTGCAGCTAAACGAATGGAGGCTAAAAGGGATGATAGATCACCGCTAGCGTGGGGGAAATCCGCTTGTTTTTCGACAATGAACTCGCCTAGGGTGCGCAGTCCTGACATGGTTAATCCTTACATTTTCATTTCATTGGGGGTAGTGCGCAAGTGAGCATCTCTTTATGGATGTTAAACGATTGCGCTGGATGTAAGTTTAAGTCGCAGATCTTTTTAATGGTAATGAAGTAACTGTTTGAGATCTCAATTTATTTGTAGACTTGTTTGAGGGATTCATCAGTAAGCAAGAGGTTGTACAGTCTGTGTTCAACCTTGTCATATTTGTGAAAGGGACTGCAAGAAGAAGGCTAAAGTCACTCGCTTTTCAGGCGGTAATCGCGATAATGAAAGCATTAAAAAACGCATTACAAGGTTTAGCTTATGCACATTCATATCTTGGGTATCTGTGGCACATTTATGGGCGGCGCAGCGATTCTAGCGCGCCAATTAGGACATAAAGTCACTGGTTCTGATGCCAACGTTTATCCGCCAATGAGCACACTGCTTGAGTCTCAAGGTATTGAAATTATTGAAGGCTTTGACCCGTCTCAACTCGACCCTCAACCAGATCTTGTGGTGATTGGTAATGCGATGAGCCGTGGCAACCCTTGTGTCGAGCATGTGCTCAACACTAACATGCGTTACACCTCTGGCCCGCAGTGGCTCAACGAGTTTTTGCTGCATGATCGTTGGGTATTGGCGGTATCGGGTACACATGGGAAAACGACCACGTCGAGCATGCTTGCCTGGATACTTGAAGATTGTGGTTATCAACCGGGTTTCTTAGTCGGTGGGGTACTCGGTAACTTCGGAGTGTCTGCTCGTTTGGGTGAAAGCATGTTTTTTGTCGTTGAAGCGGACGAATATGACAGTGCTTTTTTCGATAAGCGTTCTAAGTTTGTGCATTACCATCCTCGCACTTTAATCATGAACAATCTTGAGTTTGATCATGCCGACATCTTCGATGATCTAGAAGCGATCAAGCGCCAATTCCATCATTTAGTGCGAACTGTACCGGGCAATGGATTGATCTTAGCGCCGAGGCAGGATCAAGCGTTAGCGGATGTATTAGAGCGTGGTTGCTGGACTGAAAAACAGTTCTCTGGTGAGAATGGTGACTGGCAAGCGCACAAATTAGTGCTTGATGGCTCAAAATTTGACGTTGCGTTGCAAGGTGAGAAGGTTGGTACCGTCGAATGGAATTTGGTGGGTGACCACAATGTGGATAATGCGCTGATGGCAATCGCTGCTGCACGACATGTTGGAGTCACTCCGGATCTTGCTTGCCAGGCATTAGGGCGTTTCATCAATACCAAGCGCCGTTTAGAGCTGAAAGGTGAAGAACAAGGTGTGACGGTTTACGATGATTTTGCGCATCACCCAACGGCAATTGAACTTACTGTCGGCGGTTTGCGTAACAAGGTAGGTGAAAAACGCATCCTTGCTGTGTTGGAGCCGCGTTCTGCCACCATGAAGCGAGGTGTACACAAAAACACACTTGCAGAGTCACTACACAGTGCAGATGAAGTCTTCTTGTTCCAGCCAGATAATATCGAGTGGTCTGTGCAAGACATTGCCGACCAATGCACACAGCCAGCGTTTGTCGATGCGGATATAGATAACTTTGTAGCCAAGATCGTCGAACGTGCGCGACCAGGTGACCAAATTCTAGTCATGAGCAACGGTGGCTTTGGTGGTATTCACGGAAAACTTCTTGAGCAGTTAAAACAAAAAGCCTGATTGATATGCAAAACAAAACACAACCCTCTCATAAAAAAGCCATCACGTTGGCATTAACGGGTGCTTCTGGTGCTCCCTACGGCCTTCGTCTTTTAGAATGCTTGGTTGCGGCGGATTATCATGTCTACGTTCTGATTTCTTCGGCAGCTCGTGTTGTGATGGCAACCGAGCATAATCTTAAGCTACCAAGTGGCCCAGAAGCGGCGCAGCAAGCATTGGTAGAGCACCTGAACTGCAATCCCGATAACATCACCGTTTGCGGTAAAGATGACTGGTTCTCACCGGTTGCGTCTGGTTCTGCTGCACCAAAGCAAATGGTGGTTTGCCCATGTTCTGCGGGAAGCGTTGCAGCGATTGCGCATGGTATGTCAGATAACTTGATCGAGCGGGCCGCTGATGTGGTAATGAAAGAGCGCGGGCAGCTGTTGCTCGTGGTTCGCGAAACACCATTTTCAACGCTACATCTGGAGAACATGCACAAACTGTCGCAAATGGGCGTCACCATCATGCCAGCAGCTCCAGGCTTCTATCATCAGCCAAAGAGTATTGAAGACTTAGTGGATTTTATGGTGGCGAGAATTCTTGACCACTTAGGTATTGAGCAAGGTTTGGTGCCTCGTTGGGGTTATGACCAGCGCTCGTGAGCTGATTGTGTAACCACTCAAATACCTTTACAATCCATCCAACTCATCGGGGAGCAAACCCATTTAGCATTGAGTCAATCAATGCATTGGGGCGCTGAGACCTAAGTGTTTAACTAGGGACCCGTATTACCTGAACCAGATAATGCTGGCGTAGGAATTGAGTCTGGATATTGGAAGTCCTTAATAGCCGCCTCAAACCCTGTGCCGCTCAACTTATTTCTCTGAAATACTCATGGAGAGCGAGCAGTGAAACCCACTCTAAATCTGATTGCCCTAGCTGCAATCACCTCTACTTCAGCGTTTGCCGCTGAAAACACATTAACCATCTATACCTACGACTCTTTTGCCGCAGATTGGGGGCCGGGTCCTAAAATCGAGCAAGCTTTTGAAGCAAAATGTGGCTGTGACGTTAACTTCGTAGCGTTGGACGATGGTGTGTCGATTCTGAATCGTCTTCGTCTTGAAGGCGGTAATAGCAAAGCGGACATCGTATTAGGTTTGGATAACAATCTGATGGCAGAAGCGAAGAAAACCGATCTGCTTGCCGAGCACAATGTGGATACGGCTAACACAGTGTTACCAAACGGTTGGAGTGACACGACGTTTGTACCGTACGATTACGGCTACTTCGCGTTTGTGTACAACAAAGAGAAACTGGCTAATCCGCCGAAAAGCATGAAAGAGCTGGTGGAAACGCGCGACGATCTGAAAGTGATTTACCAAGATCCGCGGACTTCAACGCCGGGCCAAGGCTTAATGCTATGGATGAAATCTATTTATGGCGACGATGTGACGCAAGCGTGGCAGAAGCTAGCGAGCAAAACCGTAACGGTCACGAAAGGTTGGTCTGAGGCGTATTCTATGTTCCTCAATGGTGAGTCCGATTTAGTGCTTTCTTACACCACTTCACCTGCGTACCACTTAATTGCGGAAAACGATTCGAAGTTTGCTACGGCGAATTTTGCTGAAGGCCACTACATGCAAGTTGAAGTAGCCGCCAAAGTGAAAGGGGCAAAAAATTCAGAACTTGCTGATCAATTTATGAGTTTCATTTTAAGTGATGAGTTCCAATCGGCGATGCCAACGGGTAACTGGATGTACCCAGTCACTGACGTTGAGTTACCTAAAGGTTTTGAAACTTTGAGTGTTCCAAGCAAGTCGTTGAGCTTTAGTGCTGATGAAGTGGCAAAAATGCGTAAGTCTTGGATTCGCGAATGGCAAAGCGCATTGACGTTTTAGCTGACGTCCCAATCCTCATCTGAATGAGATAGGTTTTACCTTTGAATTCTGTTCCAAAAATAGGTTTAGGGGTCGCGATGATCATCGCGACCTTTGTTATTTCTGCCCTAGGTGCTTTGATTGTTCAAGCCCCTTCACTTGATGTGTCTGTGGTATGGGGCGACCCGTACTATCAACATGTCACCAAGTTCAGTTTCTACCAAGCGTTTCTTTCCACATTGCTCAGTGTTGGCTTTGCCATTCCAGTAGCGCACGCACTTTCGCGTCGCCAATTTATTGGTAAATCATTACTGCTTAAGCTGTTTGCATCGACACTGGTTTTGCCGGTTTTGGTTGGTGTTTTTGGGCTGTTAGCGATTTATGGCAACAGTGGTTTGTTGGCGCAGTGGTTGCAAAGTTTCGACACTAAACTGCCATTCTCTATTTACGGTTTGAACGGCATTTTACTCGCCCATGTGTTCTTTAATTTACCTTACGCGGCACGATTGCTTCTGCAAGCCTTGGACTCTATTCCTGCCGAGCAGCATAAGCTTTGCGCGCATCTTGGGATGAGCCATTGGGATAAGTTTCGCTGGGTAGAATGGCCGCGTTTAAGGCAGCAGCTTCCCCACGTTTGTGGGTTGGTGTTTATGTTGTGCTTTACCAGTTTTGCCACTGTAATGGCGTTGGGGGGCGGGCCAAAATCCACCACCATTGAATTGGCCATTTACCAAGCGATTAAGTTTGATTTTGATTTACAAGCTGGGGCGTTATTGGCGCTGTGGCAGATGCTGTTATGTGGACTGCTTGCTATTGGAGTGCAGAAGTTAACAAGGCCTGTTTCTATCAGTGCTGGAAGCACATCGGTACAGCAATATTTAACGAAGGATCATGGGTGGTCAAAAGCTTGGGATAGCTTTTGGATCATAGGTGCCTTTTTACTGGTAATACCGCCGTTATTGATGGTGTTACTGAGTGGCATCAACCAACAAGTTTGGACAGTATTAACCGATGAGCGTTTTTGGTTTGCGCTATTGAACTCCCTCAAAGTCGCCTGTGTCGCTAGCGTGCTTGCGGTCGCTGCAGGGGTGTCCATACTATTGACCAGTCGCCGTTGGCGGTTGCAGTACAAAAACACGCGAGCCGATCAGATAGAGTTAATCGGCACCATTATTTTGGTGACTCCAGGTCTGGTGATTAGCACCGGTTTATTCTTACTACTGCGCGCATTTACCGATGTTTTTAGCTTGGCATTTTTTGTCGTGATTTTGGTGAACGGTTTGATGGCTTTGCCTTACGTGATCAAAACGCTAGCGCAGCCAATGCTGCACATTGAACAACAGTATCAGTATGTATGTGCCAGCTTAGGCATGCGTGGCTGGCAACGGTTTAAAGTGGTGGAGTGGCAGGCGCTACGCAAGCCGTTTGCACATGCGTTTGCGATCAGCTTTATGTTTGCAATAGGGGATTTAAGTGCCATCGCACTGTTTGGTGGACAAGAGTTTCGTACCTTACCTCTGTATTTGTTCCAGTTGCTTGGCAGTTATCAGATGGACGCAGCTGCGGTGGTATCGGTGACCCTATTGTTGTTGAGTGTGGGCTGTTTTGCCTTGATTGAGAAAGTATTGAAAACGAAGGAGAGAGCGTAATGTTAGTGTTGGATGATGTGCAGTACACCTACCAACGTGAACTGTTTCGTTTTGACTTAACGATTGAGCAAGGACAGATTGTATCGCTGATGGGACCAAGTGGGGCAGGGAAGTCAACCTTGCTGGCGTTGGTGGCAGGATTCATCCATCCTGACCGTGGTGATATTTGTGTTGATGGTGAGTCCATTGTGCGTAAAGAGCCTTATCTGCGTCCGTTCTCTATGTTGTTCCAAGAGCACAATTTGTTTGCTCACTTATCGGTGCGTGACAACATCGGTTTGGGCTTACACCCAGGGCTAAAGCTTACGGTGGACCAAAATCGTCAGATTGAACAAGCCGCGCAGCAAGTTGGTGTTGCAGAGTACCTCGACCGTTTGCCAGAGCATCTTTCTGGTGGCCAGCGTCAACGTGTTGCCTTAGCGCGTTGTTTTGTTCAGCCTCATCCCATGTGGCTATTGGATGAGCCGTTCTCGGCGCTTGATCCGGTGTTGCGTGAAGAGATGCTGAGCTTGGTAAAAAAACTCGCAGCAGAGCGGGGAATAACCGTATTGATGGTCACGCACCATTTAAGCGATGCCAAAGCGATTGCCAGCCACTTTGTGTTTGTGGCAGATGGTAAAGTGGAAGCCGCGGGTGATATGTCTGCATTGAGTGAACAGCATGCTAGTGAGAAGCTTGCGGCATTTATCCGAGCAGCATGCTAGTGCCTGATAGTTGCTAGGTTATGCTTCTCCGCAACACAAACCATGCCGAGGTCCAAATTCAAATTGAGATCTTAAGCTCATGATATGGTCAATCATTGCTTGTACACGCCGTGGGCGGTTTGCTCCAGGACGATAGACTAAATAAATAGGCATTGGTACCGTGTGCCATTGCGGTAACACTCTGACTAAGGTGCCACTTTCTAGCTCTTGCGTCATGTTCTGCACAGGTAAGTTAGCGATGCCTAGTCCTTTAAGTGCGCCTTTCAATATTGCTTCTACAGTTGTACTTGAGAAGTTACTGGTTATTGAAACATTGACGGTATTATCGTGTGAGATCAGCGTCCAAGGCCCTATTTCTGAAACATATTGATACCTCAAACAGTTGTGTTTTGTCAGATCTTCTGGCGTTTCAGGTACGCCGAACTCAGCTAAATACTCAGGGCTAGCAGCCAGAACTCGAGTGGTATAGCCTAATTTTTTTGCGATCAATCGATCATCAACTATCTGACCGACTCGAATTGCCATATCAAAGCCGTGTGAAAACAGATCAACAAAATCGTTCGATGCTTCTAATGCAATTTGTACTTTTGGCCATTGTTTTAAAAATGGCAAAAAGATGTGTTCCGCCATATACGCATCCAACGCTGGTGGCGCGGAAATACGCAGCCGGCCTTGGATCTGTTGTTCCATCTCCTGTACGTCATGGCCAATTGAGTGGAATTCCTCAACTAAGCTTGCAGCACGCTCTAAAACCATTTGGCCAGCTTCGGTGATCACTAACTTTCGGGTTGTGCGCTCTAGCAGTTTGGCTTCAAAGTGTTGTTCGAGTTTGGTTATGGCTTTACTAACAGTAGATTTCGGTAGGTTTAACTCTAGCGCGCACTTGGTTAAGCTCAGTAGTCGACAGCTTGTGACAAAGATAGAAAGCGTTCTAAAGTCAATTGTTTCTAAATTTCGAACAATCACTTTCAATTATCCATATTGTTTCAATATTAATCTGATTATAGTCTGGCACCTCATCCTTAGCCATCAAGTTATTGTCATTTGAGGTAAACAACATGTCCAACTCTGTAGACTTATTTTCTCCTATCGAACTCGGTCAATTAGCATTAGATAACCGTGCTATTATGGCGCCTTTAACGAGAGCTCGTGCTGGCGCAGACCATATTCCTAATGACCTTATGGTTGAATACTACGCTCAACGTGCGAGTGCCGGACTTATCATTGCTGAATGCACCATGGTGATGGAAGGTACGTCTGCTTTCATGGCAGAGCCGGGCATTTACAACGAAGAGCAAATCGCAGCTTGGAAAAAGGTAACGGATGCGGTTCATGAGAGAGGCGGTAAGATTGTACTGCAAATTTGGCATGCGGGACGAGCTTGTCATCCTGATCTGAATGAAGGAAAAACACCTGTAGCGGCGAGCGCATTGGCCATTCGTGATGAATTAGTCCATACCCCTTCGGGTAAGCAAGCATATACGGTACCACGAGCACTCGAAGTGGATGAGATAGCTTCCATTGTTGCGGCGTTTAAACAAGGTGCAGAAAACGCCAAGAAAGCCGGCTTTGATGGGGTCGAGATACATGGCGCCAATGGTTATCTTATTGATAACTTCCTTCGTGACGGTTCAAATTTACGTACCGATGAATACGGTGGCTCGGTTGAAAATCGTGCTCGATTTTTACTTGAGATAGTGAAAGAAGTCGTTGAGGTGTGGGGACCTGGAAGAGTCGGTCTGCGTACATCTCCGCTAAATGGATTTAATGACATGAAAGACAGTGATCCAGTTGGTTTGGTGCGTTACTTAGCAGAGCAACTTAATTCTTTCGATCTTGCTTATTGGCACGTGATGCGTGCGGATCTGAAAGGCGTACAAAAAGCAGATGTTCTCAAGCCAGCACGCGAAAACTATAAAGGTCACTTAATGGCGAACGTGGGCTACAGTGCACAAGAAGCGGCAACAGCAATTGCAGAAAACAAAGTTGATGTGGTCGCATTTGGCGTTCCCTTTATCGCAAACCCAGATTTAGTTGAGCGATTTAAGAAAAATGCACCTCTTAATGAGGCGAAACCAGAACACTTTTATTTGGGTGGAGCAGAAGGTTATACCGATTACCCAGTGATGGTATAACCCTTACTTGTTTCATATAAAAAGGACGCTAATGTTAGCGTCCTTTTTCGTTTCTGTATTTACTTAGCCTTGCGGTTTTACGACCATCACATTGATTGGAGAATATTCCACAACCTTACTCGCGACAGAGCCAAGCATTACTTTATTGATTTTAGAGCGCTTGTGGCTTGGCATAATGATGAGATCAGCGCCTAAACGTTCTGCATAATCAAGAATGGTCGCGTAGGCTTTGCCTTCAGCAACATGCACTTGGTAAACCACATCTTCAGCAATATGCTCATTAGCGAAAGTTTTTAGTTGCTGCTTCACGTCTTGCTTCATTTTGGCCGCAGCATCTTTCGGAAAGTATGTAGCAACCATCGACATGTGAATACCAGGTAGTACCGTCAGAAGATGGATTTGAGCATTTGCTTGCTTTGCCTGCCAAACCGCTAGTTCAACCGCTCGGTCTGAAAAGCCTTGGTCATTTAGATCAACCGGAACAAGAATTTGTTTGTACATTCAATGTCTCTCATTAAGGCCCCTTTATCCTCGGGGCCAAATCGGTTATGCGCTCAATTGTTCCTTACGAGCACGACGTTTTTGGTTCATGGCAAGCACCAGCAAAATCATTAAGCATGGTACAAACACCCACTCTTTCATCGGACGGTCTGCATCCTGGATAACCCACTTGATTTCCCAATCAAAGTCGATACCTGCGGACTCTGCTGGACTACCAAATTCAACCATATCGACAATCATTTTGTTGTCACTTTCGGTCAGCATCAGACCCATAGATGAAATACGTGCGTCTGCTGTTGTCGCACTGTCTTCGAATGGAAGACGAACCGTTTTCTCAATGTAGTCGCCCTCAAGGTTTTCACCGGCAACACGTAACTCCAATGATTCTCCTACATTTAGTGTTTCCGTGATTTGAGCTACCTCAACGCCAGGAGAAAGAACTTTCGCTGGGTACAGCATGTCCCACCAAAAACCTGGACGGAAAAACGAAAATGTCAGTACTAATAATAGGACTGTTTCCCACCACTTGTTACGCGTGAACCACCACCCTTGAGTTGCCGCAGAGAAAATCAGCATTGCAATGATCGATGAGATGACCGTGAGTGCCAAATGCCACCAAGAGTCGATCCCCATTAACAATAGCTGGGTATTGAACACAAACATGAACGGCAAAATAGCGGTTCGAATATCGTAAGTAAAACCTTGGATACCAGTACGAATTGGATCTGATTTCGCAATTGCTGCTGCTGCAAAAGCCGCAAGGCCTACAGGTGGGGTATCGTCGGCCAAAATACCAAAGTAGAAAACGAACAAGTGCACAGCTATCAACGGAATAATCAAGCCATGCGCTGCGCCGAGCGTAACAATAACCGGCGCCATTAGCGTAGAGACCACGATGTAGTTCGCCGTTGTTGGCAGACCCATCCCCAGAACCAAGCTAATGATGGCGGTAAAGAGCAGCATAAGAATGATGCTGCCACCAGAGATAAACTCGACGAAGTCGGTCATCACTAGGCCGATACCCGTTAGTGTAACAACACCAACAACGGTGCCCGCTGCCGCGGTTGCAACGCCGATACCAATCATATTGCGCGCACCAGAAACTAAGCTCTCGGCAAGATCGACAAAGCCATCTTTGGTTTGCTGAAGCATGTCACCTTGCTTTGATAGCAGTGCAATCAACGGACGTTGAGTAAGCAAAATGAAAATCATGAACACCGTTGCCCAGAATGCCGAAAGGCCAGGTGAGAAACGTTCGACAGTCAAACACCAAACCAATACGACGATAGGGAGTAGGTAGTGCAAGCCTGACTTAACGGTTGGGCCAGGGTCAGGTACTTCTGTTAATTCTGCATCAATCTCAATTGCGCCATCTTGCACGTGATTTGCTGAGACTTTCACCAACCCAACGTACGCGATTAATAGTGCGACGGTAACAATTGGTGTCGCGGCATCACCAAAGACGTCCTTTGTCCAACCCACTCCGTAGTAAACCAATGCGCTGATCACACACAATCCTAAGATTGTGCCAGTAAAGGACAGCAGACTTTGTACTAGTGTTGGGTTGTGGCGACGAGGAAGGCCTGTCATGCCTGCTTTACACGCTTCAAGGTGAACAATGTAAATTAAAGCAATATAAGAGATTAGCGCTGGAAGTAGGGCGGCTTTAATCACCTCAACGTAGGAGATACCGACGTATTCCACCATCAAAAATGCTGCTGCACCCATGATTGGCGGTGTTAACTGACCATTGGTTGAAGCCGCTACCTCTACCGCACCCGCTTTTGTGCCGGGAAAGCCAACACGCTTCATCAGTGGAATCGTAAAGGTGCCAGTTGTTACTACGTTTGCGATTGAAGAACCAGAAACCAGACCAGATAAACCTGATGCAACAACGGCCGCTTTAGCTGGACCACCTTTCATATGGCCAAGTAACGAGAAGGCAACTTTAATGAAGTAAGCACCAGCACCAGCGCGTTCCAGCATTGCTCCAAACAATACAAACAAGAAGACAAAAGAGGTAGAAACACCTAGCGCAACCCCAAATACGCCTTCTGTTGTTAGCCACAAGTGAGACATGGCCTTGTTCAAGCTTGCCCCTTTGTGTGCGATAACGTCAGGCATGTAAGGGCCTGCAAAGGTGTAAGTAAGGAAAACAGCAGCCACGACCATTAATGGTGGACCAAGAGCTCGGCGTGTTGCTTCTAAAAGGAGGATCATACCGATAACAGCAACAACGATATCAACCGTTGTCGGTGCGCCTGAGCGTCCCGCTAGCTCGGTATAAAAAAGGTATATATAGGCTGCTGAAAAGCTGCCAGCCAACGCGAGTATCCAATCAACAAGAGGGATATGATCGCGAGGAGAGTTCTTCATCGCTGGATAAGCAGTGAAAGCCAAAAAGATCGCGAAAGTAAGGTGGATAGATCGCGCTTCCGTGTCGTTCAGTACGCCAAAATTGAAAATAAATGGTAACGGGGATGCGTACCATAATTGAAATAGTGACCAACACAGAGGAACAAACCAAAGGATTCGTCCTTGCATTCCCGAAGGGCTACGTGCACCTGTGTCTGCCTGAGCCACCATTTCTTGCACATCTTGTGACGGAGCTTGATTCGTCGCCATGTACTTTTTCCTTATTATTGATGGTCCTGTCTGATTTTTATCGAGAACCACACTTCGCCTCTATCAGTGTAGTGAATGGAGCGAAGTTTGCTTTCGAGTATTTTGCTGCCTGAACTCAAAGTGTTGATTGTTGGATACTCTGTTAGGCGGCGTTTAAGTTTTCTTGGGTATGAGCTCGCAGTTTTCAGAAGAAAACTGGCGAATGAAGCATACAGTTAGAACGTGCTACAACCTGTATGCTCAAACAGGCAGAAAATATTCTTTCCTGCCTGTATGTAGAGTCTGAGGAAATTACTTAATTAGACCCATTTCTTTGTAGTATTTTTCTGCACCTGGGTGAAGAGGAATAGAAAGACCAGCTTTCACCATGTCTTCTTTCTTCAAGTTTGCGAATGCAGGGTGTAGACGCTTGAAGGTATCAAAGTTTTCAAACACAGCTTTTGCCACGTTGTAAGCGACATCGTCTGAAACATCAGAGGTCGTTACCATTGTTGCTGCAACACCAAAGCTGTTTACGTCTTTGTCTGTACCGCGGTACATACCAGCCGGTACTGAGCTAAAGGCGTAGTATGGGTTGTCGGCAACAATTTTATCGATTTTAGGGCCTGTTGCTGAAACTAGCTTCGCATCACATGATGTGGTTGCTTCTTTGATTGAACCGTTCGGGTGGCCGACCATGTAAATGAAGGCGTCAATTTTGTTATCACAAAGTGCCTGAGAGCGTTCAGAGCCTTTTAGCTCAGACGCCAATTTGAAGCTGTCGTTTGTCCAACCCATCGCTTCCATGACAACGCCCATCGTTGCACGGTCACCAGAGCCTGGATTACCGATGTTTACGCGCTTACCTTTCAGGTCTTCAACGTTTTCAATACCTGAATCTGCACGCGCAATGATGTTGAAAGGTTCTGTATGAAGAGAGAACATTGCGCGTAGCTTCTTGTACGGGCCTTGTTCTTCAAACTTGCTCGTACCGTTGTAGCCGTGGTACTGCCAATCCGATTGCACGATACCAAAATCTAATTCGCCTGCACGGATAGTGTTAACGTTGTAAATTGAGCCACCAGTCGATTCTACTGAACAACGGATGTTGTGGTCTTTACGACCTTTATTTACCAACTTACAGATAGCACCACCAGTTGGGTAGTAAACACCAGTCACAGAGCCAGTACCGATGGTAATAAACTCTTGAGCGTTAACTGCGCCTGCGCCCATTACGGCTGCAGCGATAGCGCCTACTTTGAGAAGTTTGTTAAATGCCATGAATTTCCCTTCCTTATATTCATTATTTACCCGGAAATAACCATAAATCACTTCTGGAGTTTCCTATTTGGAAACGGCACCTTTTTCAATCCAATCGTTTGAAAAAGCGAGCGAATCATAACAAAAAATTGGCAGAAAATTATCCAATTGTTAAATGTTATAGTTGATAAGTCTGAATTTTGTATCAGGGGATAGGATTCAATTTGTGATTTAATTCTTTTTATAACAATTACTTAATTAACGTTTAGTGACTGAAATGAAAAAGATCAATTGCGTGATGTTAATCACAAAATGGATGGTTAAAGAATGAGCGGAGTAAGCAAAAAATTTACATAAATTATGGGCTACAAAATGAGACTTCTTTTATAACCCACAATGAGTTAGCTGATTGAAGCTTTATAGAACTTAACCAGTATATTCGAACAGCTCGCACACTGATTTGAAGAGTTGCTCAGTCGTAATTGCCATGGTTGGCGTAATGAAAATGGTATCGTCACCTGCGACAACACCAAGAATACCTTCGGATTTACCGAGTGAATCAAGCAAGCGAGCAATCAACTGTGCTGCACCTGGGCCGGTGTGAATTACCACTAACGCTGCGTTACGATCGATGTCTAGTACCAGTTCACGCAGAGAGCTGCTGACTGTTGGGACACCTAGCTCAGCAGGAAGACAGTAAACCATTTCCATTTTTGCATTGCGCGTACGGACGGCGCCAAATTTAGTCAGCATACGTGAGACTTTAGATTGGTTGATACTCTCAAACCCTTGCTGTTTGAGTGCGTCAACAATCTCGCCCTGTGAACCAAAGCTTTCTTCTTTTAACAGGGCTTTAAAGGCGCGAACTAAGTTGTCTTGTTTTTCTGAATTGCGCATAGTCATTACAAATCTCTTATTACGGGTCAGCAATTTTGCATATTCTCGCATATATATTCAGGCGGTGCCAAAGAGTCCCAGGATTATGTTAGATGCGTCACTGTAAACTATATACCACATAGAATTCTTTAGCGCGCTGAAGTAGGGCTGTATCTGTTTTCTTGAATTCCTTGTCATTTCAACAGAATAAAAGAATAATCCAAGCCCCATTTGTAGCACGGTAACAGCGAGTTGCGCGAGGTCGCAAAGCTAGCGTTAATTGATTGTAATCAAGTTGTGATTCCGATAGCTTTATTTAAGTTGGTTACAAACTACCCTACGAATACGTTTATAAGAGAAATACTCTCAAGGAGAACTACATGAAAGTAGCCGTTATTGGTGCCGCTGGTGGCATCGGTCAAGCCCTGGCCCTTCTACTTAAGAACCGTCTTCCTGCTGGTTCTGATCTAGCCCTATATGATATTGCTCCAGTAACTCCTGGTGTGGCCGCTGATCTTAGCCACATCCCTACGCCAGTTTCTATCAAAGGTTACGCTGGTGAAGATCCTACTCCAGCACTAGAAGGCGCGGATGTTGTGCTAATTTCTGCTGGTGTTGCGCGTAAGCCAGGTATGGATCGTGCGGATCTATTTAATGTAAACGCTGGTATCGTTAAATCGCTAGCGGAGAAGATTGCGGTTGTTTGTCCGAAAGCTTGTGTTGGTATCATCACAAACCCTGTAAATACAACAGTGCCAATTGCTGCTGAAGTTCTTAAAAAAGCGGGTGTTTATGATAAGCGTCGTCTATTTGGTGTAACAACGTTGGATGTTATCCGTTCAGAAACGTTTGTTGCTGAGCTAAAAGACAAAGATCCAGGTGACGTTCGCGTGCCAGTAATTGGTGGTCACTCTGGCGTAACGATCTTACCTCTACTGTCTCAAGTAGAAGGTGTTGAGTTTACAGCTGAAGAAGTAGAAGCATTAACGAAACGTATTCAAAATGCAGGTACTGAAGTTGTAGAAGCGAAAGCGGGTGGTGGTAGTGCAACACTATCAATGGGCCAAGCTGCATGTCGCTTTGGTCTGTCTCTGGTTCGTGCTCTTCAAGGTGAAGAAGGCGTAGTTGAGTGCGCTTACGTTGAAGGCGACGGCGAACACGCGACTTACTTCGCGCAACCTGTGAAACTGGGTAAAGAAGGCGTTGAAGAAGTACTAAGCTACGGCAAACTCAGCGATTACGAAAAGTCTGCATTAGACGGTATGCTAGAAACACTAAATGGCGACATCAACATTGGTGTTGAATTCGCAAAGTAATCTAGAAAGCCTATATAAGAAGAAAGCCGATCATTTTGATCGGCTTTTTTGATCCTTGATTTCTCAACTTCGTAAAAATGGTCGAAAAAAACCACGTAGTGAAGGAGAAGATGATGGAAGCGAGTCGAATCCGTAAAGGCATGGTTGTTGAGTGCAAACAAGGCGTCGGTACGATATTAGTGGTCGACCATGAAGCAGAGACGGTATTGTTGTCCAAACAAGGGACTGAACAGCAGCTCGCCGTTAGCTTTGATGAAATAGAAGATGATCCACAACTGCATGGCGGTAGTGACAGATATTACTAGCGCCTCGGGCGTCGTCATTAGGTATCAAACGTAAAAAAGGAAGAGCATGCTCTTCCTTTTTGCTATAAGTCTTGCGCTATGGGTAGCTATTGATTACTTCGTGCGTTGTACTGCGACATGAGCCAGAGTAACAAGTGCTTGTTTGTATTCAGACTCTGGCAACACTGACAGTTCTGCGATTGCTTTGTCTGCTTCTTCTAGAGCTTTTTGCGTTGTGTATTCCAGAGAGCCTGCTTCTTTCATGACCGCAAGAATTTCTTCTAAGCGATCCATGCCATTCGCTTTCTCAATCGCTTCACGAATCATGATTGCGTTTTCTGGTGTGGTATTACGCATAGCATGGAGTAGAGGTAAAGTTGGCTTACCTTCGGCCAAGTCATCACCCACATTTTTACCCATGTCTTCGCCATCAGAAGTGTAATCCATGACGTCATCAATGAGCTGAAACGCAGTGCCTAGATACTTACCGTAATTTTGCATTGCGATTTCAACATGCTCAGGAGCATCATTTAAGATTGCACCGATTTGAGTTGCGGATTCAAATAAGCGCGCAGTCTTAGAGTAGATGACTTGCATGTAGCTTTCTTCTGTCGTGTCAGGGTCGTTACAGTTCATCAACTGCTGTACTTCACCTTCGGCGATCACGTTTACGGCATTGCTCATTAGTTTAAGGATCTTCATGGATCCTAGTTCCGTCATCATCTGAAATGAGCGTGTATAGATAAAGTCCCCAACTAATACGCTAGCCGCATTGCCAAATGCTGCATTCGCAGTGGCTTTACCACGGCGCATGTCTGATTCATCTACCACGTCATCATGCAGCAAAGTCGCTGTATGGATGAACTCAATAAACGCAGCTGCCATTGTATGACCATTGCCTTGGTAACCAAGTGCACGGGCTGACAGTATCGCTAAAAGCGGTCTTAGACGTTTGCCTCCACCACTCACGATATAAAAACCGAGCTGGTTGATTAAAGAGACATCAGAATTAAGTTGGGCTTGAATTGTTTCATTCACTTTTGCCATGTCATCGGCAGTAAGCGCTTGGATAGTTTTAAAATCCATCGTATATCCGGCTGAAGTTAGACCCTGCAAGGCTTATTCGATTTATATAATTGTCGAATAATACACTAAAAAACGTTGATTAATACATTACTAAAGGGCATGATTGCCGCACTTTTCTTTGGCGATTAGCTTTTCGCCAATTTTTTCAAAATATGGCTTGTCATAGGAGCATCTATTCTGTAGAATCTGCGCCCTATTGATGATTAGTTTAGCGCACACCCTCAAGAAAGGCTGTGCGGAAAAAGCGGAGTAAAATATGTACGCTGTTTTCCAATCTGGTGGTAAACAACACCGTGTAAGCGAAGGTCAAACTCTTCGTTTAGAGAAATTAGACGTTGAAACTGGTGCAACTGTAGAATTTGATAAAGTTCTTCTTGTTGCTAACGGCGAAGACATCAAAGTTGGTGCTCCTCTTGTAGAGGGCGGCAAAATTGTTGCTGAAGTTGTACAACACGGTCGTGGCGATAAAGTTAAAATCGTTAAGTTCCGTCGTCGTAAGCACTCTCGTAAGCAACAGGGTCACCGTCAGTGGTTCACTGAAGTGAAGATCACTGGTATCAACGCTTAATCTATTAGGAGAGTTTAACAATGGCACACAAAAAAGCTGGTGGTTCTACTCGTAACGGCCGCGATTCAGAAAGCAAACGTCTAGGTGTTAAGCGTTTCGGTGGTGAATCTGTACTTGCAGGTAACATCATCGTTCGTCAACGTGGTACTAAGTTCCACGCTGGTAACAACGTAGGTATCGGTAAAGACCACACTCTATTCGCTCTTACTGAAGGTAAAGTGAAGTTCGAAGTGAAAGGTCCTAAGAACCGTAAGTTTGTAAGCATCGAAGCTAAGTAATTAGGTTTTTAACCAAATTACTTAATAGCTTTAAGCTGAATTCAAAAGCCCTGCCGAATCGGCGGGGTTTTTTATTTGTGGCAGTCGACATATCGAAGTTTCTCGCTAAGATCCTAAGCGATTTGAATCTGGGAGCTTAGATCTGTCATCTGCTAAAATTGTCGGATGACATAGTAAGATTTAATCCACGCACGAAGTAGTCGGAGTAAAAGATGAAGTTCGTAGATGAAGCGGTAGTAAAAGTTCAGGCTGGTGATGGCGGTAGTGGCGTTGTCAGTTTCTGGCGTGAAAAATTCATCACTAAAGGTGGCCCTGATGGCGGTGATGGCGGTGACGGTGGTGATGTTTATATCCAAGCCGATGAAAACCTAAATACCCTGATTGATTACCGTTTCCAGCGCTTCTACGAAGCTGAGCGTGGTGAAAACGGTCGCGGTGGTAACTGTACAGGTAAGCGTGGTAAAGACATCGTTCTTCGTGTACCTGTGGGTACGCGCGCTGTGGATATCCACACAAATGAAATCGTGGCGGAAGTTGCTGAACACGGTAAGAAAGTGATGATCGCAAAAGGCGGTTGGCACGGTCTAGGTAACACGCGTTTCAAATCTTCAGTAAACCGCGCGCCTCGTCAGAGAACATTGGGTACAAAGGGTGAAGTACGCGAAATTCGCCTTGAGCTATTGCTTCTTGCTGATGTGGGTATGCTTGGTCTACCTAATGCTGGTAAATCAACCTTTATCCGCGCAGTATCAGCAGCAAAACCGAAAGTCGCTGATTACCCATTCACGACTTTGATCCCAAGCTTGGGTGTCGTAAGTGTCGTACCAGAGAAAAGTTTTGTTGTTGCAGACATCCCTGGTTTGATCGAGGGTGCAGCAGATGGCGCTGGCCTTGGTATTCGATTCTTGAAGCACTTAGAGCGTTGTCGAGTGTTGCTGCACATGATCGATATTATGCCAATTGATCAGTCCGATCCGGTGCAAAATGCATTGACGATCATTGATGAATTAGAACAATACAGCGAAAAACTGGCAAGTAAGCCGCGCTGGTTAGTGTTCAACAAAGTTGATCTAATGCCTGAAGAAGAAGCGAATGAGAAGATCCAAGAAATCTTAGACGCACTAGGTTGGGAAGACGAGTACTTTAAGATCTCGGCGATCAATCGTAACGGTACTAAAGAGCTTTGTTACAAACTGGCTGACTTTATGGATAACCTACCTCGCGAAGAGGAAGAAGTGGCTGAAGAAGATAAAGTTAACTTCATGTGGGATGATTACCATAAAGATGCGATGGCGGGTAAAGACGTTATCACTGAAGATGACGACGACGATTGGGATGACTGGGACGATGAAGAAGATGACGGTCACGTTGTCTACGTTCGTGACTAATCAGAACGGTCAAGCAATGCCTGTTTGCCTATAATTCATTAAGCCGCAATTATCTATTGCGGCTTTTTTTGTATCTAAATCATATTTAGGTGATGTGATTTACGGCACAATAACTGATACGTCGTGTTTTTTTGAGGGTTAGTTTGGCCCTCGCGCGTATGAATGAGTAACACCCTAAAAGGAATTAGACTTATTTATGACTCTAGAAACCATACCGCCTAGAGAGTTGGCGGTATCTACTCAACGATCGATTTCTCGTCTTGTCGCCCAAGCCGGACAAATGCTACTTGCTCATGGTGCTGAAAGTACTCTTGTGAGCGATATTATGCGTCGTATTGGCCTTGCTTGTGGGGTGAATGAAGTTGCGGTAGCACTATCAGCTAATGCATTGGTTGTGACGACGGTAATGGATGGGCATTGCATCACCACCACCCGAAGCTGCGCTGATCGTGGCATCAATATGCGCGTTATTACGCAAATTCAACGAATCTGTATCATGATGGAACGTGGTTTGCTCGATTCAACCATGGCGCAGAAAAAGCTGAACGCTATCAGTCCAGAGCGTTATAACCGCTGGTTGGTGGTGTTTATGATTGGCTTGTCTTGTGCGGCATTCAGTCATCTAGCTGGTGGTGATTGGGGAGTCTTCATCATGACCTTTTTAGCTTCAGCTGGTGGCATGATCGTTCGCCAAGAAATTGGTCATCGTCATTTCAACCCTCTATTGAACTTTGCTGCGACCGCTTTTGTGACTACCTTAATTTCAGCACAGGCGGAAATTTACCAAATCGGTAATCTACCTACCGTAGCAATGGCATCGTCGGTATTAATGCTTGTACCTGGTTTCCCACTCATTAACTCTGTCGCAGATATGTTGAAAGGCCACATTAATATGGGGATTGCTCGATTTGTGATGGCTAGTTTACTAACGTTGGCGACATGTTTGGGGATCGTTGCTGCGATGAGTGTAACTGGAATTTGGGGGTGGGCTATCTAATGAGTTTATTTGATTTGATGTTTGGCCTTTTGAATGACATGTTTTTTGCGGCGATTCCCGCCGTAGGATTTGCATTGGTTTTTAACGTACCACAAAGAGCTTTAGTTTATTGCGCTGTTGGTGGCGCGATTGGTCATGGTAGCCGCTACTTGATGATGCAGTTTGGCATTCCTATTGAGTGGGCAACCTTTTTTGCTGCGACGTTAGTTGGGATGATTGGTGTGTACTGGTCTCACCGTTTTCTCGCGCATCCAAAAGTGTTTACTGTGGCTGCTTTGATCCCGATGGTGCCGGGTGTGTTTGCGTACAAAGCAATGATCGCTATGGTAGAGATCAATCATGTTGGCTACTCACCCGAGCTTGTCGCAACCTGTATGGAAAACTTTCTTAAGGCCATGTTTATTATTGCAGGTTTAGCTGTTGGTCTTGCGGTTCCAGGGCTGTTATTCTATCGCCGCAGACCAATTGTATAAGGACCTAACATGATCATTAGTATGATTGCCGCGATGGCCGACAATCGCATCATTGGCAAAGACAATCAAATGCCTTGGCATCTTCCCGCCGATTTCGCTTGGTTTAAGCGTTGTACCATGGGAAAACCGGTTGTGATGGGACGCAAAACCTATGAGTCTATTGGTCGCCCTTTACCAGGTCGCTTGAATATTGTTATTAGCCGTGATGAGACACTAAAGATCGAAGGCGTCACTACCGTAACATCGATTGAGCAAGCTTTGGACGTGGCTGGTGATGTGGAAGAAGTGATGATCATTGGTGGTGGTGCGATTTACACCACTTGTCTGCCTATGGCCAATAAACTGTATGTAACACACATTGAAGCGGCCATTGATGGTGATACTCAGTTCCCAGATTGGGGAGACGAGTTTAAGGAAACTTACTCAGAAATGTATCAAGCCGATGAGAAGAACGCCTACAACATGCGTTTTACGGTGTTAGAGAAGTAATTCGAGATTAAAACGGGGTAATGCCGTTCGTATAGCAGCGAGCGGCCATCCCAACCTACCGTCATCCTGAAAAGCGACGAAAGAGCGAGATTCAGGAGCCTCTATACGAGTACTTTGTTGTCAAAGGTATTTCTATCTATTCGCAGCGCGAGGATATTAGATTCCTAGTCTCGTTAAGGCTCGTTGGAATGACCCTACAGGAGGTGTTAAGTGACAGGTATTCTTCCTACTATGGATTATCGACTGTTATTCAGTGTTTAACTTAACGCATCCTGAGTAAAAATTTTCTTATCTTCCCAACGGATCATGGTCAGGCTTCCTCCCCAAACGCAGCCAGTATCTAGCCCGATGACTTCGTTGTTCATATAGCCTTGTAGTGCAGCCCAGTGCCCAAAGAGCACCGCTTTGTTTAAGTGGATACGTTTAGGCACATCAAACCATGGAATAAGTTCGTTACCGGAAACTTGTTGCGGTGGCAATTTACAATCCATATCCAAACGACCATCAGGGAAACAAAAGCGCATCCGCGTAAAAGCATTGATAATATAACGGTATCGGTCCAAACCCTGTAGAGAGTCATCCCAGGAATCAGGTTGATTGCTGTACATGTTTTTTAATAGCCAAGGCAGCTCTTCACTTTGGATGATGCGCTCAACTTCACGGGCACACTTTCTCGCTGTTTTTAGATTCCATTGCGGTGATATGCCAGCGTGACACATCACGAACTCGTCATGCTCGGTCAATAGAGGTTGCTGAGCTAGCCATGTCAGTAGTTCCTCTTTGTCAGGGGCCGTGAAAATAGGTGCGGTTTTATCTTTGTCTTTGACCTTTTTTATCCCGTGAGCCACTGCGAGAAGGTGAAGGTCGTGATTACCAAGCACCACGATTGCGTTTGCGCCAAGTGACTTCACAAAGCGTAACGTTTCTAGTGATTTAGGCCCTCTGGCGACCAAATCACCAGCAAGCCAAAGTTGGTCTTTTTTCGCAGAGAAAGATACTTTTTCTAGTAGTCGCTGCAATTCATCAAAACAGCCTTGGATGTCACCAACAATATAGGTAGCCACTGAATCTCCAATTTACTAATTTAAAACATTTGGAACAGCCAAGCGAAATGGTTCAATTTCGGTGATGAACTCCTGCCCTTTCTCATCCAGCATTTTGTAGTGTCCTTGCATAACGCCGACAGGGGTTTCTAACGCGGTCCCGCTACTGTACGTGTATTCATCATTGCTTGGAATAAAGGGCTGCTGGCCTACCACTCCGTCACCTTCAACCGTCATTTGCTTGCCATTCGAGTCTGTGATTAGCCAGCGGCGGCTCACTAACTGTACGGTTTGTTGGCTAAGGTTTTTGATGGTGATGATATAAGCGAAAACGTAGCGTTGTAGCTCTGGGTTGGACTGTTCTTCGATGTATTTGGTGTGAACTTGAATTTTGATGCAAGGTTGAATGACGTCCATGTGCACTCCTCAGAAACGTAATATCCCAATAATAATAAGCCAAACCTACAAGGGTTTGGCTCATTGTTTGAGTTCTTAGTGCTGCGGGTTATCCGCAAGCCAGTTCGCCATTGCGACGAATTGTTCTAGCGTCAGGTTCTCTGGACGCATGCTTGGATTAACACCTAGCTCTTCTAGTACTTCTGTGCTTAACAACGATTTGTAGCAGTTACGAACTGTTTTACGACGTTGGTTAAAGCCTTCACGACAAACGCGATCGAGCAAACGCAGATCTTTCGCCGGGCATGGCAGCTCTTCGTAAGGCACTAAACGAACAACGGCAGAATCCACTTTCGGTGGTGGAACGAATGCCGTTGGCGGTACTTCCAGTACCGGTACCACTTTACAGTAGTACTGAGCCATTACCGTTAAACGGCCGTAAGCTTTGCTGCCAGGGCCGGCGGCTAAGCGGTTTACCACTTCTTTTTGCAACATAAAGTGCATGTCTTGAATGTCTTTATGGAACTCGAAAAGGTGGAACATCAATGGTGTAGAAATGTTGTACGGCAAGTTACCAAAAATGCGCAGCTTGTTGTTTGGCTTCACTAGTTGAGTGAAGTCAAAACGCATAGCGTCACCCTCATGGATGGTCAACTTATCTGCCAGTTCAGGGTGAGTACGTAGGCGTTCCGCCAGATCGCGGTCTAATTCGATAACTGTGAACTTATCTACTTCACGACCTACTGGCTCAGTGATTGCACCAAGACCAGGACCGATTTCAACCAGGTTTTGACCTGGTTTTGGGTTAATCGCTGATACGATTCCATCAATAATGTATGGATCGTTCAGGAAGTTTTGACCAAAACGTTTACGCGCTTTGTGTCCTAAATGGACATCATTTCTCATTGTTTCTTCTCTACCAAATCTATCGCATGCGTGAGCGCTGTTCGGAAACTCCCTGTATCCGCTTGACCTGTCCCTGCCAGATCTAATGCAGTACCGTGGTCCACCGATGTTCTAATAAAAGGTAGACCAAGAGTAATGTTTACTGAACGACCAAAGCCTTTGTATTTTAATACTGGCAACACTTGATCATGGTACATGCCTAAAACAGCATCAGCATCATTTAAATATTTTTCATTGAAAATGGTATCAGCCGGCAGAGGGCCGATCAGGTTGATACCTTTTTCTTGTCGAATTTTTTCCAGTGTCGGAGTGATGGTTTCGATCTCTTCACGACCTAAGCAGCCATCTTCGCCAGCATGAGGGTTAAGCCCGCAAACGTAGATGTTTGGTTGTGCGATAGCAAACTTTTCTACAAGGTCTTTATGAAGAATATCGATGATTTTTTCTAATCGCTCTTCGGTGACAGCTTTGGACACATAAGCTAAAGGAATATGTGTTGTAACCAGCGCCACGCGTAGTCCTTCCGTTGCTAGCATCATTACGACTAGCGGCGTTTGTGACTTCTCGGCGAAAAATTCAGTATGACCACTGAATGCAACACCTGCGCGATTAATCACCCCCTTATGAACAGGGCCGGTGACAATAGCATCAAATTCATCATTCATACAGCCTAAAGCCGCTCTTTCTAGCGTTTTTAGTACATAGTGGCCATTCGCTTCATTGAGCTCGCCTGCGACCGCAGGTTCCGATATTTGGATATGGTCAACGATAAGCGTGCCCGCTTTTTGTGCTTTAGGTGCTTCTTCTGGATTGTAATCAGACAGTTGGACTTCGATGCCAAGCTGCTTGGCTCGCTCCGTCAGCATATTCTTATCGGCACAGACGACAATTTGGTGCGCCCAATCTTCTTTCGATAGGGCAAGCACTAAGTCTGGGCCGATACCCGCAGGTTCCCCTGCGGTTACGACAATTCTACGAATTGTATTAGTTGTCATTGTTGTCATCCACGATTTCAACAAACGCACTTGCGCGTAGCTCTTGCATCCATGCGCCCGCTTCTTCATTAAATTTACGGTTAAATAGAATACGGTAAGCTTTGTTCTTCATCGCTGAGTCAGTACGGTCCACTTGGCGACGATCCAACACTTCAACGATATGCCAGCCGTGAACGGTTTTGAACGGTTCGCTGATTGAGCCAACTGGCAGAGTTTCTACTTGGTGCTTGAATTCTGGCACGTAAAGATCTGGTGTTTGATAACCTAGTTCACCGTCTTGTGCTGCCGAGCCAGGATCTTGACTGTATTGTGTTGCCAATTGAGCGAACGTTGCTTCACCGGCTTTGATGCGGCGTACAAATTCATTCAGTTGCTTCTTCGCCCCTTCGTCGCTCAGAATCACGGTTGGTTTAATCAAGATATGACGCGCATTTACTTCCGTTACCGCAACCGTTTCTAGGCCTTTGACATCCTCTATTTTTAGGATGTGGAAACCAACGCCACTACGGAAAGGACCAATAATGCTGCCTTTGTTTTGCATCTTGATCTGATCAGCAAAGATGGTCGGCATCTCTTCTTTACGCATCCAGCCCCAGTCACCACCTTGTAAAGCTTTAGGACCTTTTGAGTAGGTGTAGGCCATCTCCGTAAAGTCTGCACCTTCGTTTAGCTTTTTCGCGAGCGCTTTAGCTTCTGCTTCTACAGCAGATTTTTCTTTATCGTCAGAGAAGCGCAGTTGAATGTGTCCAATTTTGTATTGAACAGTCGCATTGGTTTCTTGTGATAGTTGTTCCGCAAGGCTATCGACCTCTGCTGGAAGGATATTAATACGGCGACGAACCAGTGCATTGCGGGCTTCTGATGCGGCGATTTCCTTACGAATTTGTTCGCGGAATTCTGGGTAACTTAAACCTTCACTTTCTACAGAAGCAGCGAGTTGTTCTACCGATTGCTCATTATTACGTGCGATCTCTGCAATCGCTTGGTTTAAACGGTTGTCGTCAATACGCACACCAATACGGTCTGCTTCTTGGCCTTGCAACGTATCAATGATAAGTTTTTCAACGACTTGTTCTTTTAACACGCTGGTAGAAGGTAAGCTCTTTCCACTTTGACGTGCGTTGGCTTGCAGCGTTTTCATCGCTGTTTCGATGTCGCTTTGTAGAACTACACCGTCGTTCACGATGACCGCAACCTTATCGATCTCTACTGGTGCTGCAACCGCTCCGCAAGAGAGTAGGGTCGTGAATAAGATTGATTTCCAAATTTTCATTTAAAATTCCGTCAGTATTTTTGAATAGGCGTCTTATTCATTTAAGACGCCTATTTTGATTAATTGTTCAGATAGAATGGGCGGCCGTACTTAATTGCGTTGTCAGAACCATCCAGTTCTTTGACAGCAGTGTCTTCACGCTGGTTGGTCGCAAAGCCTTGAATACCGAAGTTAACGCTGAAGTTATTTTCGTATTCTGGTGATGCCCCGGTGCTGCCGATAGCTTGGTCTTCCCAACCAAGCAATTGGTTTGAGTAAGTGACGCCAATGTACCAACAGTCAGATTGGTAACGTAGGCTCGCTAACCATTCTAGGTCCGCATTTTCATTGAGGTCGTAGTAGTATTGACCACTCGCAGACCAGTTCGGGTTGAACTCGTAGGCCGCTACAATACCTGCTTGAGAAATACCTTTACGAGTAATTGTGTCTAGGTTTTCGAGAATGATCGTATCTTCGATGTATTCACGCGTAACGTAGCGATAGTTACCCTGAATAAAGCCGCCGTTGAATTGGTATTCCAAGGTACTGTTTGCCAACTGCATGGAGCTCAAATCAATATCGTATTGAATTCCACCGTGATAGAACAAGTAATCGTTGTAGTTGAAATCAGCTTCAATCGCCCATGATGAGTAATTGGTGGTCTCATCTGGAAGATTTGGGCTGTTGCTCAGTTTGGTCTTTTTATCGAAGTAGTAAATCTGACCAAATGAAACGTTAAGACGCTCTTTATAGTCATCATCAAAGAAGCGAGTACTCGCACCGTAGCTTAACTGGTTTGCCGAGGCGATTTTATCAATGCCACTGTACTTACGACTGCGGAATAGCCCGTAGTAGTCGGTTTGTAGCAAGGTGGTATCGTAGTTGTAGATGTTGGTTTGATCTTCTTCAGGTACGTACAAGTACTGCAGCTGAGGCTCCAGTGTTTGTGTGTAGCCCTTGATCCAGCTTGTATCTCGCTCTAAGTAAAGTTGCGCATGCGTACGGAACTCAGGAATAACACGAGAAACTTCATCATCCAACTGGTTTTGCAAGTTTACATCAGTCAAACCCGTTAAGTCTTGAGAGTAATACGTAGAGAGCACACGCGCTTCTGTTGTCCACGTTGCCCATGAGTTTGAGAGTGGTAATGTAAGCCCTGGTTCAATGTGAACACGGGTCGCATTTGGTCGCGCAGCATCGCTGGTATCGAAGCGGCTCACTTGGCTCTTCACGTCAAAGTTAAGGTAGTCTCCCCACAACGGCGTGTAGTAGTTCAAGTCTAACTGAGGAAGCAGGCGATAAGGGCGGTTCTCTTCTTTCAATAAGATTTGGAAGTCACGAACGGTTAACGAGGCATCCCAGAAGTCAGAACGGTATTGTACTTGTCCTTCTTGAACCAGTTGACCATCTTCACGGTTACCAATGTCGGAGTCGAGATCGAGGAAGTAATCAATATCACTCACTTTTGAGTAATCGACTTTGACTATCCACTGTTTATTGATGATACCGTCGTGTTTAACTTGGTAGCCCCAACGAGACTCGTCCTGGTATTTGCGATCACTATTGAGGTATTCGCCTTTGATTTCTCCATTTCCCCAACCATCTGTTAGGTAGCGGAAGTCAGTATCGAGTTTTGTACCACGTTGCTGCATATAGAGCGTGGTGAGTGTCATGTCATATTGAGGCGCGATGTTCCAATAGAATGGCACCTCGACTTCCATACCATCACTAGAACCGTACGATAAAGAAGGGAAGAGGAAACCCGTTTTACGCGTATCTCCAATTGGCATGGTTAGATACGGCACATAGAAAACAGGCACATCTAACACTTCAAATCGAGGATGGTGCAGCGTCGCTGTCTCTTCATCTTGGTCAACATCGATGCCTGACGCAACCAATCGCCATGAATTATCGCCTTGAGGGCACGATGTGATAGAGCCATCTTCGAGTTCATAAACCGACTGACCTGTGCGAGCGATATAGGTTGCAGTGCCTCGGCCTTGTTGGCAAAGGAACTGATAATCGGTGTTCTCAAGTGAAAACGTATCTTGATTAATGTCGTTAGTAACACGATCAGATCGAGCTTTGACTTGGCCGTCATTGAAAGTCACGTTGCCTTCGGCAACCACGACGTTGTCTTGTTGGTGCAGCGTTACGCTATCTGCGGTAATTTTCTTCTGGCCTTGGGTGACTTGTACATTACCTGAGTACTGAGCTTTGTCACCATTGATGGCTTGCAGGGTGTCAGCTTCTACCACTACTGGGGTATTAAGAGCGTCCTCCTCGCCACTTGTATCGACCAAACATTGATCTGTGGCGGGCATTTCCTGCACACTATCATGGATATTCGCTTCAGCTTGAGTGGTGGGTACAAACAAGGCGGTGCTGATAGAGGCCGCTAAAAATGTGCGGGAGAAATGTTGCATTGAATTGAACTTTCCTGTGTCACTACTACTCGATGGCTATAGGGCTTGTTGTACCCTAGCGTAATAGCCAAATGAATCAACTATAGTCGCATTTATCCCAGCGTATTGATTCACTGTGGCATAATGACGACAAAATAGCTGCAAAGATAAGCAGGCGAAATGGCCTAGCCGAAATAAAACTAATTCCATTATCATAAAGGAAATCGTTGCATCCGGCACTATAAGACCGCCGTCGTCGATAAAAATTCATTGATAGAGAACACATAATGCATATTTTTGGCAAAATTCTGGGTGCCTTTTTTGGCTTGTTACTTGGCGGGCCGCTAGGTTTACTCTTTGGCTTATTTATTGGCCATCAATTCGATAAAGCACGTCGCTTGAGTCAAGCCGGGTTCTCTACTGGCGGCTTTGGAAAAGGGCCAAGTCAAGCTCAGCGCCAAGAAGAGTTTTTTAAAGCGGCGTTTGCGGTAATGGGACATGTGGCAAAAGCGAAAGGCCAAGTCACCAAAGAGGAAATCCAACTGGCTTCTGCCATGATGGACCGCATGAATTTGCATGGCGAACAGCGTCGCGCAGCGCAAGACGCGTTTCGTGAAGGTAAAGACAGCGACTTTCCGTTAGAAGATGTTCTTGTTCGTGTGAAAATTTCGACAGCTGGTCGCTTTGACTTGTTGCAATTTTTCTTAGAGCTGCAAATCTCGGCGGCCTTTGCAGATGGCTCGATTCATCCTAGTGAACGAAATGTGTTACACAAAATAGCACGTGGTTTGGGTTTCTCTTCTGAGCAGCTAGAGCGTCGCTTGCAAATGCAAGAAGCCGCATTCCGTTTCCAAAGCCAGGGTGGTTTTCATGGTCAGCATCAAGGCCAATCTTCTGGTGGTAGCTGGCAACAAGCTTCACAAGCGGATCAGTTGGCCGACGCGTACAAAATTCTGGATGTGTCTTCAGATGCCGACAGTAAAACCGTTAAGCGTGCTTATCGTAAACTGATGAACGAGCATCACCCGGACAAATTGATGGCTAAAGGTTTACCACCAGAGATGATGAACGTCGCGAAAGAGAAATCTCAAGAGATTCAAAACGCTTACGATCTGATTAAGAAAGTCAAAGGCTTCAAGTAGTCGGACGTTTTCTATCAAGTATTGGATTTAAAAAGGGCACTCAGTGCCCTTTTTTATGTCTTAGTTTTTGAGTTGCCGGTGTCTTTAGCTTTTGGCCTATCATGATCCTAACGCTAATTGACCTCAAATCTCTCCAGTTTAGTTGGCTTGATTCAAGTCCCAATCGTATTCGTATTTCACTTTACCAGAGAAATTTTTGTATTGCGGTGCGTACTTTGCGATGTGGTTGAAGACTTGTTTTTCTCCACCAAAGTCCGTTGCAAACCAATCATAAATAGAAGACAGCTGTGCCGTGTTACCTTGGATAGATACGCCTTTGCTGCTGTTAATAAATGTTTTGGCGGCACTATCCAGTAGAACTTGCGTGTTGTCAGCAGTGAATGCTTGAGACTGCAGATTAGGGCATCCCAAGCTGGCACAGTTAACCGCGTAATGTGTTCTCGGGTCATTCCAAATTGGACGTAAAATGCGATGTTCAATATCGTTTAAAGTTAGATCCTTCCCGTTGACTACGACCACATCGTCTCCCCAAGGACCAAAGCTAAATAAGCCACCTAGCTTGGTGATTGATTCGACTGGATAGTTATCCAAAATAAGATCTACCGTGATGGCGTTGTAAAGGTTTACCCAATAGGCATATTGCTCTGCTTGGCTGTATTGTAGAGGGTCTAGTTTTGCCAAACGCTGGATGTATTGTTTCAGCTTGGTTTTATCGACAGAGGAGACTTGGCTGTAACGAAACAAGGTATTCTCGCCTTGTTCAACTAAATAAGTATCGAGTAGTTGTTGCCATTCTTGATGAGAAATTTGGGTTTGGTTGGCTTGATTCGATTGTTTCCAATATGGCCATAAGTCGGATTTTGGAGCGGAAAATGTCGAGAAAGAAACCAGAGTACACAACAGCAATAACAGACGCTTCATAGAGATACCTTTGAATGAGATATTGTTGATAGTGTAGACCAGTTTAGTGCTTGTTTTCTTTCAGTAATCAGTGGCCTTTATTCGCCGTCATTCCGAGGAGCATAAGCGATATCAGGAACCTAATACCCACAAACTCTTGAGTAAAGACAGTATGAATCTGCACAGTGCGCTCTGGCAGTAGATCCTGAATTACACTCCTTCGTCGCTGTTCAGGATGACGAATTTCAACAGAGGCGTTCGGTATTCTGTAAGCAAAGCGATATGAGAACGGTTACCCAAAACATTAAAAGGGCCGACAATTGCCAGCCCTTGATTTGTGTATTTACTAACGCGTCTTAACGCAAGAAGCTTGGAATATTCGCTTCGTACTCGGCAATCTTATCTTCGTGCTGAAGGGTTAGACCAATGTTGTCCAAACCGTTTAGCAAGCAATGACGACGGAACGAATCGATTTCAAAGCTGTACTCTTTGCCGTTGGCACGAACGACATTCGCTTCTAGGTCGACCTCGACTTCTGCACTTTCATTTGCCTCAACAAACTGGAAGATTTCATCCACTTCTTGTTCAGTCAAACGAACTGGCACCATTTGGTTGTTGATCGAGTTGCCGTAAAAAATATCGGCAAAGCTTGGTGCGATCATCGCTTTGATGCCGTAATCCGCTAGTGCCCACGGTGCGTGCTCACGAGATGAGCCACAGCCGAAGTTTTCACGAGCCAGCAAGATAGAAGCGCCTTGGTAGCGAGGTGCGTTCATCACGAACTCTGGGTTCGGTTGTTCGCCAGCATCGTCTAGGAAGCGCCAGTCATGGAATAGGTGCTTACCGAAGCCTAGGCGAGAGACCTTTTGTAGGAACTGCTTTGGAATGATGGCATCAGTATCAACGTTCGCTGCATCTAGAGGAACAACTAAGCCTGTGTGTTGTTTAAAGCCTGACATTGGTTTGCTCCTTAGTCTAGTTCACGAATATCTACAAAGTGACCAGCAATTGCTGCTGCCGCTGCCATCGCAGGGCTCACTAGGTGGGTACGGCCATCACGACCTTGGCGGCCTTCAAAGTTACGGTTTGAAGTAGACGCACAACGTTCATGTGGACCCAAACGGTCATTGTTCATTGCTAGACACATCGAGCAACCTGGTAGGCGCCACTCAAAGCCCGCTTCTTTAAAGATAACGTCCAAGCCTTCCGCTTCTGCTTGCGCTTTTACTTGCTCAGAGCCAGGAACGATTAGCGCTTGAACGTGAGGCGCGACTTTGCGACCTTTCGCTACTTCAGCGGCTGCGCGCATGTCTTCGATACGTGAGTTAGTACAAGAACCAACGAAGACTTTATCGACGTTGTAGTTAGATAATGACTTGCCTGCCTCTAGGCCCATGTAAGCCAATGCTTTTTCTGCCGATGCTTTTTCTACTGGGTCGGCAAAGCTTTCTGGTGCTGGGATAGGTTGATCTACCGCGATCACTTGGCCTGGGTTAGTGCCCCAAGTGACTTGTGGTTTAATGTCTGCTGCGTTGAGTGTCACGACTGCATCAAACTGAGCATCATCGTCCGTTTTTAATGTCTTCCAGTACTCTACTGCTGCATCAAAATCTGCACCTTGAGGTGAGAATTTACGGCCTTTGATGTATTCGAACGTGGTTTCATCTGGTGCAATCAAACCGGCTTTCGCTCCTAGCTCAATCGCCATGTTACATACGGTCATGCGGCCTTCCATTGAAAGGTCAGTGATCGCTTCACCACAGAATTCAACCACGTAACCTGTACCGCCAGCAGCTGTGGTTTCACCGATGATGGCTAGCACGATATCTTTAGCCGTGATACCCGGAGCCACTTTGCCTTTTACTTCGATCCTCATCGTTTTAGCGCGCGCTTGTTTTAGCGTTTGAGTTGCTAATACGTGCTCAACTTCTGATGTACCAATACCAAAAGCGAGAGAGCCGAACGCACCGTGTGTAGCAGTGTGCGAGTCACCACAAACAATGGTCATGCCTGGTAGGGTAATACCAAGCTCTGGGCCCATAACGTGCACAATACCTTGGTATTTATGGTTGATGTCGTAAAGCGTAACGCCAAATTCTTCACAGTTTTTCGATAGCGTTTCCATCTGGATACGTGCCATCTCACCGGATGCGTTGATGTCTTTGGTTGTTGTGGAGACGTTGTGGTCCATGGTGGCAAAAGTTTTGCTGACCTGACGCACTTTGCGACCTTTTTCACGCAAGCCGTCAAATGCTTGCGGAGACGTCACTTCATGTACCAAGTGACGGTCGATGTACAAGATTGGGTTTTCCCCTTCTGCTGCGACGGCAACGTGTGCGTCGTAGACTTTTTCGTATAATGTTTTGCCCATTGTTTGCTTCCTTTCCTCGTTATCCTTGTTGCTTTGTTTTAGCACCAATGACTTAGAGGTAAGTCATTGGTGGATAGAGGATTTAGTATTTATTATGAATCTGTTCTGTATTAAGAGTTTAAGATGTACTCAGCGATCTTATCGCCCATCTCAGACGTCGAAAGTGCTGGGTTGTCACCAGCAAGGTCACCCGTTAGCTCACCCGCTGATAGTGCTTTTGAAACGGCTGTTTCGATGTCTTGTGCCGCAGTTTCTTCACCTAGGCTATAACGCAGCATCAGTGCAGCTGATAGGATTTGTGCCACTGGGTTAGCGATGTTCTTACCTGCGATATCTGGAGCACTGCCGCCTGCTGGCTCGTACAGACCGAATTTGCTTTCGTTTAGGCTTGCTGATGGCAACATGCCCATAGAGCCAGTGATCATCGCGCACTCATCAGAAATGATGTCGCCGAAGATGTTTGAACATAGCATTACGTCGAACTGAGCTGGGTCTTTGATAAGCTGCATAGTCGCGTTATCAATGTACATGTGTGATAGCTCGACATCTGGGTAGTCTTTTGCGATTTCTTCGACTACTTCACGCCATAGGATAGAGCTTTGTAGAACGTTCGCTTTGTCGATAGAGCACACTTTCTTACGACGTAGGCGAGCAGACTCAAAAGCGATTTTTGCAATACGTTCGATTTCGTAACGGTGGTACACCTCAGTATCGAACGCTTTCTCTGTTGGGCCTTCACCTTCACGACCTTTTGGTTGGCCGAAGTAGATGCCGCCCGTCAGTTCACGGACAACAACGATATCAAAACCACGACCGGAGATGTCTGCGCGTAGTGGTGAGAAAGCTTCAAGACCTGAGTGGATTTGCGCTGGGCGTAGGTTACAGAACAGTTGGAAGTGTTTACGTAGCGGCAGTAGGGCACCGCGCTCAGGTTGGTCGTTTGGTGGTAAGTGTTCCCACTTAGGGCCGCCAACTGAGCCGAATAGGACTGCATCAGACTCTTCACATGCTTTTATTGTGCTCTCTGGAAGTGGGCAACCGTGATTGTCGATCGCGATACCACCGACATCATGCTCGTCACGCTCAAACGCAATACCATGTTTCTTTTCGATTGCATCCAATACTTTATGTGCCTGCGCCATTACTTCCGGGCCAATGCCGTCACCGGGTAGGACGGCAATTTTGTACGATTTGTCTGTCATGTTAATCCTTTAAGTTTTCTAATTTTGAGCTTAATTATTTCAACGAGCGTGTTCTTTCCTGAGCCGTGTAGCCCGGTTGTTATTACACAGTCGCAATCTTTTTCTGCTTCATTTCTTCGATTTTATCTGCACGATGAATGCTGTTAATAACGTGCAATAATGCTTGGCCGGAAGCCTCAACGATGTCGGTGGAAACACCCGTACCGTGGTATTTGCGACCTTTGTAGTTGGCAATGATGTCTGCTTGACCCAAACCATCTTCACCTTCACCTTTCGCGGTTAGGTCGAATTTATCCAGAACGATGTCGTAGCCTGTCACGCGGTAGATACATTGGTACAGCGCATCAACTGGGCCATTACCGACCGCTGCTTCACACATTTCTTCATCACCGCATTGCATTTTGATGCTGGTGGTAGCCATTACGCTGCCAGACTGCACGCTTAGGTAGCTCAATTTGTAGAAGTCATCTTCTTCACGCAAGTTCGAGAAGTGCATTAGGGCTTCTAGGTCGTAATCGAACACTTGGCCTTTGCGGTCAGCAAGTTTCAAGAAATCCGCATACAGTGCGTCTAGGTTGTACTCGTCTTCGTTGTAACCCATGGTGTCCATATGGCTCTTCACGGCAGCGCGACCGCTGCGGCTGGTTAGGTTCAGAGCTTGGTTTTTTAGGCCAATAGACTCAGGGGTCATGATTTCGTAGGTATTCTTATTCTTCAACATGCCATCTTGGTGGATGCCTGAAGAGTGGCTAAACGCATTTGCACCCACAATTGCTTTGTTGCTTTGAATAGGCATATTGCATAGCTGGCTAACCAACTTACTGGTGCGGTGAATTTCATCATGCTTAATGCCAGTGTGAACGCCCAAAAACTCTTGACGCGTCTTGATGATCATTGCGATCTCTTCAAGTGAACAGTTACCCGCTCGCTCTCCAATGCCATTGATCGTGCCTTCTATCTGACGTGCGCCAGCTTGAACGGCGGCAATAGAGTTGGCAACTGACATCCCCAAATCGTCGTGACAGTGAACGGAGATGATCGCTTTATCAATGTTCGGAACGCGGTTAAATAGGGTTTCAATAATCCCACCAAACTCACTTGGTACGGTGTAGCCAACGGTATCTGGAATGTTGATTGTACTCGCACCTGCATTGATGGCGGCTTCTACCATGCGACATAGGTTGTCGATTGGAGTACGACCAGCATCTTCACAAGAAAACTCGACATCATCAGTGTAGTTACGTGCATGTTTAACGGCGTTGACTGCCATTTCTAGTACATCGTCGTAGCTGCGGCGTAGTTTGTCTTCTACGTGAATGGTGGAAGTGGCTAAAAATGTGTGGATACGGAATTGGTCGGCCACTTTTAAGGCTTCAGCGGCAGCATCAATGTCTTTCGCAACGGCACGCGAAAGGGCACAAACTCGACTGTTTTTTATGTTTTTTGCGATGGTTTGTACAGACTCGAAATCACCTGGTGAAGAGATTGGGAAGCCAGCTTCGATAACATCAACGCCGAGTCTTTCCAGCGCATAGGCAATCTGCAGTTTTTCTTTAACCGTCAAGCTTGCTGACAACGCTTGCTCGCCATCACGCAATGTGGTGTCGAATATAATGACCTGATCGTTCATGTTTGCTTCCTTCCTGATTTCTGCACTTTCGCGCAAGTGAATCGTTTACTTCCAGTATTTAGATATAAAAAAACCCGCATTCTCATGCGGGTTCTTAGAAATTGGTGTGGTTATTTTTCTTCCACAGCCTACCCGCGCGAACTGGTCACGATCAGGAGGAGGCTAAGCAGGATAGAAAAATGAGCTGACATAGTTGTTAAGCTTTCCACATAATTAAGTTAACAAATTAGTACCGCACTCCATGAAGCGCGTCAACCCTAAAGTCGATTTTTTATTCATATCGGATGAGTCTTTTCGTTTGCTTGAAAAAAATGATGCACTAAGTGAAACGACATGATGCGATAGAAACGTGCTAGAAGAAGTAAGTTCTCATCAAGTTTGCGACGTTTCATTACCAAAACAAGCATCGGGATTGCGACTTGTCACACAAAGGTTCGAATTGTTTGGCAAAAGTTTTGAATGACCATTTATAGTAGTGCAGTTGCACTAGGTAAAAGAAATATAAGGGTTAGGGAAAGAATGAGGTTAACAAAACAATTTGGACGTTCAGCCATAGTATTTACTCTGGTCAGCTTGTCGGGTTGTCAGCTGTTTCAATCGCAGACCTATGTGGAAGTGGCTTCCCCCGTTGTTATGAATGATCACTCACAGAGCGTCATGGTCATCAATGATCAAATGGACCGATTTTTGAGTTATGAAGGACGCGAATCGTTCTTGAATCAGATGCTTGTTGCCCTTGAGTCTGACAGCCGAAATAAGTTTAAAGGTAAAGATCCGGAAACGTATTCTTGGTGGAAGATCCGTGTCCAGCCTAGTGAGAAACAGCAAGCGGAAGTTTTCCGACCAACCACTGAAGGTGTCGATACCTCAAACCCAGTAGAGTTTATGGATGTCTCTTACCGCTCTAAGACCACATTAAACCTACGCTCCAAACCGAGTCTTGAAGGGGCAAAGCTTGGCGTATTATCGAAAGGGGAAGTCTTTAATGTGCTAGCAAAAGTGGTTGATCAACCTTGGTTTCTCGTTGAACAGAAAGGAGTGATAAAAGGTTATGTCCATAAGGATTATGCGCGCAGCAATGTGATAAATCGTGACATTTTATCTACTCAGCCTAACCCTCTACTAGAGCCTAACTCGAGTAAAACGGAGCAAACGAGTATAGAGCATGAACTGTCGGGAAACTATACTTGCCGCTCACTGAGCTATGAGCTTACAAAAGATGGCGACATGACGACGGGCTCTTTGCGCGCCTGCCGCAAGAAGAGAAAAGTCTGGTATATAGACACCCCTCAACCGCAACTATCAAACCCTTCTTAATGTTCTATTTTTATGGTTATGCCCAATAGATAAATTGTTGGGCGCACCTTAATTTGGCCTTTGTCATTAATTGTCCAAACTCCCGTCATGCTGTTGTCACCTAAACCTCCTACTTTTCACACAAAGGCGTTGTCAAAGTAAGGAAAGGTCACATGCGAACCATAGAGACAATTACACAGCCAATTGCAACCATTGCTAAGTTTGATTTAGCGCTCTCTAGTGTTTGTCTTAAGCACCGTTTTAATCAACAAGTCGCCAATATCAGTAAAGGAGTTTCCCACAGTGGTGACGGGCATCTTTACTTGGTGTTGGGGTTATTAGCTTGGTATTTAGATAAGGAGCAAGGAGTCTGGTTTTTACTGGCGGGTTTACTTGCTTTTGCTATCGAGCTACCAATTTATTGGACGCTGAAAAATAGTTTTAAGCGTCGTCGCCCTGAAGAGCTTAATGCACTCCTTCCTGCTTTTATTACCCCCTCTGATCGCTACAGTCTTCCTTCAGGACACACTGCCGCTGCGTTTGTCATGGCGACGCTGATTGACCATTTCTATCCGAGCCTAGGCGTTGCTGCATTCTTTTGGGCAAGTTTAATTGGAACCGCGCGAATCTTATTGGGTGTGCACTTTTTTACCGATGTCATCATTGGTGCACTGCTTGGCAGTCTTTGTGGTGGATTAGCGATTGCGATGTTAGGAGGCTAATTGATGAAAATCTTGTACGGTGTTCAAGGGACAGGAAACGGACATATTGCACGCGCAAGGGCGATGAGTCATGCGTTTAAAGAGCACGATGTTGAGGTCGACTTTTTGTTTTCTGGGCGAGCGCCGGAAAAATACTTTTCAATGGAAGCATTTGGCGATTACCAGACTCGCCGAGGCTTCACCTTTATTACCGAAAAAGGCTCTGTAAACTACGCGAAAACAGCATTGAATAACAATTTGGTGCAGTTTTTCAAAGAAGTTAAGCAACTCGATCTGTCGTCCTACGATCTTATCATTAATGATTTCGAACCTGTGACTGCGTGGGCAGCGAGACAACAAAATAAGCCTTCTATTGGTATCAGCCACCAAAATGCTTTCCGTTATCCAGTGCCACTAAAGGGAGCAAGTTGGTTAGATAAATCCGTCATTGAATACTTTGCGCCTTCTCAACATCACCTTGGTTTGCATTGGCATCATTTTGATCAACCTTTGTTACCACCGATAGTGCATACCGTCGATAGCCAAGCAGAAAACGACGACTTCGTGTTGGTGTATCTACCGTTCGAATCGATTGAAGATATCTCGGACTTATTGTTCCACTTTAATCAACAAGCGTTTATCTGTTATCACCCGGATGTGATCGAATGTGAGCAGGTAGAAAACATAGAACTGCGCCCTTTATGCCACAGCAACTTCCAGCATCATTTGCATCGCTGTAGTGGTGTCATTGCTAATGGTGGGTTTGAGCTTCCTTCAGAAGCCTTGTCTTTGGGGAAAAAATTGTTACTAAAGCCACTCGCGGGTCAATTCGAGCAGCAGAGCAATGTTGCTACCTTAGAAGATTTAGGGCTTGCGATGTCGATGGAGAGCTTAGACATTTCCGCAGTACGCCAGTGGCTAAAGGAGCAACAAGCCGAAAGTGTGAAATACCCAGATGTTGCTCAGGCTATTGTTCATTGGGTACTGCAAGGTGCATGGGATTCAAAAGCAGAGTTATCCAGACAGCTGTGGGAGCAGGTTGATTTTCCAAGTTACGTGTCGAACATTTAAGTACGTTGTTCTAAGTACATTGTTCCTTCCATTTTTGACACGATTTTGTTGCAGCCTTTCTGTTTGGAAGGCTGCATTTTTATTCTTCCTCTCTCATTTCTATTCAGTGTGTATTTGCTGATAATTTGACTGATAAGTGCAAAATTCAATCAGAGATATAGCTGCTATATGTTGTTCCTATCCCAACCAATAACCGAGCTAAATGCATGCTTGTGTTAACCGCCTGTCCTATCAATTTGCTAAATACGTCCTCAAAGAATGCATTTTTACGTGTTTTATAGTTTTTTATGTTTTTATCAAGCTTTTGTTATTTAACGAATAAATACCTAATTGGCTAAAATTTACTGATTAAATATCAATCTAGTTGCGAAACCGCAATCGATTAGTTGATAGTACAGTTCGAGCCGGAAGTATCCGGACGATAAATATAATAAAAAGTTAGGTTATCTATTCGTAAAATGATTCGAATCCAGCCGCCGTCTTTTGTGCGAGATGGGATTCTATTCGTTATGAATTTAATGAACAAAGTTGACGATTACAAAAGAGGCGCACTCAATGTTAGAGAAGAAAGACGCGATGAGCGCAATTGCTAGCTACCGTATGGAAAGCACTTTGCGTGGTGTAGATTTAAACCTACTGACTGTATTTGATGCTGTAATGCAAGAGCAAAATATTACTCGTGCAGCACATAACCTAGGCATGTCTCAACCGGCGGTAAGTAACGCCGTGGCACGCTTAAAAGTGATGTTTAACGACGAGCTATTCATGCGCCAAGGTCGTGGTATTCAGCCTACGCAACGAGCACGTCAACTGTTTGGCCCTATTCGCCAAGCACTACAGCTGATTCGCAATGAACTTCCTAGCTCTGTATTCCAACCAGAATCTTCGACTCGCTTATTCAAGCTTGCGATTTGCAGCCCTTGTGACATGCGTTTTGCTCCGAAGATCATGGCAAAAGTGAATCAACAAGCACCAAACGTTCAGCTTCACCTAGATGCAGAATTTGACCGTTTGTTGTCTGAGCGTATGCGCTACCAAGAAATTGATTTCGTGATCGACTACGCTCGTTTTGATGAGCAAGGTTTCTCAAGCACTGAAATCTTCAAAGATGAATTAGTGGTTATCGCATCAAAAACACACCCACGCATTCAAGGTGGTGTGACGGCTGAGCAACTGCTTAACGAAAAGCATGCGAAGTTATCGAAAGTGCATGGCCAACGTAGTTTCTCAGAGCAAGCGTACCGTGAACTGGATTGCCAAGCGGCGTATGAAGGTTCTAGTTTAAGCAACCTACTATACGTGGTGGGTCAATCTGAGCTTGTGACTATTGCACCACGTTGGATGGCGGAAAATGCGGTAAACAGCGATCAACTGCAAATTCTTGATTTCCCATTTGCGAACAAAGAAATCAGCGGATTCTTAAGCTGGCATGAATCAAGTGAAAAAGATAAAGGCCACATTTGGCTACGCGATCAACTGATGATCACTTGTGGTGAAGTCGTTGCCGCAAAATAAGATGACGTTTGGTCTTCTCGATTAGACCATATTGGTAATCATCAATTTTTACAATTCATTGGTCCCCGAGCGATTTTTGTCTCTCGGGGCTTTTTGTTTTCGTAATCAACAATCGAAACAGTAAGTTAAATAGAGTAATCATTCAGCAATTTGAGGTACGTTCGCGACGTATAAGTGATAGTTGTCTCTTATTAGTGATAAGTTTGATACTGGTCAGTTGCGTTTTAGCAAGCCGTGAGTACACTTGTTCGCTCAATTAGCTTACGCCTGTAAGCCAAAAGGTAAGTAAAAGAATGGCCAAGTTAGATTTTCATATCGTTAAACGTATTCGTGAACAAATTGCGAACGGTGGTACACGCGTTGCACTCAAGCATAAAGTGGGTGAGGAGTGGCAAGGTATTACGTGGACGCAATTTGGTCAGCAAGTTGATGCTTTATCACTTGCACTTTTGGCTCAGGGATTAGGAGTCCAAGATAAGATCGGCATTTTCTCGAACAACATGCCGCAATGGACGATTGCTGATATCGCAGCACTGCAATTACGCAGCGTGACAGTACCTATTTACCCAACCAATACTGCCGCTCAGTCGGCGTACATCATCAACAATGCAGACGTCAAAGTTCTGTTTGTTGGTGAACAGCCTCAATTTGATGCAGCAGTGAGCATTTTTGACCAGTGCGAACAGTTAGAGCTCATTGTTGCGATGTCTGATGATATAGAACTTGGCGATCATGATTTCGTTATCTCTTGGCAAGCATTTGTTGCCAAAGGCGACACTACATATCAAGTTGAATTGGATGCGCGTTTAGATCAGGCAAAAGAAGATGATCTACTCACGCTCATCTACACCTCGGGTACAACAGGCCAGCCAAAAGGCGTTATGTTGGACTACGCAAACATTGCGGCGCAATTGGAAGGGCACGATCAGCGCTTGAGCCTTTCTCAAAGTGACGTGTCATTATGTTTCCTTCCGTTGTCACACGTATTTGAGCGCGCTTGGACCTTTTATGTATTGTACAAAGGGGCGACCAACTGCTATTTGCAAGACACCATGCAAGTACGTGATGCACTGAGCCAGGTGCGACCTACCGTGATGTGTGCCGTACCGCGTTTCTATGAGAAGATCTTCTCTGCGATTCACGAGAAAGTGTCTCGCGCGCCGATTCATCGTAAGATCATGTTTACTTGGGCAGTCAACATGGGCGCAAAAATGGCCGCTTGTCATCAAGAAAAACGTCAGCCATCGCTCTTGCTGCGTAAGTCATACGCTTTGGCGGATAAGTTGGTTCTGAGCAAACTGCGTGCGCTACTTGGCGGGCAAATCAACTTTATGCCTTGTGGTGGTGCAAAGCTGGATGAAACCATCGGTCGATTCTTCCATGCGATTGGTATCAACGTTAAGTTGGGCTACGGCATGACTGAAACCACGGCGACAGTATCGTGTTGGGATGATAAATGTTTTAACCCCGACTCTATTGGTATGTCGATGCCTGGCGCACAGGTTAAGATCGGCGAAAACAACGAGATTCTGGTTCGTGGTCCAATGGTGATGCGTGGCTATTACAAAATGCCAGAAGAGACGGAAAAGACCTTTGATGAGCACGGTTTTCTAAAAACGGGCGACGCTGGTTACATTGATGAAAATGGCAACTTGTTCATCACCGATCGTATCAAAGAGTTGATGAAAACTTCAGGTGGTAAATACATCGCTCCACAAATGATTGAAGGTGCGATTGGTAAAGACCACTTCATCGAGCAAATCGCAGTCATTGCGGATACTCGTAAGTTTGTTTCTGCGCTTATCGTGCCTTGTTATGACTCGCTAGAAGAGTACGCGAAAGAGCTGAATATCAAATATCACGATCGCGTTGAGTTGATTAAGCACCACCAGGTGGTCGAAATGCTTGAGAAGCGTGTGAACGATCTTCAAAAAGAGTTGGCAAAGTTTGAACAAGTGAAGAAGTTTAAATTGTTACCAAGAGCTTTCTCTATGGATGATGGTGAGTTAACGCCAACTCAAAAACTTCGTCGTAAAGTCATCAATGACAAATACCAAGATGAAATTGAAGAAATGTATAAGGAAAAGTCGGATAAAAAGTAACTTAAGCTGACTTAGGTTTTATATTGATGAAAAAATCCCCAGTGATGTGATCGCGCATTGCTGGGGATTTTTGTTTGCATTGATTTTTTCTGCTTTGCTCGTCAAATAACGCTATTTCGCACCCTATAGCTAAAAGCTTATGAAATAATGTTCTTTTTTTAAGCGTTAATTTTTTAGGTTGTACTGTGAAATAGGAGATGTGTGGCTGCTATTCCTACTAACATTCTAATTACTAGTATCTTGTTTAAAAAGTAGACCAATCTCTCATTAGACCCTTTGATAATAAAACGTTACATTTGTTGGGTAACCTTGCGGGATGTTATGACGAACGCAAGACATAGCCGAAAACGTGGAAGTATTTCGATTAGGCTACGAATAAGACCTAGACTATGTAAAACCAGACCAATCCGTTGACCTTACGGTGAGGAAACTGGCTAAGGAGAGCAATTATGACAGCAATGTTGTCAGGCGCAGAGATGGTGGTTCAATCTCTGATAGAAGAGCACGTAGAGCAGATCTTTGGCTACCCAGGTGGCTCTGTTTTGGATATCTACGATGCACTGCATGCCAAAACCGATCAAATCAAACACGTACTTGTAAGGCATGAGCAAGCCGCCACTCATATGGCAGATGGTTACGCTCGAGCTACCGGTAAACCGGGTGTCGTACTTGTGTGCTCGGGGCCGGGCGCGACCAATACCATTACGGGTATTGCAACAGCGTATATGGACTCTATCCCAATGATCGTTATCTCGGGTAACGTACCGAATAGCCTAATTGGTAATGATGCTTTCCAAGAGTGTGACATCGTCGGTGTCTCCCGCCCAGTGGTCAAACACAGCTTTTTAGTAAAAAAAGCGGAAGATATTCCTGAAACAATCAAAAAAGCGTTTTATATCGCGACTACAGGTCGACCTGGTCCAGTTGTGATCGATTTGCCAAAAGATGTAATGAACCCGCAAATCAAACTGCCTTATCAATATCCAGAAACGCTTTCTATGCGCTCTTACAAGCCGACAACTTCGGGCCATAAAGGCCAGATTAAAAAAGCGCTTAAATCGCTATTAGAAGCGAAAAAACCAGTGCTTTATATCGGTGGTGGTGCGGTGATTTCTGGCGCCCATGAACATATTTTAGAGCTTTCCGACAAACTGAACCTACCAGTAGTGAGTACTTTGATGGGCTTGGGGGCATTCCCGGGTACACATAAAAACTCACTGGGCATGTTGGGTATGCACGGCACTTACGAAGCTAATATGGCAATGCATGAAGCGGATCTTATTTTTGGTATCGGTGTGCGTTTTGATGACCGTACAACCAACAATCTTGAAAAGTACTGCCCAAACGCAAAAGTGATGCATATTGATATCGATCCGTCATCGATCTCGAAAAACGTGAAAGTGGATTTGCCGATCGTAGGTTCTGCGGAAAAAGTGCTGACAACCATGCTCGGGCTGCTTGCAGAGCAAGGTAGTGGAAATGATCAAGATGCTATCACCGCATGGTGGGATGACATTCAAGTATGGCGTGACCGCAACTGCTTGTCTTATGAAACGTCTCCAGAACGAATCAAGCCACAGCAAGTAATTGAAACGCTGCACAAGCTAACTAATGGCGACGCATATGTGGCGTCTGATGTGGGCCAGCATCAGATGTTTGCGGCGCTGTACTACCCATTCAATAAGCCGCGCCGTTGGATAAACTCTGGTGGTCTTGGCACCATGGGATTTGGTCTTCCGGCTGGCATGGGCGTGAAGTTTGCCATGCCACAAGAAGAGGTCGTGGTTGTGACTGGTGACGGCAGTATTCAGATGAATATTCAAGAATTGTCGACAGCCATGCAATACGACATTCCAGTGAAGATCATCAACCTGAACAACCGATTTTTAGGCATGGTAAAACAGTGGCAAGACATTATTTATCAAGGTCGTCACTCTAATTCTTACATGAGTTCTGTTCCTGACTTTGCAGCGATTGCAGAAGCTTATGGTCACGTCGGTATTCGTATCGAAACGCCTGATCAGCTCGAAGAAGGGCTACAAAAAGCGTTGGATATGAAAGATCGTCTGGTGTTTGTGGACATCAACGTAGACGAAACCGAACACGTATACCCGATGCAAATCAAAGGTGAGGGTATGGATAAAATGTGGCTAAGCAAAACGGAGAGAACTTAATATGAGACACATTATTTCATTGCTATTGGAAAACCAACCGGGTGCGTTGTCTCGTGTTGTTGGTTTGTTCTCTCAACGTGGTTACAACATTGAATCTTTGACGGTATCACCGACTGATGATGAAACCCTGTCGCGAATGAACATTACCACGACATCTGATGAGATGCAGTTGGAACAAATTCAGAAGCAGTTACACAAACTGATCGATGTGCTGAAAGTACAAGAAGTCACCGAGTATGAGCACATTGAGCGTGAACTGATGATGGTGAAAGTGAAAGCCAGTGGTTTTGCGCGAGCAGAAGTGAAGCGGACGGCAGACATCTTCCGTGGCCAGATCGTGGATGTCACGGCTTCCCAATACACCGTACAACTTGCGGGTACGAGTGAAAAGCTAGATGCCTTCATTCAAGCGATATCCGAAGTGACCGAAGTTGTCGAAGTTGCTCGTAGTGGTGTCGTTGGCATTGCGCGAGGAGAGCGAGCCCTCAAACCTTAACTCTCTGATTGCATATAGAAAAGCCACTTAATCTAAGTGGCTTTTTTGTTTAGAAAATAACAATTAATGATATAATTGTCGTTTTAGTAAGCATGATAGGCATTAGACGTGTGAAAGTACCTAAGCGAGTCGGCACCTTATTGGCGACAGCACTATTTTTTAGTGCACTCACTGCCGCTTACTACTATCAGAAATATCTGACGTTGTTAGAAAACAATGTTGAGAACACCGCTCAAGAAGCGTTACATCAATTGGCCTATACTGGCCGTGAATACAGCAATATTCAGGATCAAATCGAAACGATCAGTGACCTACTTGGTCACAGCCAAAGTCTGTATGAATATCTGCGCCAACCTAACCGGGTGAACCGTTCCATCTTAGAAGACATGTGGAGCTCGGTCGCAATCAATCAAAAGTTGTATAAGCAAATTCGCTTTCTTGATGTTTCTGGTCGAGAAAAAGTGAGGATTAATTATGATATTGAAACAGGCGCTGCGTTGCCCGCGATCAAATTGCAAAATAAGTCAGAGCGAGATTACTTTCAATTCGCTAAGAACTTAGACGATGGCGAAATCGCTTCGTGGGGGATAGGTTTAGAACGAGAGTATGGCGAGTTAGTCTATCCCTATAGTCCGTCACTGCGTATTTTGATGCCTATTTCGCTTAACGGAAAGCGCGAAGGGTATCTTGTGCTTAATGTTGATATTGACTATTTATCCTCTCGACTCAACTATTCGTCAGTGCTTGATTTCCATATTGAGCTGATTAAGAGTGACGGATTTTACATTGATAGCCCTAAATCAGCTCGTTTGTATGGCCATATAATTCCCGCTCGCTCTCAATTTAATTTTGGCCGGATGTACCCAAACATTTGGCGTAGTTTAAATTAAAAAGAATCGGGCTATGCTTACAATGGTTCGAATTTGGTCGCGTATCGCACCATCCAGTTTGTTTCTAGCGAACCTCTTCATCTGGTTATTGATCTTACCAATGAGCAGTTATTATCCCGAGCTCAGAGGGACATTGATGACTTAATCCAAGAAGCATTTTTTGTTCTAAGTTTGGTGCTCGGCTTCACTTTGCCGACGGCAGCCCTTGCTCTGCATTATCGGCGTCATAGTATGGAATCGAAGTTGGCTCGAGCTGCTCTTGATGGTATGACTGCGGTGATGATCTCGGATGCTTCACATAGAATCATCATGGTTAATCAAGAGTTTGAAAACATGATGGGTTACTCAACCAAGCATGCCCAAGGTTGGAGTGCACATCATTTAATTCTCTTACCTGAAGATCTCGAAGCAAACCTGAGTATCTGGAAAACACTGAAGAGTGAACACGTATGGGAAGGGGAGATTCGTTGTCGAACTAAGTTTAATCAAGTCTTTACTGCAATAATGCGTATTCAGGCGAATTTAACCAAATCAGGTAAAGTGAGTTATTACATTACGTCGCTGGTGGATATCTCTGGGCAAAAAGAGTTAGAAGAAAAATTACGAAACCTAAGCGAAAAAGATGGCTTGACGGGGTTGTGGAACCGCCGAAAATTTGAAGAGCAATTGGCGCAATATGCGGGGATTATTGAACGCTATCCTGATAGCCCTCCTGCTTGTTTGGCGTTGTTTGATATTGACCACTTTAAACGTATTAATGACGAGCTTGGCCACGACGAAGGAGACAAGGTGATTTGTAGTGTCGCAGAAACCCTCCTAGAAGAAGTCCGCAGCACAGACTTTGTATCTCGTGTCGGTGGTGAGGAATTTGCAGTGATTATGCCGCATACAACACTAGAAGAGGCTGAAATTGTATTGAACAGGCTACGTGTCGCGGTTCAAATGCGTAGTGATAGAGGCATTACTGTCAGTGCTGGGTATAGTGATTTAACCTCTGATCGTACAAGAACGTATAAATGTGCTGATATTGCTTTGTATGAGTCAAAAAGTGCAGGGCGTAACTGCGTATCGCTATGTCATAGTTATGATGATATTGCTTAGTGCTTTTACAAAAACGAAAAAACGGGGATAGACCCCCGCTTTTTAGTCTCAGCGTTATTCGTTAGCCAGTATGCGACATTGGCTGTCGATGGCGGCTTCGATACACTGTATTGACTGTCTCAAATAACGCTCTAGATAACCTAAAGCATCCTGACTCTTTTTGTCTAGCGATGCCTTCATCAGTATTTCTTGCTCATCGAGATTACAGTGCCCAGGGTTCCCTGTGCCTAAAATCTGCATCGCGAAGTATTGGTAGCGTTTAATTTGCGTGAGTAGATCGCGGAAAAAACCAAACATATTGACAGAGCCAGCACCTTCAAACAGCGCAGTAAGAAACTGATTTTGGCGCTCTTCCCATTCCCTCCAACAAAAGCTTTCGCCAGGTTTTACTCGGGATAACTTGTGATAAGCAGTTAGTACATCCAGTTCCCATTTTTCATCGCCAATCATAATTGCCTTACTGAGTAAGCATGCGGAGACCATTTGCAGGCTTTCGTACAAGTCATGTAACTCATCTTTACATACAGGTGCAACCCAGCAGCCTTTTTGCGGCTCGAGTTTGACGTATTTGCTCCAAGATAATTGCACCAATGCTTCTCGAATGGGTGACGCTCCTACGTTGTACTTCTCTTTGAGTTCGGCAACCACGAGTTTTTGACCTGGTTTAAGCTCGCCATCGAGAATATCCTGACGGATCATTCTTAATACTTTGTCGGTAAGAGTGGGACTAGACACATACACCTCATAGAAACTTTAATCGTGACGATAAAATTAAACAGTACGAAATTCTGATAGAGGTAAATAATACAATTAGCCTATTATGAGAGCAAGAAAGCCATATAAAAAAGGAGGGCATAAGCCCTCCTTCTCAAGAAACTGAAGTGTTAAAAGTTCAGTCTTATAGCACGTGTACAGAAGCTGTGTTCGTAGTACCTGAAGCAACTAGAGCGCCAGAAACCATAACAACGATATCGCCTTTGTTACCTAGACCTGATTCTAGAGCAAGTTCTTTACCCGCTACGTAGAATGCGTCAGTGCTTTCGATTGAATCAACAACTACAGGAGTAACACCTTTAGTTAGAACTAGCTGTGCAGCAGTTTTCTTGTTAGTTGTTAGCGCTAGAATGTTTGCAGTTGGGAAGTACTTACGTACTGAACGTGCAGACTTACCGCCTTCAGTTGCAACAACGATAAGTGGAGCAGCTAGTTTCTCAGCTGTGTCTACAGCGCCTTTACATACTGCTTCAGTGATGCGAAGACGTGGGCTGTCTAGACGAGAACCTAGTTCAGCTTTTAACGCTGAGTCAGTACGGTTCGCGATTTGAGCCATGATAGTTACCGCTTCAACAGGGTATTTACCTTTCGCCGTTTCACCAGAAAGCATTACTGCGTCAGTACCGTCCATTACTGCGTTAGCAACGTCGCCTGCTTCCGCACGAGTAGGACGTGGGTTGTTGATCATAGAATCAAGCATTTGAGTTGCAGTGATAACCATCTTACGTGCACGGTTACACTTCTCGATCATCATTTTCTGAGCGAAGATTACTTCTTCAGCTGGGATTTCAACACCTAGGTCACCACGAGCAACCATGATGCCGTCAGAAAGCTCTAGGATCTCGTCGAAGTTATCAACACCTTCTTGGTTTTCGATCTTAGAGATGATGTGGATGTTCTCGCCGCCGTTTGCAGCAAGTACTTCACGGATTTCTTGAACGTCAGACGCTTTACGGATGAAAGAAGCTGCTACGAAGTCAACGCCTTGCTCACAACCAAATTTAAGGTCGTTCTTATCTTTTTCAGATAGTGCAGGTAGGTTTACAGAAACGCCAGGAAGGTTAACACCTTTGTTTTCGCCTAGTGCACCGTTGTTAAGAACTTTACATTTAACTTCAGTTTCAGTCTTAGAGATAACTTCCATCTCGATTAGACCGTCGTCTACTAGGATAGTGTTACCTACGTTTAGGTCTGCTGCGAAACCAGCGTAAGTTACTGCAACTTTATCTTTGTTACCTACAACTGAAGTGTCAGTTGTGAAAGTGAATTCTTGACCTGCTACTAGATCAACATCGTTACCGCCTTCTAGCTTGATAGTGCGGATTTCTGGACCTTTAGTATCTAGAAGAATTGCTAGTGGTTTGCCAGTAGCTTCCATTACTTTACGGAAGTTCGCGATACGAGTGCCGTGTTCTTCGTAGTCACCGTGAGAGAAGTTAAGGCGCATTACGTTCATGCCTGCGTTAACTAGTTCAGTTAGCTTCTCTACAGATTCTGTTTTAGGGCCAATCGTACATACGATTTTGGTCTTTTTCATGGAAGATACTCTCCGGTAAGTATAGTTACAATTTGAAAGTCGGTTATTTACTCTGAAGTCAGGACGTTTTTGATGACATTTAGTACCTGTCACCCACCGATTTTTCGTCTCATTATTAGAACTTCAGATTCTGAAAGTCTTTCACCAAGTTTAGTCATTTTATGACTAAAAGATCGGCGATTTTGGTTACCTTTTTGTGACTAATCCCACTTTATATGCAGAAAGTTGCAAAAAAATAGCCTTCAATTCTGTAATTTTTTTTCTTTTCGGTGGCGAATTCTACCACTGAATGAATCCAATATCACTGTTTAAGAATTGTCTTAGGACAAGGTTTTATCGAGAAATATTAATTTTCTGGATCGAAATAAATGGACTTAAAAGTTTCGGTTTGACTATAATAAGTTTCACATCGAAACTTAAAATCAAAACTTAAATGTCGAAACGAAATACTCAATTAAGAAGACACGCCATTTCTAACTTGGTTTCTGAACTAGGAGAAGTCAGCGTTGATGAACTTGCTCAGAAATTCGAAACCTCAGAGGTCACGATTAGAAAGGATTTAGCTTCTTTAGAGAAAAACGGCCAACTTCTACGCCGCTATGGCGGTGCGATTGCTATCCCAAAGGAAGTCATTCACGAAGAATTGGGCGCTAATGTTTCGACTCGAAAGTTAAGCTTAGCAAAAGCAGCAGCATCATTGATTCGCGATCATAATCGCATCGTGATCGACAGTGGCAGCACGACTGCCGCGCTGATTCAACAGTTGAATGATAAACGTGGCTTAGTGGTCATGACCAACTCGTTGCATGTTGCTAACGCCCTAAATGAATTAGAGAGCGAACCGACACTGCTGATGACTGGCGGTACTTGGGATACGCACTCAGAGTCCTTTCAAGGCAAAGTAGCCGAATCTGTATTACGAGCTTACGATTTTGACCAACTATTCATCGGTGCGGATGGCATCGATCTCGAGCGTGGAACCACGACATTTAATGAGTTGGTTGGCTTAAGTAAGGTAATGGCAGAAGCGTCACGTGAAGTGATCGTAATGATCGAGTCCGAAAAAATCGGCCGTAAGATCCCAAACTTAGAGCTCGCTTGGCATCAAGTTGATGTGTTGGTGACCGATGCAGATATCCAAGCAGAGCATAAAGTACAGATTGAACAACATGGCGTGAAAGTCATTTGCGCCTAATAATGTAATCAGTTTCATATTTCACTTCCCTCTGGATAAAGGCCTTTGCTTGCTGCCTCTATTTGAAATCATGGCTAGGGAAGAACAAAACTACAAACGGAGATAAACATATGTGTGGAATCGTAGGTGCAGTAGCACAACGAGATGTTGCAGAAATTTTGGTTGAAGGTCTACGCCGCTTAGAGTACCGCGGTTACGACTCTGCTGGCGTTGCGGTTGTTGATGGCGAATCAAACCTAACGCGCGTTCGTCGCTTGGGTAAAGTACAAGAATTGGCTGATGCAGTAGAAGAAGCAAAAGTGATCGGCGGAACTGGTATTGCGCACACTCGTTGGGCGACGCACGGTGAACCTTCTGAAATCAATGCTCACCCACACATGTCTGGTGATATCGCAGTTGTCCATAACGGCATCATCGAAAACCATGAAGAGCTGCGTGAGCTGCTTCAATCTCGTGGCTACGTGTTTGAATCGCAAACGGATACAGAAGTTATCGCACACATGGTTGAGTGGGAACTTCGTACTTCAGAAACGCTATTAGAAGCGGTACAAAAAACAGCAAAACAACTTGAAGGCGCATACGGCACGGTAGCGTTGGATCGCAAAGACCCATCTCGCATCGTAGTAGCACGTTCAGGCAGCCCGATCGTGATCGGTTTTGGTGTAGGTGAAAACTTCCTAGCGTCTGACCAACTTGCATTACTTAACGTTACGCGCCGTTTCATGTACTTAGAAGAAGGTGACGTAGCAGAAATTACTCGCCGTGAAGTCACTGTGTTTGATGCAACGGGTGAGCCAGTTGAGCGTGAAATAGTTGAATCTAATGCAGAGCATGATGCAGGTGATAAAGGTCAATACCGTCACTTCATGCAAAAAGAAATCTATGAGCAACCTAAAGCGTTGATCAACACAATGGAAGGTCGTATCACGTCAGATTCTGTTGTGACAGACGCGATCGGTGTGCACGCGGCAGACATTCTAAGCAAAGTAGAACACGTACAAATCGTCGCGTGTGGTACGTCTTACAACGCAGGTATGACGGCACGTTACTGGTTTGAAGACATTGCTGGCGTTAGCTGTGATGTAGAAATCGCGTCTGAGTTCCGTTACCGCAAGTTTGTGACTCGTCCAAACAGCCTATTGATCACGTTGTCTCAGTCTGGTGAAACCGCTGATACCCTAGCAGCACTTCGCCTAGCAAAAGAGAAAGGTTACATGGCGGCGATGACCATCTGTAACGTAGCGGGTTCCTCTTTGGTTCGTGAATCAGATTTTGCATTCATGACTCGCGCTGGTGTTGAAATCGGTGTGGCTTCAACCAAAGCGTTCACGACTCAACTTTCTGCACTACTTATGTTGGTAACGGCACTGGGTAAAGAGCAAGGTCGCATCAGCAAAGAGAAAGAAAAAGAGATTGTTGAAGCGCTACACGCACTTCCTAAGCAAATCAACGCGGCACTTTCTTTCGAGAAAGAAATTGAAGCACTAGCAACGGATTTTGCAGACAAGCACCACACATTGTTCCTAGGCCGTGGCGAGTTCTACCCAATCGCGATGGAAGCGTCTCTAAAACTGAAAGAGATCTCGTACATCCACGCAGAAGCGTACGCGGCGGGTGAACTGAAACACGGTCCTCTGGCCCTAATTGATGCTGACATGCCAGTTGTTGTGGTTGCACCAAGCAACGACCTACTTGAAAAGCTAAAATCAAACGTTGAAGAAGTGCGTGCGCGTGGCGGCCTTCTATACGTATTCGCAGATGCAGACGCAGGCTTCGAAGGCGATGAGACAATGAAGATCATCACAATGCCTCACGTTAGTGAAATCACGGCGGCGATCTACTACACCATCCCTATGCAGTTGCTGTCTTACTACGTAGCACTGATCAAAGGTACGGACGTAGACCAACCACGTAACCTGGCGAAAGCGGTAACGGTTGAGTAATTACGCTTAACAGCAAAAATCCAAGCGGCACATGCGAGAGTATGTGCCGCTTTTTTATTTAAGCCCACTTTAAGGGGGTGAGTTATTGACCCAACTGGTGAGCGGTTAGAATTGCAGAGTAGACATTTTCTGCCGTCACTGGGAATGGCATATTGTGGATGGTTTCTCCCTCGGCCGTTGAGGCTTCGGCGACCTCGCGCAACTTAGCGTGGTTAAGATCTTTAACGCCCATATCAAATAAGTTGGTTGGTAGACCTACAGAGCGGCAGAATGCAAGAACCGTATTAATCTCTTGCATCGCTGCGTTTTCTAGTACCAGCTGAACAAGTGTGCCGAACGCGACTTTCTCACCATGATAGAGATGATGACACTCTTCAAGCTTAGTTAGGCCGTTATGAATAGCGTGAGCACCCGCTAGACCACTGCTTTCAAAACCGATACCGCTTAGGTATGTATTGGCTTCAATAATGTTTTCTACCGCTTTGGTGCTCACACCATTTTCTACCGCAGCTTTTGCTTTTACACCATCTTCAAGCAAGGTTTCATAGCAAAGTTTCGCAAGCGCTTGTGCTGAACGCGTCGCTAACCCACCAGCCATTGTTGCCTTACCAGAAGTCATGTTGGCACGAGCTTCAAAGTAGGTGGAAAGCGCGTCGCCCATCCCCGATACAAGTAAGCGAACAGGGGCTTTGGCGATGACTGACGTATCCATGATGACCATGTCTGGGTTTTTAGGGATCATCAAATATTCTGCAAATTCACCTTCAGGTGTGTATATCACCGCAAGCGCTGAGGTTGGCGCATCAGTCGAGGCAATCGTAGGAACCACCACGACAGGAATTTTGGTGTAAAACGCAACAGCCTTTGCTGTATCTAACGTTTTACCACCACCAATACCGACAATGACATCATGTTTTTGAGTCGCACAAATGTCCGTGATGCGTTCAATCTCAACGCGCGAACATTCGCCACCAAAAATGTTCATAGTGAGTGGAAGCTTCTCGTCAGCAAAGCTTTGTTTGACGTCATCACCAACCAGGTTAGTCACGAACTCATCAGCAATTACTAACGGACGTTCACCTAATGTTTTCACATAGTGAGCGATAGATGTAAGTACTTGTTCACCTTGGACGTATTTGCTTGGGCTGATAATAATTTTATCCATAATTCAAACCTTTAACCTTTTTTATGTGTGTTTTTGACTGCAATGAAAATCCATTGTAGCGATAAGGTTTATATTAGGTTTGGTGTGGTAAGTGGTTAAGGATATCTCTGATTTTGTTCCATGCTTTTATGACCTCTGTGTCAAACCGACTGTCAGAAGTAATAAGCATCAGCATGCTTTATGGCGACGATCACTATTCAGGAAAATTTGTCGTTTTTTGTTTCATATTGAAACGAGAATGTCGAAGATTTTGTTTCAATATGAAACAGATTGATTTTTGTTGAGTACGCTTTTTCTCTGTTTAAGATGAATTCATACCCTACATAAAAATATAAATGGAATGAGATAGAACGATGAAAAAGTTAATTAACCAAGTCGATGATGTTGTATTGCAGCAAATGGAAGGCCTGGCATTGTCCCGCCCTGAGCTAAAAGCTAACTACGAACCTCGTTACATGTGGCATGAGGAAACGCCGGGGCAAGTGGCATTGGTTTCTGGTGGTGGCTGTGGTCATGAACCTTTACACGCAGGTTTTATTGGTAAAGGCATGCTGACAGGCGCCTGCCCAGGAGAGGTATTTACTTCACCTACGCCAGATCAAATGTACGAATGTGGTAACCAAGTGAATACTGGTGAAGGCGTGCTGTTTATCATTAAAAACTACACCGGTGATGTGTTGAACTTTGAAACGGCCGTGGAGCTGCTTCATACCGATGGTATCAAAGTTGGGGCGGTGTTGGTGGATGACGATGTTGCGGTCAAAGACAGCCTGTACACCGCTGGTCGTCGTGGTGTTGCTGGAACGGTATTAGTTGAGAAGTTAGTTGGTGCTGCCGCGAACAAAGGTTATTCGCTGGAGCAATGTGAAGCACTGGCTCGTCGCGTTAATAACCACTGTCGTTCATTTGGCGTGGCGCTTAATGCTTGTGTTGTGCCAGCTGCGGGTAAACCATCTTTTGTTCTGGAAGATGATGAAGTGGAGTTTGGTGTTGGTATCCATGGTGAACCAGGTATCAAGCGAGTGAAATACACCGACGCCGATACGTTAGTGGATGAGATGTTTGCTGAAGTTGCTGAAAACACGCCTTATCAGCGCACATTGCGTATTTGGAATCGTGACGAAGGTGAATGGGATGAAGTGGAATCCAGCATTGAGCCTTTCGCCGCTGAACACGACTATATTGTGATGGTGAATGGTATGGGCGGAACGCCAATTTCTGAGCTTTACGGAGTGTACCGCCGTCTTGCCCATAACTGCGAGCAAGCGGGGTTCCGTATCGTGCGTAATATGGTCGGTAACTTTTGTACGTCACTTGATATGGAAGGCGTTTCAATTACGTTGCTGAAAGCAGATAAAGAGATGTTGGAGCTGTTTGATGCTCCTGTCGATACGGCTGCGATCAAGTGGTAACAGGGGGGAGCAAACATGCAAATTGAAAAACAACATATCGTTCACTGGTTAGAGTTATGTGCAAAAACGTATCAAGAGAATCAAGATTTTCTGACCGACCTTGATCGTGATATTGGTGACGCAGACCATGGTCTCAATATGAACCGAGGCTTTAAAAAAGTTGCTGAAAAACTGCCGCAATTTGCGGACCAAAATATCGGCAGCATTCTCAAGAATACGGGCATGACCTTGCTTTCTAGTGTCGGTGGGGCAAGTGGCCCGCTGTATGGCACGCTGTTTATTCGCACGGCTGCCGCTGTCGGAACTCGAGAGCAATTAACGTTTGAAGAGTTAGTGGATGCACTAAAAAGCGGTGTGGATGGCGTGGTGTCTCGTGGTAAAGCAGAGCTGGGTGATAAAACCATGTGTGATGTTTGGTTACCCGTCTTAGTTAGCGTGAAGGCGTCGTTAGAAAATGGCATGAGCGCCGATCACTTACTGAATGAAATGGTTGAGCTAGCAGAAACGAACGCGGTTGCCACGATTGAAATGTTGGCGAAAAAAGGGCGAGCAAGCTATCTGGGGGAACGTAGTATTGGTCACCAAGATCCCGGTGCAACCTCTTCTTTGTTAATGATTAAAGGACTCCAGCAGGCAATAGCAGGTAATTAAGATGGTGGGAATTGTAGTTGTATCTCATAGTCGTCGACTTGCAGAAGGGGTGGCAGAACTTGCCACCCAAATGACGCAAGGCAAAGCCAAGCTTGCGATTGCTGCTGGGATTGATGATCCAGAGAACCCGATCGGAACCGATGCCATTGCCGTGATGGAAGCGATTGAGCAGGTACAAGATCAACAAGGGGTTGTTGTGTTGATGGATCTTGGCAGCGCGTTGCTTAGCACGGAAATGGCTCTGGACCTGATTGATGATCATGTGAGGGAAAATGTCACCCTTATCTCGGCACCTATTGTTGAAGGAACCATGGCGGCGTCGGTGGCTGCTGCTGCCGGACTACCTTTATCGACGGTAGTCGAAGAGGCACAGAATGCGTTAAGCGTAAAACAAGAGCATCTTGGTGATCAGCCACTAACATCCGCTGAGATAGCGCCAGTATCAGAAAACTTTGAGCAAGAACGGACATTTGATTGGGTAGTGCAAAATCCGCATGGATTACATGCTCGTCCCGCTGCGGCCATTGTTGGTGCACTCGCGCCTTTCGACTGCCAATTATGGTTGAAAAAAGGCGAGCGCCGTGTGAACGCGAAAAGCTTGAACAGCATTGCGAAACTTGGCGTTCGTAGTCAAGAGACGATCACCTTATGCGCACTTGGACCTCAATCCAGTGAAGCAATCAAGGCATTTGAAGCCTTAGCTAGTGAGCACTTCGGAGAAAAAGAGGCGGTTGAGCAAGGCATTATCGAACCTGAAGAAAGCTCGGATACTCTGCTCGATGGCATGGCCTCAAATCAGATTGAAGGTGCTGTTGTTGGTATTCGAGTCAATGACGGTATCGCTACTGCTCCTGCTGTCCTTTTTACTCATGAAATGCCAGCAGTGCCTGAACGTAATTTCCAAAGTGAACAAGATGAAATTGAACGGGTTAAGCGTGCGATAGGCGTGGTTGTTCAACATTTGCAGGAGCAAGCGAAGCAGCCGAAAGGGGAAATATTTTCTGCTCATAGCATGATGCTCAGTGACCCAGAATTATGGGCATCGGTCGAGTCGCGAATTCAAACGGGCATGATAGCCGAGCAAGCTTGGGTAGAATCACTGCAAACGTTGGCCGAAGAGTTTCGCCAGGCAGAAAGTCAGTACATGCGGGAACGCGAAGCAGATGTACATGATATCGCACGCCAAGTTATGGTCGAAATGACAGGCGTAACGCCTAATGCCATCGACATTCAGGAACCGAGTATTTTGTTGGCCCGCGACCTGATGCCTTCTGATGTGGCCGGGCTTGATAAATCGAAAGTGCTTGGTATCTGTTTGAGTGAGGGAGGGAAAACCTCTCACAGTGCGATTCTTGCTCGTGCGATGGGGATTCCTGCCATCGTTAAAGCTCAGGGCTGCCTTGATGCTGTGCGTGCTGGTCAAGTGGTGACTATTGATGGCCTCCGAGGGCATTTATGGTTCTCTCCTTCAGATGCCGTACAGCAGGAATTAGAAGCTCAGCAAATTGAGTGGCAAAGCATCCGACAACGTGCATTAGCGAGTGCTCAGCAAGCCGCAGTCACCTGTGATGGTGTCCATATTCAAGTATTCGCCAATATTGGTGGACCGAAAGATATTGATGATGCACTAACATCGGGGGCTGAGGGCGTTGGTCTATTTCGGACTGAGTTTCTATTTCAAAACAGTGATGAGTTGCCGACTGAGGAAGCGCAATATCAAGTGTATCGTGATATTGCTGCCGCACTTGGTGATAAGCCACTTACGATTCGTAGTCTAGATGTTGGCGGTGACAAGCCTTTAGCCGCTTATCCTATGCCAGCAGAAGATAATCCATTTTTAGGTTTGAGAGGGGTGCGGTTGTGTCTTCAGCATGAGTCATTGTTTACCGCTCAACTTCGAGCCATTCTGAGAGCCTTTCACGAGCAACCGAATATTCAATTGATGATACCGATGGTGGCTCAGGTTGAAGAAGTGAGAAAAGTAAAAGCGCTGTTGGCGCATCAAGCAAACCAACTCGGCTTGGATGCGACTCATTTGCCCGTTGGTATTATGATTGAGGTGCCAGCCGCGGTATTAAATGCTGATGCGTTAGCCCAAGAAGTCGACTTTTTCTCTATCGGCACCAATGATTTGACTCAATATGTTATGGCCGCCGATCGAGGTAACGCCGCTGTTGCTGAATTGGTGAACTACTTTGAACCATCGGTACTAAAAGCCATTGAGCTCACGTGTGCAGCAGGCGATCGCGCGGGTATACCGGTTAGTATGTGTGGTGAGATGGCTGGCGATCCAAATGCCACAGAAACATTGCTTCGCGTGGGGTTGCGAAAATTCAGCGCCAGTGCGAGTCTGCTACCGGGACTAAAAGCGCAGATTCGTCAGTTGTCTGTCGATGTTTAGTTGATATCTTATCGTTAGTACATCTGTACCGGCGTGCTTACGCCGGTTTTACTTTTTGTAGGAACGCCACTTCTTGGCTTAATACAGCTTCATTTGCTCCTGCAGCCCAAACTTATTAATTTTTCTCCATAAGGTAGTGCGGCCAATTTGCAATGCTTTCGCCATATCATGCATTTTGCCATCACACTGATTCCAAGCCTGAACGATAGCTCTTCTCTCGGCTTCTTCTAACGTGATTACTGGCGTATTTTCTGCGGTATGGCAAGAATTCAGTTTAATGTCTTCAGGAATATCGTTCAGCTTGATTAAGTTGGAACTGCGGTTAAGCAAAATTCGCTCAGTTCGATTTCTTAATTCAGAGTTGTTGCCTGACCAACGAAAATTCATCAACGCTTCCAGTGCGACTGGCTCTATCGAGATCGTCACATTGTGGCGGCGTTCATAATGGCTGATAAGCTGCTGGACGAGAAATTCAATGTCTTCTTTACGCTTTCGTAGTGGCGGAATATGCAGCTCGTTCGAGGAGATTTCATAATAAAGTTGCCGACCAAATGAGCGTTGAGTGACATACTCGCTGATCTCTGAAGCGGTGCTCGTGATAAGTTGAAAGTCTACGGGGATCAATCGCAAACTGTCGCTGCGGCTGACGAGCCCAGTTTTTAACAACTTAAGTAGCACGGCTTGTAAATCGGGCGACAGATATTCCACCTTTTCTAAAAAGAGCGTACCGCCATGGGCGAGCTCAAACTTTGAAGGCATGCCTTGCCCTTCGTCATACCCCAGGGTTTCTTTGACCAGTTGCTCTGTATTGATGGAGCGGCAGTTGAGCGTAATGAACGGCCCTTCTTTGTAGGTGCTTTCGTTATGAATCGCCATGGCGAGAGTGGCTTTTCCTACACCTTCTTCACCCGTAATTAGAATCGGTGATTTGGACTTTATGGCCCGTTTTGCCACGGTAATGACATGCTTCATTTTTCGTGAAATGACGGGCAAAGTGCTGAACGTATAGCGCGCACTGCCACCTATTTGTTGTTGAGCAAGTTCGCGAATTTTATCGATAGGGTGCAAGAACAATAAGTGTGTGCCGTCGTTGAGTGGACGCAAGGTGATGATCGCTTCAACAAACTCGCCACGAACCTCTACCGTTGTGAGTTTACGGTTTATGCTCGCACCTGACTCAATACTATTGAGGACATTTGGCGGGAAGCGCAAAACAGAAAAGACTTCTTTATCCAAGACCTGACTGGCTTCAATGTTTAACAAGCGCTCGGACTGGTGATTTACCATGGTTATACGGCTTTCTTCATCCCAGGCCAGAAGGCCGTCATCCATGCACTCTAACGTTGCGTTGTGCGCACAAGTGAGGCGGTTCATATTTTCTTGTTCCGACTGAATATGGATTTGCAAGCTGACTTCTTTCGCGCTCGACGCGATGATGACTAAGTCTTCTTTCTTATAGCTTTCCGCTTTTCTGAAAAGGCATGTTGTACCGCGTAATTTGCCAAATTGGTCGAAAACAGGCGCCGCTACAGAGGCATAAGAGTGCAAGTGGCGATTGAAATGTTCGGCAGCAAAAACGTCACACGGGATATGAGTGTTGATACAGAGATTGACTGCATTTGTGCCTATCTTTCCTTCGGAGAGAAAACAGCCTTGTTTTATGCCGAGCGCTTGCATCTCTTGTCGCATAGAGTCGTGCCCGACGGTAGAGAGAATACAGCCGTTGCCATCGGTTACCATCAATACCAGGTCTTCGTCACCAAGCATATCGTATGTATCTTCAAGTACGGTCGTGGCGCATTCGATGAGATGTTCGTTGCGCTTCATTAGAGATGAGAAGGTAAATCCAGAGGCAATATGTGGTTTTGACCAGGTGTAAGGGCTGCATTGCTTTATGCAACGCTCCCACGACTCGAGGACGGGAGTGCGGGAAAATTCTGGAGATACCCAGTGGTGTTTCTGGAAAAACTCCCACTTAGTTTTAGTGTCTTCGATTGAAAGCATGCGATACCGTTTCAATACTAGCGATAGATTGGTCTGATGTTACAGAGACATCGGAATATGGACTGTGATGGCTTTCACGCACGTTGTATAGAAGAATGTGCAAAAAGAGGGGCGAGTTGAGGAGGCTTCCGTGCCAGTTTTTCGATTAAAAAGGGCTGTCTTTGCCGAGCTCATTGCAAATCTCGACAATGGCAAGTGAGAGCCCTGACTTAATGATTTGTTGTTGACGTTGCAGTTGTAGCTGATAAAACTCAAGGTCGATGTCGTCATCTGGTTCGCTGACTTCCAGTTGTACCATGCCCATTTTCTTCACCAAGTGCAGTTTCTTAATTGGTTCTAGAATATTCGGGTCAGTGAATTCGTAATCTGAAGCGTCACTATTGAGTTGGTTTTTGAGTTTGATGATGTCTTCGATGTCGTGGTAAATGTCATCGGGGAGCACTCCCAAGCCAAACAATAACTTCAAACGAACAGACAGATCGCCCAGCGGTCCAGAGTCTTGTAACAGCGGACCGACAACCGATTGAACAGCGAAGTTATCTTTACGAAAGATTCTTTGCACCAACCCGTCGATCGAATCGTTAAAAACGTCGACTGCTGCAATGAAAAAGCCTCGTACCGATGGTGCGCTGTTTAATCGCTCAATGATCTCGGTTTCGTTGATGTTATCTGCCATATACTGAATACATTTCTAATTATTAGCTATCCCAACTCTTCAAGCAGAGAAGGACATAGAAGGGGAGCCGAGCTCCCCTAGGTAAATCAAAGTTGGTTGTAAAGTGTCTCGATTTGAGCCACTTCATCACTGTCTTCTGCAAGACCTGTGTATGTCGCTAGCGTCTTCTTCACACCCACTTCTTTTAATGAGGTTTGCAGTTCTACTGCTTGTGGGTCGGTGTCGTTAGTGTACTTCAACGCAGCGGCAATGCCTTTCAAAAGAGTTTTATTTTCAGTGCCATACTCAATTGTACCGAGTAAAGGCTTCACTAATCTATCGTTCGCCCCCAATTTACGAATTGGTTGGCGACCAACACGATCAACTTCATCAACTAAATAAGGGTTGGCAAAGCGTCCTAAAATCTTCTCGATGTAGGCGTTGTGCATGTCACGGTCGAAGCCGTAACGTTTGATCAGCACTTCACCACTCTCTTGCATCGCCTGTTTTACTTCAGCGTGAATGCTTGGGTCTTCAATTGCTTCACGAATGGTGCGATGGCCTTTCAAGCAACCTAGGTAAGCGGTAATGCAGTGGCCTGTATTGAGAGTGAATAGCTTGCGTTCTACGAAAGCCATTAGGTTGTTGGTTCTTTCCATGCCAGCTATGTCAGGGATTTCGCCCTTGAATTGCTGCTCATCCACAATCCATTCGCTAAAGCTCTCTACCGTCACTTCTAGTGGGTCATCGTTCGCTGCTTCTGCTGGTGGCACGATGCGGTCTACCGCTGAATCGACAAAGCCAACCAATTCGTCTGCTTTCGCGTGCAATGATTCATCCAAGTGTTTGTACACTTCACCTTTTAGGTGTGTGGTGCCACGAACCATGTTTTCACACGCGATGATGTTCAATGGCTTATCGTTACCTGCTGCAAAGCGCTTAGCAATGCCGGTAGCGATGGTTTTTGCAATGATGTCCAGTACGTTAGGGCCAACCGCTGTTGTGACCAAGTCGGTTTTTACAATGCGGTCAATGACATCTTCACTGGCTGAGTTTACCGCGGTGACGTGAGTTACTGTGTCGATTTGGCACTCAGTACCGACCACTTTTACTTTGTATTCTTGCTTGTGACTCAGTTGGTCGACGAGTGGAGCGTCAACGTCTGCAAATGTGACCTCGACTTCTGCATCTGCTAAGAGTTTTCCGATGAAGCCACGACCAATGTTACCTGCGCCAAAATGAACTGCGTTTTTCATAATTCTTACCTACCAATGTCTAAAATGTTGACTTACGAAACTAGGGGGAGGCCAACCGCATAGGGGGTGACAGCTGACCTCATTTGCCTCAGGAGCAAATTAAAGGGGTAATTAAGCCGCTTGTTGACCGCCAAGGATGTTTAGAATCTCTTCCACATCGTTGGTGCTGGTTAGCTTCTCAATTGCCTCCGGCTCATCGAGCGCGTTCGTAATGGTGGTAATCACCTGGATGTGCTCATCGTTCTTAGCGGCAATGCCGATAACCAGTTTCGCAACATCGTCGTCGTCTTCAGTAAATTGGATACCCGATGGGTATTGGCAGATTACAATGCCGGTTTTCTTCACGCGGTCTTTCGCTTCCACCGTACCGTGAGGCACTGCGATAGATTCGCCTAGGTAAGTTGGAACCAATGCTTCACGCTCAAACATCGCGTCTACGTATTCTGGTTCTGCGTAGCCAAGTTCGACCAACTTGTTGCCCGCGAAGCGAATCGCTTCTTCTTTGTTGGCAGCTTTCAAACCTAGGTGAATGTTTTCACGCTGGATTTGGAACACCGACGTTTGCTGTGGCTCGAAGTTGTCGTCGTTTGCTGCCACGAGCGAAACTTTTACCATTTGGTCGTCATTGGCTGCGGATTGGTTTTGCGCTGCTAGTAGTTTGGTGACTAGCTGGTTGTACATCTCGCTGTCTAGGAAGTTAGTCAATGAAATGTGGTGTGCGTTTGGAGCATGCTTACGTGCACGATCCGTTAAGTCTTTATGAGTAATCACGATATCTGCACTCTCTGGTAAGCTGTTAATGGCAAGGTTGGTTACGTGGATGTTCAGACCTGCGTCTTGAACCTTTTTGCGTAGCATGCTCGCGCCCATTGCACTCGAGCCCATGCCCGCATCACAAGCGACAATGATGCTTTGTACTGTCGCTAGGTCTACGTCACCTTTGCTTTGGCTGTTTACCACCGCATCGTTTTTAGATGCAGATTTCATGTCTTTCATTTGTGATGTTGCTTTTTCTAGTGCTGCTTCATCACCGTCTTCTTCTGTTGACGTTTGAGTCTTCATTAGCAGTGCTGCTACGGCGAATGACACGCCTGTTGCTGCTGCGATAGACGCTAGAACACCAACGATTGAGCCTTTCTGAGTCATCAACAAGATTGCAAAGATTGAACCTGGTGATGCTGGAGAAACGATACCTGCGTTAAAGATAGTTAGAACGAATACGCCAGTCATACCACCTGCGATAGCCGCAAGGATTAGGCGAGGGTTCATTAGGATGTATGGGAAGTAAATCTCGTGGATACCGCCGAAGAAGTGGATGATTGATGCACCACCTGCAGTTTGACGAGCCGTACCTTTACCAAACACCATGTAAGCTAGCAGGATACCTAGACCAGGACCTGGGTTTGCTTCGATTAGGAAGAAGATCGACTGACCTGTTTCAGACGCTTGCTGGATACCCAGTGGAGAGAAAATACCGTGGTTGATCGCATTGTTTAGGAAAAGGATCTTCGCAGGTTCAACGAAGATTGAAGTCAGTGGTAGTAGGTGAGCAGAAACTAGGAAGTTAACGCCGGCCGCCAAGCCACCAGAAAGAATTTTTACGAATGGACCGATAAAGATGAAAGCAAGGATCGCACATAGCATGCCGATGATGCCCGCAGAGAAGTTGTTAACCAACATCTCGAAGCCACTTTTTACTTTACCATCGATGTAGTTATCGAATTTCTTGATAGCCCAGCCGCCCATTGGGCCGACCATCATTGCCCCCATAAACATTGGGATGTCTGTGCCGACAATCACACCCATTGTTGTGATTGCACCGACTACCGCACCACGATCGCCACCAACTAATTTACCACCGGTGTAACCGATAAGTAGTGGCAGCAAGTAGGTAATCATTGGGCCAACCATAGAGGCTAACGTTTCGTTTGGTAGCCATCCAGTTGGGATAAATAGAGCAGTGATAAAGCCCCACGCGATAAACGCGCCGATGTTTGGCATTACCATGTTTGACAGAAAACGACCAAAATTTTGTATCTTGATCTTGGCATCTGGTGATATCATAACAATTCCCCGTTCGATGTTCTGATGAATCTTGTTGTAGTAAACGGTTCGCCAAAACCGTTTGTTTGATTGCTTAGTACCCAATCAATTTACCACACATTTTCCAATTGGAACTGACAACGGGTTTTTCGTGATCTACGCCCGCATTTCTTAGGCTGAGAAACGGTTTTTAAGTGACCAAGTTCAACTTATTAACTTGTAACTTAATAACAAAAAGCCACTTTTAAATCTGTCAATAAAAATATTAGTGATCAATCCGATCTTCTGACAAATTTAAAATCAAAATACTTTGTGACTTTGATCACTTTTGATTTTTTTTGAAATTCGAATTAAATACTTGCGATGATCAATATCACGTTTTGTGTTGAGTTGTGGTGGATTTAAAGTGTGACTTGGGTCTGCTTTTGTTTTTTGTGAAAGTTTGTGACGGAATTGGTGAGATAAATGCTATCTAGATCTTTCGATAGATTGTATCTATAAGAGTCTTTTCGGCGCACTTCACGGAGCACGCCTAATTAGTTGATTAAAGGGTAAATAAAGAGAGTCGCCACACGGTTCTTCTTGTGATTCCCAACTCTCTACTTAATCACTGTTCTTAATCATCGTTGCTATTAGTATGATAGACGAGGTAGTCATGAGCTTGCTCGCGTCCCATATACCTTGCCAACGTCTTTTCTTGAACATCGCGCAAATCCACCATAATCAATCCATCTAGAGCGTTATTGAATGCAGGGTCGACGTTGAAGCATACCAGCTTGCCATTGAGGCTTAAGTACTGACGCAGCAAAACGGGCACTCCTTTCCCTTCATCGATTCTGGCAATGACACGTGACAATAGCTGTAAATCACCCAGAGCAGTGAGCATGCTGGTGTTCCAGTCACGGTGGTGCTCAGGAAGTGGGTTAGAAGGTGTGACGTACTCTGCGCAATTGTTGTCGTAGTGGTGCAGTGTCATTGATTGAGCCAGTAATTGACGTGCAGTATCGCTATAATCGTTGCTAATGCTTACCGGACCAAATAGGTGCGTGTAATCTGGGTTTTGATGAACGAACGTTGCGATGCCTTTCCACAGTAGCAGTAGCGCGCTCATGCTCTTTTGATATTGCTGTGCAATCACAGAGCGCCCCATCTCAATGGATTTACCCATTTGGTCGATAAAGCGTTGGTCATAGTTAAACAACGTTCGTGAATACAGACCTGCTACGCCGCGCTTTTCAATCAGTTGATCAACCAGACCTAAACGATACGCGCCCACCAAGCATTGGTTCTCTCTGTCCCACACAAACAGATGCAGGTAATCATGATCGAAATGGTCAATGTCTATTGCTAGTCCAGTCCCTTCGCCAACTTGTCGGAAATTGAGCTCACGTAGGCGACCAATTTCATGCAGTAGGGAAGGGATACTCTGCGACTCCGTGCAGTAAACATCGAACTCACCACTTGTTAGCAGCTTGGACTCTTTTGGTAAGTTGTTCAGCTCTTCAAGCAATTCGCCTACGGGTAACCCTGCCGCTATTGGAGAGAGCAGTTCTGATGAAGAAGAAGGCTTAACTGATTGGGTTTCACGATTGAGCAAGTAAGTGTTGAGCCGCAAATAGTTCACCACTTGATCATCGTTAAGTGTGTTGAGCTCTTTGAATTTAATCGCTTGGCCAAAAGACAAGTTGATGGTTTGTGCATGTTTGTTCAGTAGCTCCCGCCCGAGCATTAGGGTACGCAAAAGTGGATGGATTTTCCCTGCCATATAGAAGCGTTTCGAGTTCTGACCACTGATGAATACTGGAACTGTCGTTGCTTTGTTTTTGCGGATCAGGCTACTTACGCTTCGACTCCACGCTTTGTCTTCCAAGCGTTGCTGTTTGGCATCGACTAACTGGGAAACCTCACCGGCAGGAAAGACAAGCAATAAGCCGCCACTTGCGAGGTGTTTATTAGCCGCTCTGAGGGCCTTCATATTTGATTTGACGGCGTCTTTGCCTTCAAACACATCGACACCAATGAAGAGCTGATCTAACTCTGGTACGGTTTTCAGGTATTGATTGGCTAGAATTTGGATATCGTCTCGTACCATCAACAAGAGTTCGGCCAAGATGACGCCTTCCACACAACCAAGCGGGTGGTTCGCCACAATGACGGTAGCACCTTGTTTAGGCACTGAGTCGAGTGAACCATGAGCAATGCGATAATCGATACCTAAGATATCTAGCGTGAAGCGGAGAAAAGTTTTGGTATCGGCATTAACGGGGCGTTGGGCGTAGAACTTATCAAGTTGGTTTAAACCGGTTGCCCATTCAGCAACGTTTTCACCAATGCCAAACGGCGTTTTACGAGGGAGACGAAAAGGGGTTGAACTATCCATATTTACCTCAGCGTACAAGTTGCTGATTGGATAGTAGAAATTACAGATGACAGTTCAGAGGCAAAAGCATGAGCCTTTGGTGACAAACCAATGAAGCTTTATTGACTAAAGAAAACGGTATATCACTGTGCTATGAATCAAAACTCGCGTTATGTCTCCCTCTTAAAACAATAGATAGGCTATCTTATCTAGAACAAAGATTAAGCTAAGTTGATATTTATCAGGGGGAAATAATGGAACGAGTTTCCAATAAAGCAGCACTTTGGATTGGGCTAAGTTTGATACTTGGTCTTGGCATCCTTGGCTATTTTATGCAGCAGACGGCGGTGAAATACCGAGCCTATGAAAGAGTCGTGACAGTAAAAGGTTTGTCGGAGCGTGAGTATCCTGCTGATACGGTGATTTGGCCGATTCAATTTACTCTAGCGAGTAATGATATGGGGGCCATGTTTGATGAAATTGACCAGCAAACCCGTTTGATTTTGGACTTTCTAAGTGCCAAAGGGCTTCCTGAAACCAGCGTTTCCCTTTCTTCCCCAGCGGTCATTGACAGAAAAGCACAGCAATATGGGAGCGAGCAAGACATTGAGTATCGTTATTTGGCCTCGCGAACCGTTACGGTTTATAGCCAGAGTGTTGATGTTGTTCGAGCGGCAATCAATGAAATAGGTGAGCTAGGAAAGCAAGGCGTTTTGCTTAACCAAGATCCTTATGCAAATCGTGTTGAGTACAGCTTTACTAAGCTGAATGATGTGAAGCCAGACATGATCGAAGAAGCGACTAAGAATGCGCGTGAAGTGGCTGAGAAATTTGCGAAAGACTCACAGAGTTCACTGGGTAAGATCAAACGTGCAACTCAAGGGCAGTTCTCGATTTATGACCGAGACAGCAACACGCCTTACATTAAGAAAGTACGAGTGGTATCGACGGTTCAATATTACTTATCTGATTAAAGTTGCGCTCATATAGTCAATAGTTGGTCGTTCCATCACCTTCTATTTGTAGAGGTATCTATGCTCTGTGATAGGGAAATCAGTCTTCGATGACGCTATATACAAGTACTTTTTTATAAAACTAAGTTCTTAACTGTGATGAGGGGAGTTTGATGATAGTCAAGCTGGCTTCTTTCTTATGAGCGTAAGTTAGTATGACTTATTGCTAGAAGGAATTAGTATCATGGCATACAAGCACTTTATTAGAGAACTACTGGGTTTAGCGATTGTTGTCTCTGTCGTCTTTGGCGTATTAGGCGTGATGTTAGAGCTCTTCGCACTGACGGCACTTTGGGAGCATCAGCAAACGATAGCCGATGTTTTCTTCCATGAATCTCTCTACTTCATCGTATTTTTAATCCCACCATACTTCCTCTGGAAGTTGATTAACCGTCCTGAATTGGTTTCTGCTGACCAAGCTTATTTGGCAATGAAGTTAGAGGCTGAAAGTCGACAATGAGTCGATTTAGTGAGTAATGAAAAGAAGAGGCTATGAGAAAACATTAGCCTCTTTTCTATCTGATTCGTGGGGCAAAGTATTCGCTGCTTTATTGATTAAAAAGCTGCTTCGATTGTGCCTTTGAAAGTGCGATCGAGATAATCACGAATCGCTTGAGATTGATAAATAGAAACGAATTTTTTATACGCTTCATTATTTTTGTCTGCGTCACGAGTGGCGATGACCATGACTGCTAATGGGGCGTCTTTTGCTTCAAGATAGATACTTTGTTTCTTAGGATCTAAACCAGAAGACATTACGTAGTTCATTGTAATCGCAGCCGCGTCCACATCATCTAATGTTCTGGGTAGCTGAGCGGCATCTACCTCGACAAATTCAAATGATTTTGCGTTTTTTGTGATATCAGTTAGGGCGGCTTTATGGCCAACACCCTGTTTCAGCTCAATTAAACCTGCATCGGCGAGTAGCAACAGACCACGACCACCGTTGGTAGGGTCATTTGGAAGCGCTATACGTGCATTGTTTGGAAGCTCTTGCAGTGAGCGATACTTATTGGAATAAAGCCCCATACGCATAAGAATGGACTGACCAATTGATACTAATTGGGCGTTATGGCTACTGTTGAAGTTGTCTAAAAATGGCTGGTGCTGATAGCTATTAATATCGATGCTACCATCGCTAAGAGCGGCATTAGGTGTCACGTAGTCAGAAAACTCAATGACTTCGACATTCAAACCTTGCTTCGCTGCCTCCTTCGCTACCGCCTCGACTACTTGTGCATGTGGTCCAACTGTCGCGCCCACTTTAATGACAGAGTCATCTTTTTCTCCACAAGCGCTTAAGCCGACTACTGCCGTGAGAATCAAAGCTAGTTTCTTTAAGTGACCAATACTTTTCATTGTAGCTCCATTTTTGCTTTAGACGTCCATACGTTTATATGTCCATACTATCAGAAGTTGTCTGAGGGTCAATGGTTTAAATCACGAGCAGACATTTTGTTTCATTGCTACAAAAATTTGTATGATGTTTTGGGGCTTAATTTTTGATCAAGCTGAGTGGAAGGTCAAAAAGTGTTACTGACGGGAAGTGTAGAGCCTCGAGAAGCTGCATTAGGCGTAGATATCATTACTCATTCGATAGTTGCTGCAGAGCTGAGCTTTTCGAATGTCATATCACCAACGCAGAAGTTCTCCTTAACTTGCTTAAGTAACCCAACAAGTGAAATTACACCGCCTCATCAATGAAATCTAAACCTGTTAGATCTTCTGAGAAACCGATACCTGTCAACTTATGTTCGGTCACTAATTCTCGAAGTATATCTGTACAGAATAGGTTTACGGGGCCTTCCTCTACTGACTTGAAGATATATTTATCTTGAGTATCTTCTTCGTCGAAGACTAGTGTCTCCAATCCTATCAATTCACCGTATTCAACTTTGGGAATCGTTAACTGTTTGTTCTCTCTTGCGAATGTCAGTGCTGTATAGAAATACCAAGTTTCACTACCTACATTGATCGGCAAAAACTCTCCACATGTCGACAACTTGTTATGTAAGTAATTGAATGCTTTGGGTGAAAATATGAGGAATGTATTACACCAAATACTTATATCTGGAGTTTCCGAATCTTTCTTGAGAACATCTGCAAACTCCGAATTAACCTTACCCCATATCGGTTGGAGTGATGAATTGTGCGAAGGTTGATGCAGTATGTCTCTTACAAGCTCAAAGTCACCTAATTGTTCAGCTAGGTCACTAGGCAATAATGAAAGAGTTTTAAACTTAGCAGGATCTTCTGTGATTCTATAAACAGTCATGAGCCATTCCAACTTACATCTTTTTTCTGAGTAATCTTTGAAGGGTATTCTCCATCCTTCAAGCTCATTTTAATCCTATTTAATCGAGCTATTACCATCTGTTTTGTCATACCACCAGTCACAAATATTCTTGCGATCCAGTTCTCATAGTTAAATCGATGTATTGAACGGTGTGCCGGTGATTTTGGGTCAACCCAATTCAAGTCGTTGTTCTTTTTGAAGTTAATCATCCAGACCCCATTTCTTGGATCATTTATACCTATTTGGTGCATGTGCAGCTCAAGTCGAGCTGCCTGAATTGCTGTTTGTTTGAACCGACCTTTTCCTGGAATAATGTGGTGGGCTTACGAATATTCTGGACCGGGTTAATTGCCAGGCCGATCCCCCACTCTTTAATCGCAATGTTGTACAGGTGACTGAGCAGGGCCAGGTCAATGCGTACGGTGTTAGGTGAGCGTGGCTTAGGGGCCGGGTTACCTCTGGCGTCGCAACGATCCAGGCCAGCTAACCGGTCGTCTCGATACTTGGCAATGATTTCGGGCGTCAGGCGGCCAGGGAGTATTTTCCCAGGGCCTTGATGAGCGGTTTGGAATGTCTCGCGTCACAGGCAGCGGTCGCCGGTCGTTTGGTAGGTGAGATTTCTGCCAGGTAGCGTTTTAATGCTTCTTCAATGGTGAGGCGTTCAGACGAGGAACGTTTGATGTAGACGCCACGTACAATTTCATCTTCGGTACGTCTTGCCCAATCCTCTGCATCGCGTTTGAGACGAAAAGTTTTAGACGTCGTCGGCCAGCCAGTTTTTCGAATAACGGCTTTCCAGGTACCAGAAGAGGTTTTAACTAAAGTTGCCATGTGAGTACTCCCGAATGCGTACTGTACTGATTTTGTACCTCGGGACGGAATAAAAGGCAACATTCAAAGAAGGGTAAGCGAAGTGCTTGATTTGAATGGTGGCCCCTCGCAGACTTGAACTGCGGACCAATCGATTATGAGTCGACTGCTCTAACCACTGAGCTAAGGGGCCTTAATAGGACAACGATTATAGGGGAAGCGTTGCAAGGTGTCTAGATACCAACTAGGGCAATTACGCTTAGTTTTTATCCACTTAGAACAGTAGATAATAAAAAAGGTGACCTAAAGTCACCTTTTTTGATTTCTAAAAGCTTGTATGCGCTGCGATTATTCGTCTAGGAAGCTGCGCAGAGTCTCTGAGCGGCTTGGGTGACGAAGTTTACGTAGTGCTTTTGCTTCGATCTGACGGATACGCTCACGAGTAACGTCGAACTGCTTACCAACTTCTTCTAGAGTATGGTCAGTGTTCATGTCAATACCAAAACGCATACGAAGTACTTTCGCTTCACGTGGCGTTAGACCTGCAAGCACGTCTTTTGTTGCCACCTTAAGGCTAGTTGCAGTTGCAGAATCTAGCGGAAGTTCTAGCGTTGTATCTTCGATAAAATCACCTAGATGCGAATCTTCGTCGTCACCGATTGGTGTCTCCATTGAGATAGGCTCTTTAGCGATTTTTAGAACTTTACGAATCTTGTCTTCTGGCATTTGCATGCGCTCTGCCAGTTCTTCCGGTAGTGGCTCGCGACCCATCTCTTGCAACATTTGACGAGAAATACGGTTTAGCTTGTTGATCGTTTCGATCATGTGTACCGGGATACGAATCGTACGTGCTTGGTCCGCGATTGAACGAGTGATTGCCTGACGGATCCACCACGTTGCGTAAGTCGAGAACTTGTAACCACGACGATATTCGAACTTATCTACCGCTTTCATCAGACCGATGTTACCTTCCTGGATCAGATCCAAGAACTGTAGGCCACGGTTGGTGTATTTCTTCGCGATAGAAATTACAAGACGCAAGTTCGCTTCAACCATCTCTTTCTTCGCACGGCGAGCTTTTGCTTCACCGATAGACATACGACGGCTGATGTCTTTAATGTTCTGTACGTTTAGAGAAGTCTCTTCTTCAATCATTTTTAGCTTAGCGATTGAACGACGGATTTCTTCTTCGTTACGTTTGATCTTTTCAGCGTATGGCTTGTCTGAAGCAAGAACTTCATCCAACCAAGCTTCACTTGATTCATTACCAGTGAACAGCGCGATGAATGATTTCTTCGGCATTTTGCCGTATTCAACGACAGACTTCATGATCAGGCGCTCTTGAGTACGAACGCGATCCATAGCAGTACGCAGTTCATTCACTAGGTGATCAAACTGTTTAGGCGTTAGACGAAACTCGCGGAATACGTCTAGCATCATTTCATTAGCAACGGTTGCTTTCGGGCTGTTATAGCCGTACTCGTTGATTGCTAATTGAAGATTTTGATAGGTGCTGCGTAGTTGGTTGAATTTCTCTAGCGCTAATTCTGGATCGATACCTACATCTTCTTCAGAATCATCTGAATCGTCATCGCTATCTTCGTCGTCATCAACGTCTTCATCGTCTTCTTCTTCTAACTGAGATTCAGTCAGTTCAGAACCGATGTGTGTTGCCGTTGGTGCAGCGGTGTCGTCAGCATCTGGATCTACAAAACCTGAAATTAGGTCTGTAAGACGTAGTTCTTCAGCTTGAACTTTGTCAAATTGCTCAAGAATGTACGGAATTGTGCCTGGGTATTCAGCAACAGACGATTGAACTTGGTTAATACCTTCTTCAATACGTTTTGCGATGTCGATTTCGCCTTCGCGAGTTAGAAGTTCGACAGTACCCATCTCACGCATGTACATACGTACTGGGTCTGTTGTACGACCAATCTCACTCTCTACGCTAGAAAGTGCAGCGGCTGCAGCTTCGGCTGCATCTTCATCGGTAATATTTGTGTCATCGTTCAGTGCTAAATCATCAGCATCAGGAGCAGTTTCTACTACCTTAATGCCCATGTCGTTGATCATCTGAATGATGTCTTCTACCTGTTCTGAATCTACGATTTCAGCAGGTAGGTGGTCATTTACTTCGGCGTAGGTCAGATAGCCTTGTTCCTTGCCTTTAATAACAAGTGACTTTAGCTGTGACTGCGGATTGTGATCCATAGACGGTATCCAACTTCGTAATCTGGTGAAGGAATCAGTATGCGAAATGCAAACCACTTACTATAACAAATTAAATCGTTGCTGACTAATTAAACAGGGTTACGCTTTTAAATCTAGCATAAGTGCTAGCAGCTCCCTTTTCTCTTCGGCTGATAAACCGACACTTCTTGCTTTGGCCTGCAGGTTTTCAATTTGTTTTTCTACGCACTGGGCAATAATTTTATCCAGTGAGTCTAAAAAGATTTCTTCTTGGTTGTCCTCATCGAGTGGAATGTCCCAACTCGCGAGACGAGACAGAAGGGTCTCATTTTGGCTGTTTCGCCAATGCTCTAATAATTGGCCTGTGTTGATATGGGGATGCGCTTGGCATTTATCAAGTACATCAACAAATAAACTTAGACCAGGAATGGGCAAATCTCTAACGCTAGTTAGATCTGGCACCATACTTACGTATTGTGGGTTTTGAATCAGTAACGCGATCACTTCTCGCATCGGCGTTCGCTTGATTTCTTTATGAGGTTGAGGCCTTTTATCCTCTTTACCTTGTTTTGAAATTAGCTGCTGTAGTTGGCGTTCATCAACCAAACCCAAACGGCGGCCAAGCAATTCTCTCAAGTATAGTCTTAAAGTGCCGCCAGGGACTTTATCAATGAGAGGAACCGCAAGAGTACTCAGTTTTGCCATGCCTTCTTTCGTGCTCATATCGACCTGCTGAGTCAATGAGCTGAACATGAATTCAGACAAGGGCATGGCATTAGACACTTGCTGCTCAAATGCTTGTTTTCCGTTTTGTCGGATATAAGAGTCGGGATCTTCTCCATCCGGCAAAAACATGAATTTTAACTGGCGACCATCCGTTAGGTAAGGCAATGCATTTTCCATGGCACGCCACGCGGCTTCACGGCCTGCGCGGTCACCGTCATAACAACACACGACGGTGCTTGTTTGCCTGAATAACACCTGCAAGTGATCGCCCGTTGTCGAGGTTCCCAATGAGGCAACGGAATAATCTACGCCATATTGAGCAAGCGCGACAACATCCATATAGCCTTCAACCACTAAAATTTGTGGTGGCTCACGATACGCTTGTAGTACTTCATAAAGGCCATACAACTCTTTACCTTTATGAAATATCGGGGTTTCGGGTGAGTTGAGATATTTTGGTGTCCCATCACCTAATACTCGACCACCAAAGCCTATTACTCGGCCGCGTCTGTCTCGAATAGGAAACATCACTCGACCACGGAATCGGTCGTAGCGGTTGCCTTTATCGTTTTCAATCAACATGCCGCCAGTGACGAGCATGTCTTGGTTTTCTTTATTCTGGCCAAAGTTCTTACGAACTAAATCCCATTCATCAGCCACATAGCCGATGCCAAACTTCTGGACGATTTCACCAGACAGGCCGCGATCTTTTAGATACTCAATCGCCACCTTACTTGCTGGCTGTTTGAGTTGGTTACGATAAAATTGAGCAATGCTGCCCATTAAGTCGTATAGGTTACGTTTTTCACTGCTGCTTGCTTGTGGGCCTGATTGAAACGAACCATTACCGCCGCTACGTTGTTCGCGAGGAACATCTAAACCCAAGTATGAAGCGAGTTCTTCAATGGCTTCGACGAATTCTAGTCGGTCGAACTCCATCAAAAAATCGATGGCATTTCCATGCGCGCCACAACCAAAACAATGGTAGAACTGCTTTTCTTGACTGACACTGAATGAGGGTGTCTTTTCGTTGTGGAAAGGGCAGCATGCGCCGTAGTTTTTGCCTTTTTTCTTAAGTTTCACACGTGCGTCGATGATATCGACAATATCAAGTCGAGCTAGAAGGTCATCGATAAAACTGCGAGGGATGTGTCCAGCCATAAAACCTAACAAAAAAAGAAGATGATGAGTGGAGTGAATGCCTTAAAAGAATGAGCGTATTGCCCATTGATTTCATTCCATCCATCCAGATACAAACAAGCCGTGCGCTCCAAAGGATAGCACGGCTTGCTGCAATTGGGTGGGGTACCTTAAGCCAATTTAGCGCGAACTAAACCGCTTACTTTACCCATATCTGCACGCCCTTGAATTTGCGGTTTCAGAACGCCCATTACTTTGCCCATGTCTTGCATGCCAGCTGCGCCAGATTCAGCAATCGCGTTCTCGATGAGAGCCGCTACTTCTTCGTCTGTCAGTGGTTGAGGCATAAAGTCCTCAAGAACGGTAATTTCTGCTTGTTCCGCATCAGCAAGATCTTGACGACCCGCTGCTTCAAACTGCGCTACAGAGTCGCGACGTTGTTTAACCATCTTGGTCAATACTGCAAGAATGTCGTCATCGTTCAGAGTAATCTGTTCGTCAACTTCACGTTGCTTGATTGCTGATAGGGCTAAACGAATAGTACCAAGGCGCAATTTGTCCTTGGCTTTCATCGCTAATTTTTGCTCTTCTTTGAGTTGATCAATCAGAGCCATAACTAAATTCCTTTTGGAGCTCAGTTATTAGTACAGGCGAACGCGACGAGCGTTTTCGCGAGCTAGCTTCTTAGCGTGACGCTTTTGAGCTGCTGCTTTAGCGCGTTTGCGAACTGTAGTTGGTTTTTCGTAGTGCTCACGACGACGCACTTCAGAAAGGATACCTGCTTTTTCGCAAGAGCGCTTAAAACGACGTAGAGCAACGTCGAACGGTTCGTTTTCACGTACTTTAACTACTGGCATATGCCTTTCACCTCAGGGGTTATTCGTTAACGCTGGTATTCAACAGACCAAATCACAATTGTTAGGTCTCTTACCAGCTTGATCAAAAATGGTGCGGAATTTTAATCCGATCACAACTACTTTGTAAAGCCTTTTGTCGATTATTGTCTGTACAAAATTTGTTTGCAGCACCAAGGCAAGGTAATATGACGCCCAAATTTCCTCTATACAGAAAGCATACTGAGAAAACCATGCGCATTATTGGTATTGAAACCTCTTGTGACGAGACTGGCATCGCAATTTATGACGATGAAAACGGTCTCTTGTCACACAAGCTATACAGCCAAGTAAAACTGCACGCAGATTACGGCGGTGTGGTGCCTGAGTTGGCTTCACGTGACCACGTAAAGAAAACCATTCCTCTTATTAAAGAGGCACTAAAAGAAGCGAACTTAACTTCAAAAGACATCGATGGTGTCGCGTATACCGCGGGGCCTGGTCTTGTTGGGGCGCTATTAGTGGGTGCGACTATCGGTCGCAGTATTGCTTATGCTTGGGGAGTGCCAGCGGTACCTGTTCATCATATGGAAGGTCACCTATTGGCCCCAATGTTGGAAGATAACCCTCCACCGTTCCCGTTTGTGGCGGTATTAGTATCGGGCGGCCACTCTATGATGGTGGAAGTGAGAGGCATCGGTGAGTACAAAATTCTAGGTGAGTCGATTGATGATGCGGCGGGCGAAGCGTTTGATAAAACAGCGAAGCTAATGGGTTTGGATTACCCAGGCGGTCCACTATTATCTAAACTGGCGGAAAAAGGTACACCGGGCCGCTTTAAGTTCCCGCGTCCAATGACGAATGTGCCAGGTTTGGACATGAGTTTCTCTGGTCTAAAAACCTTTACGGCTAACACGATTGCTGCAAACGGTGATGACGAGCAAACTCGCGCGGACATCGCATTAGCATTTGAAGAAGCTGTGTGTGCTACGTTGGCTATTAAATGTAAGCGCGCGCTTGAGCAAACAGGCATGAAACGTATTGTTATTGCTGGTGGTGTGAGTGCTAACCGTCGTTTGCGAGCTGAGTTAGAGAAGTTAGCGAAGAAAGTTGGCGGCGAAGTTTACTACCCACGTACTGAGTTCTGTACAGATAACGGTGCGATGATCGCTTACGCAGGCATGCAGCGCTTGAAGAATGGCGAAGTGGCTGACATGTCAGTAGAGGCTCGTCCACGTTGGCCAATTGATCAACTAACACCTGTCGCTTAGTCAAATTTATGCGGTAGGTTTGAAACCGGTTCTGTGTAATAAAGGTCTCTGCTCCTCAGAGGCCTTTATTTTTAATTATTCAATGAACCGCCTCGTTTTACATTCTGACTGATGCGATCAGTTCGCGATTGTTTCAGTGCTAGGATGACGTGGAAAAATAAGAAATGGATATAACAATGAATAAGTTTGAAATTGAAGGTCAGCAACTTGCTTATCTAGATAAAGGTGAGGGCCCTGTGCTTCTATTTGGTCATAGTTACCTTTGGGATAGCCAAATGTGGGCGCCGCAAGTTGAGGTTTTAAGCCAGTCATTCCGTTGTATTGTGCCAGATCTTTGGGCACATGGTGAATCGGACGCTGCACCTGCATCGACACAGTCATTGGCCGACTATGCACAACATATGTTGGCATTGATGGATCATTTAGATATCGAAGAGTTCTCGATAGTGGGCTTATCTGTTGGCGGCATGTGGGGAGCAGAGCTAACGGCTCAAGCGCCGCAACGTGTTAAGTCACTGGTATTGATGGATACCTTCATTGGCTGGGAGCCAGAAGTTACGTATAAAAAGTATTTTGCAATGCTTGATACCATCAGCCAAGTCCAAGCAGTGCCTGCGCCAATTATTGAAGCCGTTGTGCCGCTGTTCTTTGCCAACAACGTCAATCAGGATAACCCTAAACTTGTCGCTTCATTCAAACGCAGTTTAGAAGACCTGAATGGTGAGCGTGCGGTGGAAGTAGCTCGCATAGGGCGCATGGTGTTTGGTCGCCGGGATGTGATTGAGGATTCGGAAAAATTTGCTCTGCCGACGTTAATTGCAGTGGGCTGTGAAGATAAACCACGTCCAGTTTTTGAATCTTATTTAATGAAAGACTGTATCACAGGCAGTGAGTTGGTGGAGATTCCCCAAGCGGGACACATCAGTTGTTTAGAGCAGCCTGAGTTCGTCAACCAGATGTTGTTGAACTTCCTGAATCGAGTTCATGCGTAACCAATGCATCCTTCTTTAAACGAAAAACTCGGCATTAAGCCGAGTTTTTTTGTGTCAGTTTTTTCTCGCCGATTTTTGGCTCGTCGCCAGACAAAAGCCGACGAATATTTTGATGATGCTTAAATACGATTAAGCAGCACAGCATAGCAACAGGTAACGTGTATTGCGGTTTAAACATCCAAGTATAAAACGGAGTGACCAAAACCGTGACGAGAGCCGCTAAGGATGAATAGCGGAATAGCGCGGCTACTGACAGCCAAGTTAACATTACCAATCCTGTTAAGTCCAAACCAATCGGAGCGATAGCGCCAAGCGCGGTTGCGACACCTTTTCCGCCTTTAAAGTGGAAAAAGATGGGGTACATGTGGCCAAGACAGGCAGCAATGGCGATGACGCCAAGAATGATAGGGTCGATACCAAGAAAGTATCCGCCCCACACGGGGATAGTGCCTTTGAGCATATCGCACAACAAGACTGAAACAGCGGCTCCTCGTCCGCCAATACGCAATACGTTCGTTGCTCCAGGATTGTTAGATCCCACACTGCGTGGGTCTGGCAGTTTTAAGAGTCGACAGATCAAAACCGCACTGGAAACCGAACCTAATAAATAGGCGGCCATTGTCATTATCAGTGCCAGTGCGTCCATAGAAGTCCTTGATGGATTGGAATTTAATGCTCGGTTCCCGCGTAGTTGCTATCATACCCCGAATTTACATAATGCAGAAATCCTCACTGTGATAGAGCTTGCATTATGTGATTTCTTGTATATAAAGATGCTTTCGCAGTTTATACCTAAGTAACATTGTGATGACCAAAGTAAATGTTACTTAGGTATAGAATACTACGATCAAATTACCCCTCACGGGTATCCGACCTCTGTAATAGAAGGACATAAGATGGCTCTGGATAAAGTTTTTATTGAACAGTTAGAAGTAATCACCACCATTGGCGTGTACGACTGGGAACAACAAATCAAACAAAAGTTGGTTCTAGATATTGAAATGGCACACGATAATAAACCTGCGGGCAAAAGTGATGATGTGCAAGATGCACTGGATTATTCGCAGGTGAGTGAGGCGGTACTTAACCACATTGAAAATGGTCGTTTCTTACTGGTCGAGCGCGTGGCTGAAGAAGTAGCAGAGCTTATCATGCAGCGTTTCTCTGTGCCTTGGGTGAAAATCCGCCTAGCGAAGCCTGGCGCCGTGCCGCAAACACGTGCTGTTGGTGTGGTGATTGAGCGAGGCCGAGCATGATCACCACTTATATCGGTGTTGGGACGAACGTAGAAAGAGAGCAACATGTGCTTGCTGCGTATCAGGAGCTGCAACGGCTTGGAGAAAATCTCCTCGTATCACCGATATATGAATGCGAACCTATTGGTTTTAGCAGCAAGAATTTCTACAACTTTGTCGTTGCAATGCGTACCGAGTTGTCATTAGAAGAGTTGAGCCATCAACTACGCGAGATTGAATTTAAGTGGGGACGCGAAGAAAACGCGCAAAAGTATCAGGATCGAACACTGGATCTCGATATAGTGTTGTTCGGTGAGCGCGTCTCCAAGAAAAAACCTGAGCTACCTCGCAGTGATATCTACAAATATCCTTTTGTCACAAAGCCGCTGTATGATCTCGAACCGCAATTAGTGATCCCAGGCGATGGACGCACAGTCGCAGACATTTGGCATGCTATGCAGCCAGTCGATTCGCTCAAACCCGTTTCCTTTCATTTTTAATTTGAGTTGTTTACATGAGTTATTTTGAAGCCTTTATTTTGGCTCTGATTCAGGGACTGACAGAGTTTTTGCCTATCTCAAGCTCTGCCCATTTGATCCTGCCTTCCGCTATTTTAGGGTGGGAAGACCAAGGTCTAGCCTTTGATGTTGCTGTTCACGTCGGTACATTAATGGCTGTCGTGATCTATTTTCGTCATGAAGTAATCACTTTGTTTCAAGCGTTATTTGCTTCGATCTTTAAAGGAGATCGCAGTAAAGAAGCTAAATTGGCTTGGATGATCGTGATTGCGACGATTCCAGCTTGTGTGTTCGGCTTATTGATGAAAGACATCATTGAAGTGTATCTACGTAGCGCTTACGTTATCGCGACTACTACGATCGTATTTGGCCTGTTGCTATGGTGGGTAGACAAAAACGCTAAACTCGTTGCCGATGAATACCAAACGGGTTGGAAGAAAGCTGTATTTATCGGTATTGCTCAAGCCTTAGCGATGATTCCTGGAACTTCACGTTCAGGGGCGACCATCACAGCAGCGCTTTACCTTGGCTTTACTCGAGAAGCGGCTGCGCGCTTTTCATTTTTAATGTCGATCCCAATCATTACATTAGCTGGTAGCTACTTAGGCATGAAGTTAGTGACCAGTGGTGAACCTGTCCATGTTGGTTTCTTAATGACTGGCATTATCACATCGTTTATCAGTGCGTACATCTGTATCCACTTCTTCTTGAAGATGATTTCACGCATGGGCATGACACCGTTTGTGATTTACCGTCTGATTTTGGGCATCGGTTTGTTCGCTTTTCTATTAAGTTCATAATTGATGTTAACGAAAAACGCCCGCGAAATCCGCGGGCGTTTTTGTTTGTTCGTTACTTCTTAAGTGCTGCTTTCACTGCTTCAATACGTCGTTTTTCTTGCTCGTCACGAATCGCAGGGCCTTTAAAGCCCTCTTTGATTATGATTTGAACGTCAACTGCCGCTGCTGCTTGGTAGGCTTGCCTAAAAATATCCGCCTGTGGATATGGTTGCGTTTCCAGTCCTTTACGACCAGCGTGATCCGCTTGGCAGCAAAGCAAGATATCTTGCAGACGTTCGGACTTACGCCACACATCGAGCTTATTGAGTATTTTAATTATGGTTTGTGGTTTAAGTTCAGCCGCGCGATGAATATTGGAGTGCTGTTCGCACACCATCAAGGCTAAATCACGAAACTCATTTGGTACCCGGACACGTTCGCACAGCTTTTTGATCAGTTTTAATCCTGTATGGCAATGCATTTTGTGGCTTGGCCATTCGCTCTCTGGCGTCACGCCCTTACCCAAGTCATGCACTTGGGCGGCAAACCTGACGGGGAGTGAGTTACTCAATTTTGCGGCTTGCTCTGCCACCATCAAAGTATGGATGCCAGTATCGATTTCTGGATGCCACTTCTCAGGTTGAGGTACGCCAAATAGTGCATCAATTTCAGGTAACACCACGGTTAATGCACCACAGTCTCGTAGAACCGATAAGAAAATATCAGGGCGAGGAGTAGAGAGAGATTTATGCCATTCTTGCCAAACACGCTCGGGAGTCAGTGTGCTCAGCTCTCCGGACTCTGCCATGTGACGCATTAACCGCATAGTTTCGTCGGCAACCGTAAAGTCTAGATCAGCCAGCTTTGCAGCGAAGCGAGCGACACGTAAAACGCGTAGAGGGTCTTCAATAAAGGCGTCTGATACATGGCGTAGCAGTTTATCGTTGAGATCTTGCTGGCCACCATATGGGTCATGGATCGTGCCATCACTCTCCATTGCCATCGCGTTAATGGTTAAATCACGACGTATCAAATCTTCTTCTAAGGTGACGTTTTGATCGAAGAAACATTCAAAACCAGTGTAACCAGAACCTGACTTTCTCTCTGTTCGTGCAAGGGCATGTTCTTCTTTACTTTTGGGATGCAGAAATACAGGAAAGTCTTTACCAACGGCGGTGTACCCTTGGGACAACATCATCTCAGGCGTCGCACCTACGACCACCCAATCATTGTCATAACTATCAATTCCGAGCAATTTATCTCGAACTGCGCCACCTACTAAATAAACTTGCACGAATTACCTCTTAATTTATGGATATGCCGTTGGACATTGTAGCAAGCAATGGTACTTTTCTTTACTCCCGAGAGTAGATGCGGCTATGTTTATATTATATCTGACTATTCTCAGGTGGTTTTTTAGCTGGAGAGCCTAATGTATAAGGACTTTTTTGGGTTTGTCGAACAACCATTTTCGATTGTTCCAAACTCACGTTATTTGTATTTAAGCCAACGTCACAAAGAGGCAATCACACATCTCCAAGCCGGGCTAGGCGATGGCGGTGGTTTTGCTATGCTTACTGGCGAAGTAGGTACAGGCAAAACGACTGTCGCAAAAGCGATGCTGGCGAATTTGGGTGATAACACCAAAGCGGGTCTTATCCTCAATCCCACGTTTTCGAGTAGAGACTTGCTCGAAGCCATTTGTGATGAGTTCAAAATCACCTATCCGCCAGACGCAAACCTCAAACAGCTAAACCAGGTTATCCATCAATATTTGCTGCGTAATTATCGTTCAGGTTGGCAGACATTACTGGTCATTGATGAGGCTCAACACCTTGCTGCCGACGTTCTAGAGCAGTTGCGCTTGTTGACCAACTTGGAAACCGATACCAGAAAATTGCTCAAAGTGTTGTTGGTCGGGCAGCCTGAATTGCAGCGGTTATTACAAACAACACAACTACGCCAACTTGCCCAGCGTATTACCGGGCGTTATCACCTGTTGCCGTTGGATGAAAAAGAGACAGAAGATTACATCGCATTTCGACTACATACAGCAGGTGGCGACCAGCAACTGTTTAATCGTGCTTCTTGTAAACTTATAGCCAAATACAGTCACGGTATACCGCGGCTCATCAACCTTATCTGTGACAAATCCCTCAACATTAGTTATCACCAGGGTAATGTGGTGGTGGATAAGCAAACCGTTCAGCAGGCCTGTGAAGAGGTGATGCAGTTTCAGGCAGATATTTATCAGCAAGATAAAAAAGAGCGCCGGACTTTCCGTTGGCCTGCTTGGGGCTCTGTCACGGTAGGCCTTATTGCTGCATTAAGTACGGGGTGGGCGGTCGTGAATTATATGCCAGCTCAAGCGACGTCAGTGTTGACACAAGTGACGGAGCCAAGAGTAGAGCCAACACCAACCGTCGTCAGCCAACAGTTAACGGATGAGCAGCGTGCTTTATTGTTAACACAAAAACAGTCGAACCTCGCTGTAAATGATTTGTATCGTTTGTGGGGGTATCAAGCATCGGTTCGCGATAACCTTTGTTTGTCAGAACCGCAGTCGACTATGCGTTGTGAGCGTAAAATGGCGACTTGGCCGCTGTTGATGCAACAAAATCGCCCTGTGATCTTGGAGTTGAATTATCAAGGTGATGTTGGGTATGTCATTCTATATGCCGTCGGTAATGACCAAGCTGAAGTGCTCAATGGTAAGCAGCGTCTTCGTCTGCCAGTTTCGTGGCTAAAGCCGTTGTGGCAGGGCAATATTATCGAACTGTGGCATGCTCCGCTGAATGAAACATTACGTTTAGACATGGAAGGCCCTGCGATTGAAGTATTAGACCGATTATTAGCAGAAGCGGTGAGTGAGCCACTGCTTGAAACGTCTATTTTTGATGGTGCGATGAAAGAGCGAGTCGAATTATTTCAACGTTGGCAAGGAATTGGTGTCGATGGTATTGCAGGTAAGCGAACGCTAGACCGACTTCAGCAAAATGTTCAGCCAGATGCGCCTCAACTGGCGAGAATCGAGAAGGAGGACGCATAATGTCAGCTGTGAAACATATAGGTCTGTTCTTGCTGCCAATCACTGCTTCTGCTATCGGAGTCGCTTGGTACTTAGATCTCTTTGCACCGAGTGTTGAAGTAGATACAACGTCCCCGATAGAAAAGGTCGAAGTGGTATCACCTTTCAAAGTATTGGACTATCCAGAGAACACCCAGTTGGCCCAATTGCCAAGAGAGTGGCCAAGTGCAGAGCTATCGCGTGATTTTGGTACATTTACCACCCCCGATGAATACACGAGCCATACACCAAGCAGAGATGAAACACGCAACTCAGCATCAACCCAAACGACTTCTGCTGCTGAAGAGGACCTCGGGTTGTCTTTGGATGATCTGGATTTATCCTCATTATCTCCTGATTTAGCTAGGAAGGTCGAAAATGCCTTATCCCGAGATGATGACAATTCGTCATCACAAACGGCACGCGTGAACGATTTAGAGCGCAACGCTCACCAGTGGCAAGGGCGTCTACCTGCGCTTAATTTGCAAACCCATATGTACGCTAGTGATGAAAATCGCCGTTGGGTGAAAATTAACAATGTTGAGTATCATCAAGGGGATGTCGTTGATGATCAGGTCACTCTAAGAGAAATACAACCGCAAGCTGTGATTGTTGAGTTCCAAGGGGAGAAAATTCGTATACCAGCGTTGTATGAGTGGAAAGGGTAACTCTTGTAGAAACACATCAAGCCAGCGAAATCACATCGCTGGCTTTTTATTTTTCAGAGCATCTTTTGCATCTATTCTGGTGATGATTTTTAGATACTCAAACAAGCAAAATATAGCTTTTCTCAGTCGTTTAAATAGCACCAATATCATTCATCTATTGATAGCGCGATTCCAGTCAGCGTTGTGTAAAAAGACACCATCTTCACGAACTTCGGAGTAATGACTTGGTCCACGTTAGACCCCATCACATAATAGGAGTCTAAACAGAGACACATGCGTATTCTGATTTTTTCTTTAAGTATTGTTGCATCGACAAGCTATGCAGCAAAGCCAGACCCATTCCCAGTTACACCAGATAGTCGCGGGCAAGATTTCATGGTCAGTGCGACGAATCCTTACGTGAGCAGTACCGGTTACTCAATATTGAAAGAAGGCGGTAACGCTGTTGATGCTATGGTCGCGATGCAGATGGTGATGTCTGTCGTTGAGCCAGATATGACCGGAATTGGCGGCGGGACTTTCGCGCTGTTTTATCAACATGACGAGAAAAAATTTCTGGCCCTTGATGGTCGAGATGAAGCGCCCTCTAGCGCGAACCCTGAAATGTTTGTTGAGAATGGGGAAGTACTCAGTCGCAACGAAATATTAGGCCCTCGTTCTGTTGCGGTTCCGGGCACATTGCGGTTGCTTTACACCACTCATGAACAATACGGCAAGTTGCCATGGGCAGAGCTGATTAAGCCGGCGATTACATTGGCGAGCAATGGGTACGCGATGAACAGCTACACCTACGACATCGTAGTAAGAGAGCAAAGCCGACTTGAGCAAGATCCGGAAGTGAAAGCCTTGTATTGGCAAGGGGACGATATTAAGCCGACGGGAACCTTGATGAAGAACCCTAAGATGGCTGAGACGCTGAGGAAGATCGCGCAACAAGGCGATCGTTACCTTTATGGTGGTGAGCTTGGTCAGCACATCGTAGAGACGGTTAATAGTCGTATTGATGACCAACACGAGAAGTTGTCTTTAGAAGATTTTAAACATTACCAAGTGAAGCAGCGTGACATCATTGAGAGCGACTACCGTGGGAATAAAATCGTCTCTTTTGGTTACCCAGCTTCGGGCGGTGTGATGGTCGCTCAGAGTCTTGAACTGCTCGCACCCTATGACATTGCCCATATGGCGAAAACGGATGTGGAACCTTGGCGTCTCATGACTGAAGCGATGCGAATTGCAAAAGCCGATCGTATTGCGTATGCCGGAGATCCGGATTATGTGGAAACGCCAGTTGAACAGTTGTTGTCTAAAGCCTATCTAGATCAGAGACGTGATTTAATCCCTGATAATGGCACTTTAAAAGAGGATCCAAAAGCAGGACAGATAACGCAAACTCAGTATGCGCAATATCAAGGCTTCGAGAGCAAAGATACAGGGCATATTTCTATCGTCGATAGAGATGGAAATGCAATTGCGATGACCAGCACGGTAGGAACGGGTATGGGCTCGGGTGTGATGGTCGATGGCGTTATCTTGAATGCGCAGATGGCTAACTTCTCACCTCAGCCAACGGTTAACGGCAAGCCTACGCAAAACTCAATTGAAGCGGGCAAGCGTCCACGTTCGGCTATTACGCCATTAATGGTGATGGACAGTGATGATAACTTGCGTTTGGTGGTTGGGTCACCAGGTAGTTCACAAATCCCGGGGTATGTACTCAAAACCGTGGTTGGGGTGCTGGATTGGAATTTATCAGCGCAAGAGGCTATTGACTTACCAAACATCCAGTATGGCACTAAGATAGACCGCACCAAGTCTTATGACCCGACTGGTTTGCTGGTGGAAAAGAAAACGTTCGCAGAAATGTTGGTGCCTGAGTTTATGGAGCTTGGCTACCCAGTGCACGTTATTCCAGTGGTAAGCGGTTTGAATGCAATTGAGCTAAAAGATGGCAAGCTTTATGGCGCAACGGATCGTCGTCGAGCCTCTAGTTCAATGGGGGAGTAGTACTCACTTCTATCAAACGAAGCAAACTAAAAAGCCAGTCAATATCGACTGGCTTTTGCGTTCTTTTTAAAGATAAAAGCGTAAGGGTTTATGCCCAACCCGCAGGAGAGCGCTTTCTACGAGGCATGACATGCGGAAGAATCAAACCAAATAGTAAACCTAAACCTGCAACACCGCCGCCATAAGTGAAGTACTTAAGCAGCATGTCATCTTTTTGTGTATCCAGCTTTGCGCGTAGCTCGCGGTTTTCTGTTTCAACAGAAGTAAGCTGATCACTGATCTCAGAGTATTTATTTTCTAGATCTGAAATTTGTTGGTTACGTGTTTCGAGAGAGGTAACAAGACCTGCTTTCTCTGCATCAGAAGTTTGACGAGCATTAGCAAGCTGCTCTTTTACTTCGGCTAGCTCTTTCTCAATGCGAGGAAGGCGAATTGCCATGCTCTCTTGGTTTGTCACAAACTTGCTTTGTACCCAACCAGTGCGACCACGGTCATCACGAACTTGCGTGTAGCCAGTATCTCGGTTGGTTTTAATCAGTTGTACTTTAGAACCGGCGTTAACACTACCAATAATACGGTAGGTGTTATTTGGACCTGAGTGCATAAAAGTGAAGAGGTCATCAGAAATATAACGGTCTGCTGCTAGGGCCGCTGGCGCTGCTAGCAAAGTAAACAAAACCGTGATGATTAGTTTTTTCACAGTAAATCCCTTAACGATTTTTCTTGGAGACAGCGTTGGCACCGAATGATTGGAGCCGGAAATAGACGAATAGTATGCAGTTTCAAACTTCGGTGCAACAAAGAAGGGAGGCAAAGCCTCCCTTTCTGTGCGTTTGAGTCAATAATGACAAAGCGCTTACATTCTATTGACGAGTGTCTTAAGCGAACATCGCTTGAAGTCCGTAGAAGAATACTACGGCCAATAACGCACCCGCTGGTAGTGTAACGATCCATGATGCCACGATGTTACGAACTACGCCTAGGTTCAGTGCTGCGATACCACGAGCAAAGCCAACACCGAGAACCGCACCAACCAATGTTTGAGTGGTTGAAATTGGCAGGCCTGTACCAGACGCTAGAACTACCGTACATGCTGTTGCTAGCTGTGCTGCAAAACCGCGGCTAGGCGTTAGCTCAGTGATGCCTGTACCAACGGTTGCCATTACTTTGTGACCTAGTGTTGCAAGACCGACCACGATACCAATACCACCAAGAGGTAGAATCCACCAAGCGATGGTGCTTTTCGTGCTGATTTCGCCCATGTGTTCAACAGTCGATACGACAGCAGACAGTGGACCAATGGCGTTTGCAACGTCGTTTGAACCGTGTGCAAATGCCATCGCACAAGCGGTGATAACCATCAGAACGCTGAAGATACCTTCCACGCCAGAAAAGCTGCGGTCTTCTTCGCGATTAGCGAATTTTTTCTGGATGTATACGTAGCCGCCAATCATCACAAGTGCTGAAACTGCTGCTGCCCACATCCAGGCTTCACCATTGGTCAGGTGAAGACCAACGTGTTTTAGACCTTTTTTGATGGTTACAAGTGCAATCACCATTGTTGTGATGAACATGTAAACAGGTACAAAACGTTTTGCGTTAAACAGAGGGTTCTCAGTATCAAAAATCAGGCGCTGTGCGCTGACAAAGATAACGTAAGCAAAGAAACCTGAAATCACTGGCGTAATAATCCAGCTACCAACAATGCCTTGAACGCTGCCCCAGTCAACCGCTTCAGTACCTACTGATACGCATGCAAAACCAATGATTGCACCGATGATTGAGTGAGTCGTTGATACTGGCCAGCCCATGTAAGAAGCAAGAAGCAGCCATGTACCTGCTGCTAAAAGCGCAGACATCATGCCGTAGACAAGAACATCTGGTTGACTAGCAAATAAAGAAGTTTCGATTACACCTTTACGGATAGTGTCGGTTACTTCACCGCCTGCAAGGTAAGCACCTGCAAATTCGAAGATCATCGCAATGATGATAGCTTGTTTTACAGTTAGCGCTTTTGAACCTACAGATGTACCCATCGCATTAGCAACGTCGTTCGCGCCAATACCAATCGCCATCATGAAACCAAAAATCGCTGCAACAATAATCAGGACAGTGCCGTAGTTCGCAAGGATATCCATCGTAATACCTAGTTGTTTTATAACAAGCGGAACAAAATTTTACGCGCGCCAAACCATAAGACGATGAAAATAGTCATCGTCCCTATGACACGTGTTAATTATGCTCTTCGTTATGTCGTTAACTTTATGTTTTAAGATCGAGATAGCATGACTTCCAAACGAGCACCTACGCGCTGCGCTTGGTCGGCAATACCACCTACCCATTCAAGAATCTTGTATAGGAACATGACATCGATAGGGTTCATGTCAGCTTCAATCACCATCAACTGTTGGCGAAGTTCAATCTGCATGGCATCGGTATCATCTTCGATAACGTCTAATTGATGAATCATTTCAGCGACGAGCGTCACTTCACGGCCTTTGAAGCCGGTTTCTAGCAATTCATCAAGTTCATTGATTACCTTTTGCGCCTGATCGGCAGCATCAAGACAACGTTGAACGTAAGCGAGGAAGTTTGGTTGGAGAGCCTCAGGGATGACAAGTTGACGACCATATACACGGCCAGCAATGTCTTTTGCCAGGTTTGCAAGTTTGTCCTGTTGAGTCAAAAGCTCAAGCATGTCAGTACGGTCGACTGGCATGAACAAACCGCGAGGCAGTTTTAGACGGATTTCACGTTTCAGCACATCCGCTTCTTTCTCTAGGTGAGAAATTTGTGCACGGATTTCTGCTGCTTTTTCCCAATCACCCTTTGAAGATACTTCAAAGAATTTCACCAAGTGTGAACAACATTCGTTGACACACACAACGTGGCGTTGCAAAGGCTTAATTGGGGACTTTGCAAATAACCCCATAATTGTATTTACTGGCATGGTCATTCAACCTAATAACTATAACCTTAAAAAAACATACACCATTTCTGAGTGCTTGGCGAAATGTTGAACGATGGCTATAAAGGCGCGCATGGTAACGCATTAAATCGCTCATTAAAACTGTTTTAGATCATCAATCCGGCGATATTTCTCTCTTGCCGTGTGAGAAATTACGCAATATCCTGTTTCTATCTGCTTTGAAAGGTATAGCTATGGAAACCGAAATAGAACTGAAGTTTTTTGTTTCTCCTGAATTTTCAGAAACTTTAAAAGAAAAAATTTCTGAGACAAAAGTACTTCAGCATAGTTGTCGTGACTTGGGTAACACCTATTTTGATACTGCCGATAAATGGCTTCGAAAGCACGACATTGGTTTAAGAATTCGCCGTTTTGATGATGTATTCGTCCAAACCGTAAAGACAGCAGGACGCGTCGTCGCAGGCTTACATCAAAGACCAGAATACAATGCTGAGCACACTAGCGACGAGCCTAATCTGTCGCTTCATCCTCTAGATATTTGGCCTCCAGGTAAAGATGCAGAAACGCTGCAATCCGAGCTTATGCCATTATTCTCGACCAACTTCACACGTGAACAATGGCTGATTGGCATGCCCGATGGCAGTCAGATTGAAGTTGCTTTTGACCAAGGCTTAGTTGTAGCCAAAGGTGAAGACGAAGAAGAGAAGCAAGAGCCAATTTGCGAAGTTGAACTGGAACTTAAGTCTGGCCAAACCGAAGCTTTATTCACACTGGCACGCAGCTTTTGCGAGCAAGGTGGTATGCGCTTGGGTAACTTGAGCAAAGCGGCGAAAGGTTATCGACTTGCAAGCGGTTATGCGGGTGATGAAGTAAAATCATTGGCACTTGTGGACAGTAGTCCGACGGATACCGTTGAATTTTGCTTGATCAACTCTTTAGAGCACGCTTTGTCTCATTGGCATTATCACGAGCAAATTTATGCTGAGCGTGACAGCGTGGAAGCACTGCGTGAAATCAGTAATGCCATTCGTTTCATTCGTCAAACATTGACCATTTTTGGCGGGATTGTCCCTCGTCGCGCGAGCGCGATTCTGCGCCAAGAGCTTAAATGGTTGGAAGAAGAACTGAGTTGGTTAGATGAGCATGCACACCTTGAAGAGCTCTTAGATGACAAAGGCAATGTGCTGCGTAAGTTGGATGCGCGTAAGTTCTTAGTATCTGAGCTGACTCAGCAGTTACAAGAGTTGCCAAGCCGTGAAGAAGTGCTAGGGTTGCTCAATTCCGCGCGTTACACAGGGTTACTGCTGGATCTAAGCCGCTGGATCTTGGCGCGCGGTTGGCAGCCATTTCTTGATGAAAAAGCACGTGAAAAAATGGCAAGTAACATCATGCCGTTTTCAGTTACTCAGCTCGATCGCACTTGGGCTGAGCTAATGGAAGCTTTCCCAGCAGAGCGCGATTTGACGGCGCAAGAGTACGTTGATCAGCGTTATCGCTTATTGCGTAATCTCTATACCGGCATTGGTTTCGCGAGTTTGTATAACTCGGATGAGCGTAACAGCTTCCGTTTACCATGGGCGGATCTGGTGCATGGTATCGATGATCTGCTAATGCTGAACCACTTGCTCCCGTTGGTTGATATGCTGGAAGACGCAGAAAAAGAGCAGTTAGAACGCTGGTTGCACCGTCAAGAGCGCTCAATTTTGCATGCAATGGATCAAACCCGAGCGATCAGTGTGGAAGTACAGCCTTATTGGCGTGAATGATCGTTCTGGTGGTAACGACAAAAAAATAGGACCGCATGGTCCTATTTTTTTGTCTCTGTTTTACGTTGTTGTAGCTCTTTTTCCATGAAATCGAGTCGTTCTAGTATTTGCGCTTGTTGGCTTAGGAGCCGCTCGAGCATACGTTCTTTATTGATTGAACTGTGCGTCTGTTGTTTCGTTGGGGCAGTAAGGATAGAGGTGATAAGACCCGAGATCATACCAAAGATACCCACCCCGCAAACAATGATGATGACAGCCAAAAACTTTCCTATGGAGGTCACTGGATAATGATCGCCGTAACCAACCGTTGAGATTGTTACAAATACCCACCACAAAGCATCGGCGCCAGTACGAATATTCGCTTCTGGGTTTTTCGCTTCGATAAACAGCATTGCACTAGAACCGAGTGTTATGAGGATAACCATCAATAGCAGTATAGAGGCGACCGTGGTTTCGCGGCGGTTTTCTTTGAGCTGATGCAAAATGAACTTTGACGAACGCAGTACTAATACCACTCGCATAATATGAAAAATACGAGCAAAGCGCAGGGGCTCTATCAATGGGATACTCGCCACGAAATCTATCCAATGACGTTTAAGGAATAACCAGCGATCTGTGGACCGGATCAAATCAATGGTGAGCTGTAGTAGAAAAATACTACAGATTATGAAATCCAGACCGATAAGAACTTGACGGGTTTCGTGATCGATCGGGAAAAACAACAAGCCAGAGATCACAAATAGTGCCATAAAAGACAATATTAGTGACAACAGGCCCATCGGTCGTGTGCTGTCTTTGATATCATTGTTTTTCATACGAAGCTCAAAATAAATCGCGTAACCACGCAAAGCGCGAACATAACTATAAGTAATATAAAGATTATAGATAAAGACTATATAAGACTCGGTGGAGAACTGACAATGGAAAAGCTGGCATTTAAGCCATGGGAAAGGGTCATATCCGACATTCGACTGGTGCCTAAAATGGTCATGCTGATGGTCTTCAGTACTGTCCTGATCGTGGCAAAACAACTGTGGGACGCAAACACTTTTTACGACTCACTTTTAGCGGCGACACAAAACGCGCAAGTTGCCCAACAGCATTATGAAGCATACTTAACGCAAGTTGCTTGGCAAACCGCCTTATTGATAGTGGTTTTTGTCGTGCTCTTATTAGCGGCGGCTAGAGTGATGTTGCGTCAAACACAGTATCTGAGCGACGCGATCAAACTGATGGCGAGCAAGAATCTCTCTGTTCCATTTGGTATGGATTGTAAAGATGAATACGGAGACGTGGCACGTGAATTAGAAAAGACACGTCGACAATTGCACGATGTGATTCAAATGCAAATTAATGCGTCTGATGAATTATCAACGCTCACCGAAGTCATGACACTGAGCATGTCGGAAACGAAGGAATCGGCGCAAGAAGAGTTTAACGAAATTGATCAACTTGCTACGGCGATGAGTGAAATGTCGTCGACGGTCCAAACGGTTGCGGAACATGCCCAGACGGCATCTTCTCTAACAGAGCAAGCTTCCGCACAAGCAATTTCTGGTCAGCAGTTCTTGCAAAGTACAATGGCGAAAATGAGTGAACTTTCGTCGGATATCGCTTCATCGGCACAAGCGGTTAACCAAGTTGAAGAACGTGTTGAAGCCATTGGTAGCGTTGTAGGGACGATTCAAGGCATTTCTGAACAAACCAACCTGCTTGCACTGAATGCGGCGATTGAAGCGGCGCGAGCTGGCGAGGCTGGGCGGGGTTTTGCTGTGGTTGCAGATGAAGTTCGTAACCTTGCCCAACGTACACAACAAGCGACGGTAGAAATTCAAGAGATGATCGCACAGCTGCAAACCAGTGCTGAATCTGCGGTAGAACTCATGGAAAAAAGCGTTGTGGAAGCGGCAGATGGAAACGAGCTGGTTTCTAATGCTGGATCTGAGCTCGATGGTATTGTTGGGCAAGTGACGCAAATCAATGACATGAACTTCCAGATCGCGACGGCGTCTGGTCAGCAAAGCAGTGTTGCAGAAGAGATGAGCCAAAACCTCACCAATGTACGTGAGTTGGTGGAAGCCTCAGTTGTTGTTGTTACCGAGCTGCTAGAAACCTCTGAAATGATGCAAAATAATGCAGGTGAGCTAGACAAGAAGATTAAATCTTTCCAAGTTTAATATTCGATCCCGAACTTTTGATAAAACGCCCACAAACCTTTTGTGGGCGTTTTTATTTGCTTTCAGTCTGGTATAAAGAATGAGTTACCGTGCTTTTCAAACAAGGAAGAAAAATGCAGCTGCCTTCGCCACTGATTTCTATCGCTGAATCTGCCGTACAAAACGCCCAAGACGCAGGTTATTTTCCCCTTTGGCCCGATGAGGTTGCGCAGCAATTTCGTTATGTGGCGGGCTTAAGCCAATTTATAACCGAAGCCATTCATCGCGATGAAGTCCTAGCCCGTGAGTTGCCAAGTATGTTAGCGCAGCCAAGTCGTCAGGAGTCTTACCGCTCACGCCTTGCTGAACTGTTGGAACAATGTCCTGATGAGATGTCTGGTCATCGCGTATTGCGTCAGTTTCGCAATCGAGAAATGGTGTACATTGCGTGGAAGGATTTCACGCATGCATGGTCTCTAGAGACGTCTTTAAGCCACTTATCTGAGTTGGCAGAAGCGATGATTTTTGAAACCTATCAATGGCAATATCAAGTGTGTTGTCAGGAGTGGGGCACGCCAACAAGTGAGGACGGTGAAGTGCAGCCGATGTTAATTATCGGCATGGGGAAACTGGGTGGTGGCGAGCTAAACTTTTCTTCCGATATTGATCTAATTTTCACGTACCCAGAGAATGGCGAAACCCAAGGCGCACGCCGAAGCATTGCCAATGCCCAGTTCTTTACTCGTCTTGGTCAACGCATCATCAAAGCGCTCGACCAACAAACCTTCGATGGTTTTTGCTACCGCGTCGACATGCGACTTCGCCCATTTGGAGAAAGTGGCCCCTTGGTAATGAGCTATGCCGCACTTGAAGATTATTACCAAGAACAGGGGCGAGATTGGGAACGTTACGCGATGATCAAAGCTCGGGTGATGGGATGTGAGATGTACCCGCAGTATCAAGAGCTACGCCAAATGCTGCGCCCTTTTGTTTTTCGTCGTTATATTGATTTCAGTGCGATTCAATCTTTGCGACGAATGAAGTCGATGATCAGTAGCGAGGTTCGCCGCCGAGGTTTGAATAACAACATTAAGCTAGGTGCGGGCGGCATCCGAGAAATTGAATTTATCGCTCAAGTTTTTCAATTGATTCGAGGTGGTCGAGAACCTTCTTTGCGTAATCGAGGGCTATTGGAAACACTGCAAGGCATTGAAGAACTGGCATTGCTTACTCCACAAGAAGTCAGCGATCTAGAATCTGCATACAAGTACTTGCGTCAATTAGAAAACTTGTTGCAAGCAATGGCGGATAAGCAAACCCAGACACTGCCTGATTGCGAAACCGAACGCTTAAAGCTCGCCACTGCGATGAAAATGAGCTGTTGGGAGCAATTGATTGAGCAAACCCAGCAGCATATGGCAAATGTTCACCAAGTTTTTGAATCACTAATTGGTGATGATGAAGAAGACGAGGGGACTACTGTTGCTCGTCATTTTCATGAGCTATGGGATATGGCCGACAAACAAGACGTTCTTGAGCATATCTTGCAGCAGGATATTCAGATTGAAGACTTTGCTTCATGCGCGAAAACCATCATCAACTTTAAAACCGATCTGGCCAAAAAAACGTTAGGCCCACGTGGACGCGAAGTGCTCAATCGTTTGATGCCGAAAGTGTTTGATGCGGTCTTTGCCCATCCTGATGCACAGTTTGGTTTATCTCGTGTACTTCATTTGCTACACAACATCTGCACTCGCACAACTTACTTGGAATTATTGGATGAGCATCCAGCGGCTCTGGTGCAGCTCGTACGTTTGTGTACCGCAAGCCCAATGATTTCAGAGCAGCTGTCTCGTTATCCTATCTTGCTTGATGAGTTAATCGACCCTGCGCAGCTGTACAATCCCATTCCATTAGACAGTTACCGTACAGAGCTGCGTGATTATTTGGCGCGTATTCCTGAAGATGATATGGAACAGCAAATGGAAGCGTTGCGTCAGTTTAAGCAAATTTGTATTTTGCGTATTGCAGCGGCAGATATTGCTGGCGCATTGCCAGTGATGAAAGTGAGTGACCATTTAACTTATTTAGCGGAAGCTATCGTGGATGCGGTGATCTGTCAGGCTTGGTTGCAAGTATCTGAAAAGTATGGCGAGCCAACGCATGTGAAAGATCGTGAAGGCAAAGGCTTTGCTGTAATTGGCTATGGTAAAGTCGGAGGGTGGGAGCTCGGCTATAACTCCGACTTAGATATTGTCTTCATGCATGACTGCCCAGTCAATGTCTACACTGACGGCAAAAAAGAGATTGATGGTCGTCAGTTCTACCTTCGTTTAGCACAGCGTATCATTCATATTTTCTCCACTCGCACCGCTTCCGGTATTTTATACGAGGTCGATACCCGATTGCGTCCGTCCGGTGCATCGGGTTTGTTGGTTAGCCCAACGGACGCGTTCGACGACTATCAACATCAAGACGCGTGGACATGGGAGCATCAAGCACTTGTCCGCGCGCGCATGATTTATGGTGATGAACCACTGGCGATTGCATTTCACAATACGCGGCATGATGTGTTGTGCAAAGCACGCGATCAAGCTGAACTGAAAAAAGACGTTGTCGAAATGAGAGAAAAAATGCGCGGTCATCTTGGGGGGAAAAAGCCAGGCCGCTTTATGCTCAAGCAAGATGTAGGTGGGATTACCGATATCGAATTTCTCGCTCAGTACCTAGTGCTCAACTATAGTCACGATAAGCCGAAATTGACGCGTTGGTGTGATAATGTACGCATCTTTGAAACGCTCATTGCGCAAAATGTCATGGACGAAGACCAAGCAATGCAGTTGATACGTGCTTACACGACAATGCGCAACGAAATACACCGCCGAAATCTACTCAATTTGGACGCTGATGTGGTGGAAGATAAGTTTGTTGCCGAAAGGGAGTGGGTAAAACAGGCTTGGAATCAGTGGTTCAGTTAAGACCATATATTTAGCCTCGATAAGGGCTGTGATAAACTCACTTCGATTTAATTTTTGGAGACCAACAATGAAACCAATTCTACCTGATTACAACAGCGCTGGTGTGCTCATCATCGGTGATGTCATGCTAGATCGTTACTGGTATGGCCCAACCGGGCGCATTTCTCCTGAAGCGCCGGTTCCTGTTGTAAAAGTAGAAAACAATGAAGAGCGTCCTGGTGGTGCTGCGAACGTTGCGATGAACATCGCATCACTAGGTGGCCATGCTCACATTGTTGGTCTAACTGGGGAAGATGAGCCTGCAAAAGTGCTGACGGAGACGCTGAGCTCACTCAATGTGAAGTGCGATTTCGTTGCACTGCCTGATTACCCAACGATTACGAAGCTTCGTGTAATGAGCCGTGGACAACAGCTTATTCGTCTCGACTTCGAAGACAAGTTTGAAAACACAGATTCTGCGCCAGTGTTATCTCGAATGGATGCCGCACTGCCAAACGTTAAAGCCGTGATTATGTCTGATTACGCAAAAGGTTCGTTAGAGCATGTTCAGGCATACATTCAAAAAGCGCGCGCAGCAAATATTCCGGTTTTCATTGACCCGAAAGGTGCGGATTTTGAACGCTACCGTGGCGCAACACTTCTTACGCCAAACATGAAAGAGTTCGAAGACGTTGTAGGTAAAGTGAAATCTGACCAAGAGCTAGTAGAGAAAGCACTGGCTTTGGTTGAAGAGTTTGAATTTGAAGCGCTTTTAGTGACACGCAGCGAAAACGGAATGACCTTGATTCGTCGTGGTCAGGAACCGTTCCACCTTCCAACTCAAGCGAAAGAAGTGTACGACGTGACAGGTGCGGGCGACACGGTTATCTCTGTATTGGCAGCGTCTGTTGCCGCAGGCAAATCATTTGAAGAAGCGTGTGCACTAGCAAACGCAGCGGCAGGTGTTGTAGTTGGTAAACTAGGCACGTCAACGCTTTCTGAGATTGAATTAGCAGAAGCGGTACATGGCAGCCAAGACACGGATTACGGTGTGATTTCAGAAAAAGCACTGATCGAAGCGGTGAAAAAAGCACGAGCTCGTGGCGAGAAAGTCGTTATGACAAATGGCTGCTTTGATATTCTGCACGCTGGGCATGTGTCTTACTTAAACCATGCTGCTGAACTGGGCGATCGCCTAATCGTTGCGGTAAATACCGATGAGTCAGTAAAACGCCTTAAAGGCCCTGGTCGTCCGGTAAACCCAACCGATCGCCGCATGGCGGTGTTGGCAGGTTTGGGCGCTGTGGATTGGGTTGTACCATTTAGTGAAGATACGCCGCAGCGTTTGATCTCAGAAGTTCTACCAAGCTTGCTAGTAAAAGGCGGTGACTACAAACCAGAAGAGATTGCTGGTGGTAAAGAAGTCATTGCGGCGGGTGGTGAAGTTCGTGTATTGAACTTTGAAGATGGCTGCTCGACCAGTGAAATCATTAATGCAATCAAAGGCGGTAAGGGCTAAGCCTGCTGTTTGTTAGCATTGAAATGCTATTTGCTCATAAAGGTCGCTAAGTGCGGCCTTTTTGATACTTGATGCTCAGAGACACTTTTAGGCTCTGAACTACAAGTAATAAAAAACGCCAGCTGATAACTCAACTGGCGTTTTTTATTTATTAAGACCTGAAGTATTCAGTTAGCGGTTATTTTGCCGCTTTCAAACCTGCATCAACGTCCAAGATGTCTTGTTCGCTTAGCGTACCAACTGCTTGGCGTAGCTGAAGAACACTTAAAATGTAGTCGTAACGAGCGTTCGATAGGTTTTTGTTCGCATCGTATAGACGACGAGTCGCGTCCAGTACATCAACGATAGTACGAGTACCTACATCAAAGCCAGCTTCTGTTGCTTCTAGTGCAGAGCGTGCAGAAATAACCGCTTGCTCATACGCACGTAATGCGCCGATAGAGGCGTTAATGTTGTTGTTTTGTGCGCGAACATCTTTGACTACGCTACGGTACTGTGCTTCAAGATCTTCGCTTGCTGCCACGTACGCGTATTCAGCTTGTTTGGTTTGAGAGGTTACGTTACCACCTGTGTATAGCGGTACAGCAAGGTTCACACCAATATTGAAGTTGTCTGTCGTGTTGTCACGAGAGCTATGAGAAGTATCACCGTAGTTGTAACCACCGTCTAGAGAGAGCGTTGGTAGGTGGCCAGAGCTTGCTAGTGAAATATTGTCACGCGCAATGTCTTGAAGAATACGTGATGATAGCAAGGTCAGGTTTTTGTTTTTTGCTTCATCAATGAGCGATTCAGCTGGTACGGTCGATGGGCTAGCAGTGAAGCGGCCAGTGTCCAAAATGTTGAGATCTTTGTGCTCTTGGCCTGTAATTTCACGCAGTGACTCGTAGCTATTAGTTAGCGCGTTTTCTGCCAACACTTCGTCCGCTAGCACTTGGTCGTACTGAGCTTGTGCGTCATGCACGTCAGTGATTGCAGACAAACCTACTTCAAAACGTTGTTTAGTTTGCTCAAGTTGACGGCCAACCGCGGCTTTTTCTGCACGTACGAAAACAAGATTATCTTGTGCGCGTAGAACTTCAAAATACGCTTGTGACACGCGAAGAATCAGTGCCTGTTGCGTCGCTGCGTAAGTTGCGTCTGCTTGGCGAGCACTTTTCTCAGCAGTATCTAGAGAGATCCAAGATGCGCGGTTGTAAAGTGCTTGTGAAAAGCTAACGCCAGCGGTTAGCGCGTTGCCATCGTTTGATACGTCACTAATTAGATTTGAATCGTATTCAGTATCACCACGAGTTAAATTGTAACCCGCAGTAAGGTTGATCTGTGGTAATAGAGCACTACGGCTTGAGGTGATTGCTTCGAAAGCTTGGTCACGTTGTGCTGCTACACTGAGCAATTGTGGATCATTTTGTTTTGCCAAGTCGTAGATTTCAGCCAAAGAGTCTGCGAACGCAGACGTACTCATGCTACCTAGCGCTGCACTGATAAATAGTGGAAGCAATTTTTTCATTTTCTATTCCCGCGGTCCATAGATTGGTTAATTCTCAGTAGTTTAACTCAATTTGCACGATATTTACTCTAAAGTTTGCACTTTTTTACACGTAATTATCCACTTGTGCAATAAATTTTTAGCGAAGACTTAAATTAATTTGTAACTATTATACAAAAAGTTGAGCCAAGTCCTTTGAGCAAGCGAATAACAATGAGTAAACTACAGGATTCACTCAGAGAGGTGTTGAATGCAACAGCGTGACAAACAACAACAAGATTTTACTTCGCGAGATGTAAAAGTCATCTCGAAAGAAACCTTATTTGAAGGTTTTTTCAAAATGGTGAAATACCGCTTTCAGCATAGGCTATTTGCTGGTGGTTGGAGTGGAGTTGTTGAACGAGAAATGTTCGAGCGTGGTCACGCAGCAGCGATGCTTCCTTATGATCCAAAGACGGACCAGGTCGTAATCATTGAGCAGATTCGTATTGGCGCGTTGGAACATGAACACCCTTGGCAGCTAGAAATTGTCGCCGGTATGATTGACCGCGATGAATCTGCTGAAGCCGTAATTCGTCGAGAGGCTGTCGAAGAAGCGGGGATTCAGGTGGGGCGCGTTATACCTGTCACTTCTTATTATCCTTCGGCTGGTGGTTGCTCGGAAAAGCTAGACGTCTTTGTTGGTGAAGTGGATGCGTCTAAAGCGCACGGCATTCATGGTTTAGACTATGAGAATGAAGATATCCGAGTTCATGTCATGAGTCGTGAAACGGCGTATCAATGGGTGAAGGACGGAAAATTTGAAAATGGTGCGTCGATTATTGCGTTGCAATGGCTGCAATTACACCATCAAGAGTTAAAGTCAGAATGGGGACTATCCCAAACGGTGGAGAGTGAGTAATGGCACAATTGGCTGAAAAACAGAGATATCATGTTGATTTAGCTGGTCTTATGAGAACGTATGAGACCAACTACGCTAAGTTGAACGCCTTATTGCCTGCTTCTGCCGAAGTTGGGGATGTACGTTGCTACCAAGCGGCGAACATGGTTTACCAATTGACCGTGAATGAAATCACAAAATACACCACAGTTGTTGAGATATGTCAGAGTGATGAAACGCCAGTGTTTCCTTTACCGACGATGTCTGTCAGGCTTTATCATGATGCGAGAGTAGCCGAAGTATGCTCAAGCGGAGAGTTCTCTCGCATAAAAGCTAAGTATGATTATCCCAATGACCAACTGATGCAGAAAGATGAAAAGCATCAATTAAACACATTCCTCGGTGAATGGCTGACGTTTTGTTTACGAAGTGGTATCAGTAGAACACCACTTGCCTTCAATTGATCGTCACGTCACTAAAGGAAAATAACAAATAACGATATAGTGGACGAATCAGGTTTTCATTTTGCAATCATCTAGTGACAGCATCAAACTTTTACAAATTACGGATACTCATCTGTTTGCTGCCGATGAGGGAAGTTTGCTAAGCGTAAAAACAGTCGATAGCTTCAATGCTGTTGTTGCTGATGTTTTACGCCGCAACGTGGCGTTTGATTACATCTTGGCGACGGGCGATATTTCCCAAGACCATACTGCAGAATCTTATCAGCGCTTTGCCAACGGCATTGAACCGCTAGAGAAAGACTGTTTTTGGCTACCTGGTAATCATGATTACAAGCCTAATATGGGCAGTGTTTTGCCTTCGCCACAAATCAAAGCCGCAGAGCATGTGTTGCTTGGCGAGCATTGGCAGTTAATTCTTTTAGACTCGCAAGTGGTTGGCGTTCCTCATGGGCGCTTGAGCGATCAGCAATTAACGCTACTCGAAGAAAAGCTAGCCGAACACCCAGAAAGACACACACTTGTTTTGTTGCATCATCACCCGTTACTGGTGGGAAGCGCGTGGCTTGATCAACATACTTTAAAAGATGCCGAAGCGTTTTGGCAGGTTGTCGAGCGTTTTGATAACGTGAAAGGCATTCTCTGTGGTCATGTTCATCAAGATATGAATGTGCTTCACAAGGGCATTCGAGTGATGGCAACACCCTCAACTTGTGTTCAGTTTAAGCCTAACTCGGATGATTTTGCCCTTGATACCACTTCGCCTGGTTGGCGGGAGCTGCAACTACACGCTTGTGGCGATATTACGACCCAAGTAGGTCGGCTTCCTGATGGCCAGTTCCAACCAGACTTCTCTTCTAACGGCTACTAACGCGCCCGAGCTCTCTGTTCGGGCTCGCTTTTTTGTGCGAGATATCTATGAGTAAACCTTCACTTCTTCTCTATATTCATGGCTTTAATAGCTCTCCACTCTCCATTAAAGCGAATGTGATGAGAGCCTACTGCGAGCAACATAGGTCTGATATCAAGGTGATTGTTCCCCAGTTACCTTGTTATCCTCAGCAAGCGGCGAAAATGTTGTTGGATATTATCGAGCAATATAAAGACGACTATAAAATTGGTCTAGTGGGCAGTTCATTAGGCGGTTTTATGTCAACGTGGCTAAATGACAAGTTTGGGTTTAAAGCGGTAGTGGTCAACCCCGCAGTCAAGCCTTATGAGTTGCTAGTAGATTATTTGGGTAAGCAAACTAACCCATATACGCATGAAACCTATACACTTGAAGCTTGTCATATTGACGAGTTAAAAGCTCTTGATGTACAAAGCATCGCGTCGCCACATTCTTTTTGGTTATTGCAACAAACAGAAGATGAGGTTTTAGACTATCGACAAGCGGTAGATAAGTTTGCAGACGCTAAGCAAACAGTAGAACAAGGCGGTGATCACAGTTTTGTAGGCTTTGAGCGTTATCCTGCACAGATTATCGAATTTCTAGAACTGTAATTCGAAAGCGATTGGAAAAGGCTCATAGTTTTTATTGATATATCCAACCGTTTCTTGACATGGGCGGTATGCTTTCCGACTATGTTTTGCCAAAAGATCTTAAGGGTCGAGGACCCTGGCTACTTTGTTATGCATCATGTTTACAAACTCTTAGTGGTGTGAACAGGGTGGCTTTTTCGTTTCCTGAGTATGGGTACGCCCATTGGTGATACTCAGGCAACAAGTAAACTTTGAGAATAATTCCGTATTATGACTGAACAATATAATGCTGGTGCCATTGAAGTACTGAATGGCTTAGAGCCAGTACGTCGCCGACCAGGGATGTATACGGATACAGCGCGCCCAAACCATTTGGGCCAAGAAGTTATCGACAACAGTGTCGATGAAGCGCTAGCCGGACATGCCTCAAAAGTACAAGTCATCCTACATGCTGACCAATCACTCGAAGTGATCGATGATGGTCGAGGCATGCCTGTTGATATCCACCCAGAAGAGAAAGTATCAGGCGTAGAGCTAATTCTATGTAAGCTACATGCGGGTGGTAAGTTCTCTAACAAAAACTACCAATTCTCTGGTGGTTTGCACGGGGTAGGTATATCTGTAGTAAACGCGTTGTCAAAACGCGTTGAAGTAACAGTTCGTCGTGATGGTCAAGTGTATGAAATTGCATTTGAACACGGCGAGAAAGTGTCTGATCTGACCGTAACTGGCACATGTGGTCGTCGCAATCGCGGTACCAGCGTGCATTTCTGGCCTGATGCGAAGTACTTCGATTCGGCTAACTTCTCTGTGACACGCCTAGTCAACAACCTGCGCGCAAAAGCGGTTTTGTGTCCGGGCTTAGAAATCACATTAACCGACAAAGTTAATGGCAAAGACTATAAGTGGTACTACGAAGATGGTTTGAAAGACTATCTTGCGGAAGGTGTAAAAGGCTATCCAGTTATTCCTGAAGAACCATTTACTGGTGAGTTCTTGGCGGATACTGAAGCGGCAAACTGGGCGGTAATTTGGCAGCCAGAAGGCGGTGAGATGATCACCGAAAGCTACGTTAACCTAATCCCAACCGCTCAAGGTGGTACGCACGTTAATGGTTTACGCCAAGGCTTGTTGGAAGCGATGCGCGAATTCTGTGAGTTCCGTAATCTATTACCTCGTGGTGTGAAGCTAACGGGTGATGACGTTTTCGACCGCTGTTCTTACGTGCTGTCGGTTAAAATTCAAGATCCACAATTTGCAGGCCAGACCAAGGAACGTCTCTCTTCTCGTCAAACCGCGGCATTTGTCTCTGGCGTTGTAAAAGATGCGTTCAGTCTTTGGTTGAACGAAAAGCCTCAGCTCGCAGAGCAATTGGCAGAAGTCTGTATCGCTAACGCGCATCGTCGTATGCGAGCGGCGAAAAAAGTCGTACGTAAGAAAGTGGCGTCCGGCCCAGCACTGCCAGGTAAGTTGACCGACTGTTCAGCACAGGACTTAAGTCGCACTGAAATCTTCTTTGTGGAGGGTGACTCTGCGGGTGGCTCGGCAAAACAGGCACGTGACCGTGAATTCCAAGCTGTGATGCCACTGCGTGGTAAGATCTTGAACACGTGGGAAGTCTCTGCCGATCAAGTTCTTGCGTCTCAAGAAGTACACGATATCTCAGTTGCTTTGGGTATTGACCCAGATAGCGACAACCTCGAGAGTCTTCGTTACGGTAAGATCTGTATCCTTGCCGATGCGGACTCGGATGGTCTTCACATCGCAACGCTGCTTTGTGCTCTATTTACTCGTCACTTCCGCGCACTAGTGGAAGCGGGTCATATCTATGTGGCGATGCCGCCTCTGTATCGAATCGACTGCGGGAAAGAAGTGTTCTACGCCCTCGATGATGATGAAAAAGATGGCATTTTAGAGCGCTTGTCGAAGAAGAAAGCCAAAATCAACGTGCAACGATTCAAAGGTCTGGGTGAGATGAACCCACTTCAGTTGCGTGAAACCACCATGGATCCGAACACGCGTCGCTTAGTGCAGTTAACCATTGACGACTCTACGGCGACCATGGAAATGATGGACATGCTGCTAGGTAAAAAGCGTGCAGATGACCGTCGTTCTTGGCTACAAAACAACGGCGACTTGGCAGAGGTGTAACGGATGTCTACAGAAATTACCTACGATGGCGTCGAACAATTGCCAATGCGCAAGTTCACTGAAGACGCTTATCTGAACTACTCGATGTACGTAATCATGGACCGCGCCTTGCCATACATTGGTGATGGCTTAAAGCCGGTTCAACGACGCATCATTTATGCGATGTCAGAGCTTGGTCTCTCTGCATCAGCAAAATACAAAAAATCTGCACGTACCGTTGGTGACGTGCTAGGTAAATACCATCCGCACGGTGATTCAGCGTGTTACGAAGCGATGGTATTGATGGCTCAGCCATTCTCTTACCGCTATCCATTAGTGGATGGTCAAGGTAACTGGGGTGCGCCAGATGATCCGAAATCATTTGCGGCAATGCGTTATACCGAAGCAAAACTGTCTAAGTTTGCTGAAGTATTGCTTGGCGAACTTGGCCAGGGCACGGTTGAATGGCAACCTAACTTTGATGGCACAATGAAAGAGCCACAAATGTTGCCAGCACGTCTGCCTCACATCCTGCTTAACGGTGTAACCGGCATTGCCGTTGGTATGGCAACAGACATCCCACCGCACAACGTTCGTGAAATCGCAGATGCGACTATTCATTTGATCGACAACCCGAAAGCAGAACTGCCGGACGTGATGCAGTATGTCAAAGGTCCAGATTACCCAACAGAAGCAGAAATTATCTCGCCGCAAGCGGATATCGAGAAGATTTACCGCAACGGTCGTGGCAGCATCAAAATGCGCGCGGTTTGGCATAAAGAAGGTTCTGATATTGTTATCACTTCTTTGCCTCACCAAGTATCGGGTGCCAAACTGCTTGAGCAAATCGCTAACCAGATGCGTGCGAAGAAGCTGCCAATGGTTGACGATCTTCGTGACGAATCGGATCACGAGAACCCAACGCGTATCGTTGTGGTGCCTAAGTCAAACCGCGTCGATTGTGACTTGTTGATGAACCACTTGTTCGCATCAACGGATCTTGAGCGCAGTTACCGCGTTAACTTGAACATGATTGGTTTGGATAACCGTCCTCAAGTTAAAGGTCTGGTGCAAATTCTGTCTGAGTGGATCGAGTTCCGTCGTACGACTGTGCGTCGTCGTCTACAACATCGCCTAGACAAAGTAATGGCTCGTCTACACATCTTGGAAGGTTTGTTGGTTGCTTACCTCAACCTAGATGAAGTGATTGAGATCATCCGTACTGAAGACGATCCAAAAGCGGTGCTGATGGAACGCTTTGGTATTACCGATATCCAAGCGGATGCAATTTTAGATACCAAACTTCGTCATCTAGCAAAACTAGAAGAGATGAAGATCCGTGGTGAGCAAGACGAGCTAGAGAAAGAGCGTGAGAAGCTAGAACAGCTACTCGGTTCTGAGCGTCGTCTGAACACACTACTGAAAAAAGAAATCAAAGCAGACGCAGAGAAATACGGTGATGACCGTCGCTCTCCAATGGTTGAGCGTGCAGAAGCAAAAGCGCTGACTGAACGTGACCTCGTACCAAGTGAGCCAATCACGGTTGTGCTTTCTGAGAAAGGTTGGATTCGTCACGCGAAAGGCCATGACGTGGATGCCGAAGGCTTAAACTATAAGTCGGGTGATAAGTATTTAGCGCATGCTCGAGGTAAGAGTAATCAGCCTGCGGTATTCCTAGGTAGTGACGGTCGAAGTTACTCTCTGGAATCGCACTCACTGCCTTCTGCTCGTAGTCAAGGTGAGCCGATTACCGGTCGCTTGAATATTACGGCTGGTAGCAGTATTCGCCAAGTCATCATGAGTGAAGAAGAGCAGCTGTGGCTGGTGGGCTCAGATGCAGGTTACGGCTTTGTATGTAAAGGCGCGGACTTGCTGTCTAAAAACCGCAGTGGTAAAGCGCTCGTCACTTTACCTGCCAACTCTGAGATCATGACGCCAAAAGAGATTGAAGATTTAGACTCTGATGAAATCTTAGCAATCACTAACCAAGGTCGCATGCTGCTGTTCCCAATCAAAGACTTGCCACAACTGGCGAAAGGTAAAGGGAATAAGATCATCAACATTCCTGCTGCTAAAGCAAAAGAGCGAGAAGAAGTACTATCTCACTTAATGTCTTTACCAAAAGGTGCATCGTTAACGCTGTACGCGGGTAAGCGAAAGTTGGGTCTTAAACCGTCTGATCTTGATAACTTCCGTGGCGAACGTGGTCGCCGAGGTGGGTTATTACCGAGAGGTTTGCAGCGAGTCACTCGCATTGAAGTTGAGCTAGATGATTCCGATACGACGGAAACACCGAGCGATAGCGAGTAACGCACAAATAAAAATCCCAGCCAATGGCTGGGATTTTTTATGCTTCTTGCTTGTCTTCGGCAATGGTGACTTTCAAGGTCATCTCTTTTCCTTTGCGAATGATACCGACGTCCACGGTGGTGCCAGGACGTAAATCGGTGACGATATCCATAACGCTCTGACGCCCTTGCACTTTATTGCCATCAATACTGATAATGATGTCCTGCTTTTGGAAGCCTGCCGCATTGGCTGGACCATTTGGATCAATACCAAGTACGACAATACCACCTATGTGTTCATTTCCAAGTAAGCGAGCAGTGACCGCATTAATGTCTTGGCCGTCGATTCCAATGTAACCACGAATCACGCGGCCATCAGCGATGATTTTCTGCATGATCTTACTCGCTAGCGGCGCAGGGATCGCAAAAGAAATACCGTAAGTTTCTAAGTCTGTCGCTTGCTGAAAAGAGGCGGTGTTAATGCCGACGAGCTCGCCTTGTGTGTTTACTAGGGCTCCACCAGAGTTACCTTCATTGATGGCGGCATCGGTTTGAATGAATGCTTGACGACCGTCGCTAATAGATGAACGACCTGTGGCTGAAATAATGCCGAACGTTGTGGTTTGTCCAAGGTTGTATGGGTTACCGATGGCTAGTACTACATCGCCCACTTGTGGTTTGTAATTAGAGTTCAGAGGGATTACGGGCAAATTCGAACCTTCGACACGCAGCACGGCTATATCAGTACGTTTATCTGTCCCTACGAGCTGAGCCGCTGCGGCTCTGCCGTCTTGTAATGCCACAACAATTTGATCAGCTTGAGCAACCACATGATAGTTAGTAATGATGTAGCCTTTCTCACTAACAATGACACCTGACCCCAGACCTTGAGTCGAGAGTTTATTGCGATCATTCTCAACATACTTACGGCTGTAGATGTTTACCACTGCAGGCGCTGCTCTTCGGACCGCTTGATTAAACGTCAACTCGACTGATGCGATATTAACAGGTTGAGGATCAAGCGCGGCAGGAATTACGTTGTTGCGCAAAGATGGAACCGCCAGTAATACCACTGCGGCAGTAGCCAAGCCTAAAAAGACAGAACGTAATAAAAAGCTGAGCATATCCTCTCCATGCGTGAGCGCCAAAATGGCATCGAAGATGAAGAATAGCATTACATTGAAAAATAACAAAAGGGCAGCACGTCATCGCGCTGCCCTTTTCATTAGTTATTGAGCGATAAGGAAAAGTGATCGAGCCTTATCACTCAGCACTATGCATCGAAAACCTTATTTTCTATCACTTTGAAAGTGGTTAACGAATGACAAGATAAATAGTACGTTCACCACGTTGAATATTAAGAGCCAGTACACCTTTGTGTTTCTCTACGATTGTACGAAGCTCGGCAAGGTTTTTCACTCGTTGACGGTTCACACCGATAATAATGTCACCTTGTTGTAATTGATATTGAGCAGCCGGAGAGTTATCTGCAACGCTCGATACTTTAACACCTTGGATTACATCACTTGGTGTTGTATTGCTTAACTCCGCACCTTTGAGTCCCTCATGTAATGTCTCCGCTTTAGCTTTCATGTTCGTAGATTCGCCAAGCGTTACATCAAAGGTTTTATTCTTACCATCTCGAACCACACCTAATGTGATTTCTTTACCTGCGCCCAGTGTTGCCACTTTTGCGCGGAGCTCTGAGAAAGTATTAATCGCTTTGCCGTTTACCGATACAATTACGTCACCGGCTTTTAACCCTGCTTTATCGGCTGCGCTGTCCGGTACGACTTGACCAATAAAGGCCCCTTTACTCGACTCGTAACCCAGTGCATCAGCTAGCTCAGAGGTTACTTCGCCACCTTGCACACCCAACATGCCGCGTTTGACTTCACCAAACTCTAGAATTTGATCGGTGAGGTTTTTCATCATGTTTGATGGAATCGCAAAACCAATACCCACGTTACCGCCGTTAGGACCTAAAATTGCAGTATTAATACCGATCAGCTCACCATTAAGGTTGACCAATGCACCACCAGAGTTACCGCTGTTAATTGCGGCATCGGTTTGGATGAAGTTTTCAAAGTTTTCAACGTTTAAGCCACTACGACCAAGGGCTGAAACAATACCCGAAGTTACGGTTTGACCGAGTCCAAATGGGTTACCAATTGCAACCGTAAAGTCACCGACACGCAGTTTGTCGGAATCCGCGACTTTAATCTGCGTTAAGTTTTTCGCTTTCTCTAATTTAAGTAACGCAACATCGGCCATTTCATCACCGCCAACGAGAGTAGCGTCATACTCGCGCCCGTCAAAGAGGCGAACTCGAATCTCATCTGCCCCCTTGATCACGTGGTAGTTAGTGACAATATGGCCTTTCTTCGCATCAATAATGACACCAGACCCTAAACCTCTGAACGGGCGCTCTCGCCTTTGTTCCATAGGAAAGTCTGGGCCAAAGAAAAATTGAAATTGCTCGGGAATGCGGCTGGTTTGTACTTGTTTACCTTCTACAGCAATACTCACAACAGCTGGGGTCACCTTCTCAAGCATTGGTGCCAAGCTAGGTAACTGTTGGCCATCCACATTCAAAGGTAATGCGGCAGTGGCTTGAACTGGGGCAATAATCGAACCCAAACTCAGAGATAGAACGGTGAGCGCAAGCAGTGGTTTTTTCATCCAATAACTCCTCTTGAAACATGTCTGCCAAAAAGAAATATCCGAACGGTTAGTTCACTTTGTTAATAACTAATATAGGGTCTAGTTCGGACAATCAAAAGGGGAGGCAGTGCACATCCAAGTTAGAGCGAAGGTGAGGTGAAAAAGTTCAAAAAAGGGCCGATACAAATGTATCGGCCCTAGATAGAAGTAAGAGAGGATTATGATGCTTTTGCGGTTACCGCTTCGGGAGCATTAATGATTTCTTTCTCTTGATCCTTCAAAAGACCGGTGGCGCCATTAGCGTAGTCTTTTGGTTGTTCGTTAAACTCTGGTTGATCTTCTGCAATAGTTTCAGACGACATTGCCGTTTTCTTATCAAACGGGTTGTCTTGTTCTGGTAAGTTTGGCAAAAGCTCAGAAGAGGTCTTGGCCATATGTTGGTATAGCTTGGTGTAATCTTTACCTAGGGTGTCCAACATTTCTGCGGTTTGTGCAAAATGATCGACGAGCTCTTGACGTTGTTGCTCTAATTCAAACTTGGCCGCTTCAAGTTCTTTCTGCACAGACTTTTGTTTCTTGTATTCAGGGGTGGTTAGTCTACTAATGACTACGCCTACGATTGTACCGACCAGCAAACCCACAATGGCATAAATCCAAGGCATAACTGCTCCTTATAGTTGTTTTAACAAGTCTTTTACTACTTAGTTACACGCGGTGCTCGTCCATGTTACTATGGCTTGAACAGCCGATAAAGAAAAATAGCAGTATGTCTTCGGGGACTGATAACTACTTCTCTCTATTCTCAAAGTTGACCCCGAGGTAACCCTTTTCTCTATACCTCTATACGACTTAATACGATGACACCACTACAACAATATCAAAAAGACATAGCAGAACACGGGTTTCAGCGTGATGAAGCTCAGTATCAAGCGGTCGTTGCATTAGACAAGCTTTACCATGCTATCGTTGAATTTCAGTCAGCGCCTGTGCCTCAGCTTTCCAAATGGCAAAAGCTAATAGGGAAAAAAATCGACAAGCCTGAACCACCAAAAGGCCTTTACTTTTGGGGTGGCGTAGGTCGCGGTAAAACCTACCTTATGGATGCATTTTTTGATGCTTTACCGACCCAAAGAAAAATGCGCGTCCACTTCCATCGATTTATGTATCGAGTACATGATGAGTTGAAGCTGTTAGGTGATGTCGAAAATCCTCTATCAAAAGTGGCGGATAAATTTAAAGAAGAAGCCGATGTGGTTTGCTTTGATGAATTTTTTGTTTCCGACATTACTGATGCGATGATCCTTGCAACGCTACTTCAAGAAATGTTCAAGCGGCAGATGATCCTAGTCGCGACTTCAAACATTGAGCCGCAGAACTTATATCGTAACGGTTTGCAAAGAGCGCGCTTTTTGCCCGCGATCGATATGATTTTGGCGCGTTGTGAAGTGTTGAATGTCGATAGTGGCGTTGATTATCGCTTAAGAACGTTAGAACAGGCTGAAATATACCATTACCCGCTTGATGAGCAGGCTAGCATAAACCTTAACAAATATTATCAGCAGCTGACTGGAGAGCGTAAGTTTGTTGCTCATCAAATCGAAGTTAACCACCGTCAACTGGTGGTGATTGAGGCAAGCGACGGGGTGCTGCATGCGTCGTTTGCTCAGTTGTGTCAAACTGCTCGCAGTCAAAATGACTACATTGAATTGTCTCGTATTTACCACACGGTATTACTGGCAGATGTTCAACAAATGAACCGAAAAATAGATGATGCGGCGAGACGCTTTATCGCGCTGGTCGATGAGTTTTACGAGCGCAATGTTAAGTTGATTATTTCTGCTGAAGTGCCAATGGCCGACTTATATACTGACGGGCAGTTAGAGTTCGAATTTAAGCGCTGTTTGTCTCGGCTTACTGAGATGCAAAGTCATGAGTATCTCGCGCGTGAACATTTGGCCTAGATCCAATGGATTCTTAAAAAAGTGAAGAAAAAATTAGTGATTTGGCGCAAAAAAAGGTGATTTTTTCTTCGCTCTTCTCTATAATCCTGCGACCCACCGTTACTGCAGACCTGATTATCGAAGTTATTTCGAAATTGAAGGTCGAGAGTACCAACGACTCGAAGGGGTGATGACTGGGCTCTTAGACAGTGTGGGAGCACTATTGGGTGTTCCTTTAAAGTTTAAAATTTAATTAACGGGTTATTGTTAGCATGAAAACTTTCGTTGCTAAACCAGAAACTGTAAAACGCGACTGGTACGTTGTAGACGCTGAAGGTAAAACTCTTGGCCGTCTAGCAAGTGAAATTGCATCTCGCCTACGTGGCAAACATAAAGCTGAATACACTCCTCACGTTGACACTGGTGATTACATCATCGTTATCAACGCTGAGAAAGTTGCTGTAACTGGTAACAAAGCTAAGAACAAAGTGTACTACCGTCACTCTGAATTCCCAGGTGGTCTAAAATCTATCACTTTTGAAAAGTTGATCGATCGTAAACCTGAGATGGCTCTTGAGCTTGCAGTTAAAGGCATGCTTCCACGTGGTCCTCTAGGCCGTGCTATGTACCGTAAGCTAAAAGTTTACGCGGGCGCTGAGCACAACCATGTTGCTCAACAACCACAAGTACTAGACATCTAATTGGGGATTTCGAAAATGGCAGAGAATCAATACTACGGCACTGGCCGTCGCAAAAGCTCAGCTGCACGTGTTTTCATTAAACCAGGCAGCGGTAACATTGTAGTAAACAAGCGTAACCTTGACGAATACTTCGGTCGTCCAACAGCACGTATGGTTGTACAACAACCTCTAGAGCTAGTTGAACTAACTGAAAAGCTAGACCTTTACGTAACAGTTAAAGGCGGCGGTATTTCTGGTCAAGCTGGTGCTATCCGTCACGGTATCACTCGCGCGCTTATGGAATACGATGAGTCTCTACGTCCTGCTCTACGCGCAGCTGGCTACGTTACTCGTGACGCTCGTTGCGTTGAACGTAAGAAAGTTGGTCTACGTAAAGCACGTCGTCGTCCACAGTTCTCTAAGCGTTAATTTCCTCTTATCGGGAATTATGCTTTTCAGAGTTACTCTGGAAACTGTGTACCAGAAGCTCGGCTCTATGCCGGGCTTTTTTGTATTTAAAGACATCATACTTGTCTTCAAGCAACGAACAGTCTTCATTTATCATCACATTCCGAGTAGGCCTTCTTATTCGTCCTCTTCGTCGAAAGGTTGCCAGTGCCGTTTTATATGTGTGCCTTATTTAATCGCGACTCACCACGCTTTCTCTTGCGATGCAGCATAGATGTATTCATCAGCAAGAATGTCTTTGTATCTTATTCTCCCTGTAACATGTTTTAAAATGACTTACGCTCCTTTTTGAGCATTCTGCGTGCTACAAAATTGAAAATATAAACACAGCAAGCTGAACGCGTAATACGAAATATTTCTCTGTGTAATTAACTGAAAACTACCAAGATAAAAGGTTTTATCCGCTTTCAGCGGGGCTTCTATGTGGTGCTTTCTTGTTACAAATCACATCAATTTTTTATAATTCTGCCGCTTTTGTGACGACGCGAGCGATTTGCCTCACAAATGTTACAAAAAGGTAGCTTTATCTTGTCAAAAAGTAGGGTTTTCTTTATCATTTCCCTCCAATAAATAGAACTAAATTCATTATTTGTTAGCCATGCTCTTATAAGCGGAATAATAACGATCCAAAGGGAGCAAATGGGAGAATGTTTGGATGAGCAACGCGCCTTTAAATAACGGTCGCAGGCGTTTTCTAACCGCTACAACGGCAGTTGTTGGTGGGTTAGGGGCAGTCGCCGTCGCCGTGCCTTTTATCAAATCATGGAATCCGAGTGCTAAAGCCAAAGCGGCGGGCGCACCGGTGGAAGTGGATATAAGTAAAATTGAACCAGGTCAGCTGGTTCGTGTTGAGTGGCAGGGAAAACCTGTATGGATTGTTCGCCGCACTCAAAGCGTTCTGGATAACTTAAAATCGATCGGTGATAAGCTTCGCGATCCACAATCTGAAATGGAGCAGCAGCCTGAGTACGCTCAGAATGAGTTTCGTTCGATTAAGGAAGAGTTTTTCGTCGCAGTTGGTTTCTGTACCCACTTAGGTTGTTCACCAACCTATCTACCTGACTCTTTCTCAGAGCAGGTGCAGGGCGTAAGATCTGGCTTCTTCTGTCCTTGTCATGGTTCTAAGTTCGACATGGCTGGTCGAGTGTTCCAAGGAGTACCTGCTCCGTTGAACCTTGTCGTTCCTAAGCACATGTATTTGAGCGATACCAAGCTCATTGTGGGTGTTGATGAGGGAGATGCATAATGCAAGCAATGTTAGATTGGGTTGAAAAGCGTATTCCTGCAATGAATGCTTATAAAAAGCATTTGTCTGAATACCCAATGCCTAAGAACTTCAACTTTTGGTACCTTTTCGGTTCTCTGGCGATGCTGGTTCTTGTTAACCAAATCCTAACGGGTATTTGGCTAACGATGAACTATGTTCCTTCAGGCGACGGTGCATTTGCGTCCATCGAATACATTATGCGTGATGTAGAGTACGGTTGGCTTCTGCGTTACATGCATTCCACTGGCGCGTCAGCGTTTTTCGTTGTTGTGTATCTTCACATGTTCCGTGGTTTGATCTACGGTTCATACCAAAAACCTCGTGAACTGTTGTGGATCTTCGGTATGTTGATCTTCTTAGTTCTCATGGCTGAAGCGTTCATGGGTTACCTACTTCCATGGGGTCAGATGTCATACTGGGGTGCGCAGGTAATCATTTCCCTGTTTGGTGCTATTCCTGTTATCGGTGATGACCTAACGCTTTGGATTCGTGGTGACTACATCATCTCTGGTGCAACGCTAAACCGTTTCTTCGCACTACACGTTATTGCCTTGCCTATTGTTTTGCTTCTTCTTGTTGTTCTGCACGTATTGGCGCTGCACGAAGTAGGCTCAAACAACCCGGATGGTATCGAAACTAAGCTGCCAAAAGGCTCAATGGGCGACGATTACAAAACGCAATTCAAGTTCCACGATTACTACACGAAGAAATATGACATCATTGATTCGATTCCTTTCCATCCGTACGGCACGGTTAAGGACTTGGTCGGTGTTGCTGGTTTCTTGTTCTTCTTCTGTTACGTGCTGTTCTTTAACCCAGAAATGGGTGGGTACTTCCTTGAGCCGCCTAACTTTGAAGCTGCAAACCCATTGAAGACACCAGAGCATATTGCTCCGGTATGGTACTTCACGCCGTTCTACGCAATCCTACGTGCGGTTCCAGACAAACTATTAGGTGTTATCCTAATGGGTGCGTCAATTGCAGTGCTGTTCGTTCTACCTTGGTTGGATCGTTGTAAAGTTCGTTCATACCGTTACCGTAGCAAACTTCATCTATTGAATATTGTACAGTTCACTATCGCCTTTATCGCTCTAGGTATTTTAGGTGCGTTACCAGCGACACCAACGTACACACTACTATCTCAGATCTTTAGCTTGTGTTACTTCATGTTCTTTGTGTTGCTGTTCTTCTACAGCAAAAATGAAGCAACCAAACCATTACCAGAGAGGGTGACATTCAAATGAAGAAGTGGATTGTAATTCTATTTGCTATGTTGCCATCACTAGCGATGGCAGCTGGGGCCAATGTTCCGCTGGATAAAGCGAATGTTGACCTTACGGATAAAGCTTCGCTACAAAACGGCGCGAAGTTGTTCATGAACTACTGTTTTGCTTGTCACTCTACGCAATACCAGCGTTACGAGCGTGTAGCAACAGACTTGGAAATTCCAACAGACTTAATGAAAGAAAACCTGATTTTCAATCCTGAAGCGAAAATCGGTGATCTAATGGTCAATGCTATGCCACCGAAGCAAGCGGCAAACTGGTTTGGTGCTCCACCACCAGATCTTACGTTGGTTGCACGAGTTCGTGGTGCTGATTGGTTATACACTTACTTACGCTCTTTCTATGTTGATCCATCTCGTCCATTCGGCGTGAACAACATCGTCTTCCCGAGTGTTGGTATGCCGCATGTGCTTGAAGAGCTACAGGGCATCCCGACGCCGATTTACGATACGAAAATCGTAGATGGCGAAGAAGTACAAGTTGTTGTTGGTACTGAAACCGATGGCACGGGTGAGCTGAGTGAAGGCGAATATGACAAAGCGGTTGGCGATCTCGTTAACTTCTTAGTTTATTCAGGTGACCCAGTGCAGCTTGAGCGTCATGCTCTAGGCTGGTGGGTAATGGGCTTCTTAGTGCTTCTAACCATCGTTGTTGTGATGCTCAAGAAAGAGTATTGGCGCGATGTGCATTAATTGTGCTAAAATACCGTGCTAATTCCCAATTTTAATTGATGTACAATGGAGGCTTAGCCTCCATTGTTTTTATTTGTAAGTGTACTGGAGGGCTCCATGGCTGTAGCTGCCAATAAACGTTCTGTGATGACTCTTTTCTCAAGTGCATCAGATTTGTATAGCCATCAGGTTCGCATTGTACTAGCTGAAAAAGGCGTAAGTGTTGAAGTTGAGCTTGTTGACGAAGCAAACCTTCCTGCTGAGCTTGTTGAGCTAAACCCATATAAATCAGTGCCAACTCTTGTTGACCGTGAGCTAGCTCTTTACGATTCAAAAATCATCATGGAGTACTTGGACGAGCGCTTCCCTCATCCACCTCTAATGCCGGTTTACCCTGTTGCTCGTGGCAACAGCCGCTTGATGATGTACCGTATCGAACGCAACTGGTATTCACTCGCTGAAAAAGTGATGAAAGGTAATGCGGAAGAATCAGAAAAAGCACGCACAAAGCTGCGTAATGATCTTCTGACGTTAGCGCCAATTTTTGCTGAATATGAGTACTTCATGAGCGAAGAATTCAGCTTGATCGATTGTTACCTAGCACCACTATTGTGGCGTTTGCCTCAACTTGGTATCGATCTTGTTGGCCCTGGTTCAAAAGAAATCAAGGTATACATGAACCGCGTATTTGAACGTGATTCGTTCCTTGCTTCTTTGACTGAAGCTGAGCGTGAAATGCGCCTAGTTCGCTAAGCGATTTAAAACACGTTATGGATATTGCAAAAATGACTGCTCGCCGCCCGTACATGCTTCGCGCATTTTACGAGTGGTTAGTAGACAATGACTTGACTCCTCACTTGGTTGTGGATGCAACAATGCCAGGGGTGCGTGTCCCGGTTGAATTTATTCAAGATGGTCAAATTATTTTGAATATTGCGCCACGTGCAGTGGGTAATCTTGAGTTAGGTAATGATGCGATTACCTTCCATGCTCGCTTTAGCGGTCGTCCGCACTCAGTGATCGTGCCTGTGTATGCTGTTCAAGCTATTTATGCACGTGAGAATGGTGCTGGTACTATGTTTGAACCAGAAGAAGCGTACACTCACATCGAAGAAGAAGCGATGACCGAGGAAGAATCATCCCCATCGTTCACAACGGTTAGTGATGAGCCTTCTGAGTTAGTTTCTGATTCAGATGCCGAAGAGGACGATGCTCCTCGACCAAAAGGCAAACCAAGCTTAAGAGTGATTAAATAATAAAAAAGCAGCGTAACGCTGCTTTTTTCTTTTTAACTTGTTGAAGATGATTTCAAGCCAGACTTTGGAAATTACTCACTAATCGTAAAGACTTCGACGTTCTCTTCACTTTCTGTGCTTGCCTCACTTTCTATTGTTTGTACACCGTCACTCGGTAAGTCTACTTCAACAGGCTCCATTTCGCCGTATTGGAACCCTTTAATGACTTGTTTTACGCCTGAGATATTACGCGCGATTTCTGTCGCTCGATCGCCTTGCTCTGGCGTGACATAACCAAACAGAAAAACGTCGCCATCTTCGGTGATCACTTTAACCTTAACACCATTAAGCTCAGAATCAGTAAGCAAAGCTGACTTTACTTTGGTTGTGATCCAGCTGTCATTGCTAATCTGGGTAACAGTGAGTGGCTCTTTTTGTTTGATTTGATTGTGTATGACTTTTACACCACTAACTTCTCGAGCCCTTCGCTCTAAAGCAAGGATAAGGTCTTGTGTCGGAGCTTGTCCCATAAGGACTACAGTCCCATTATATGAACTGGCAACGACACGAACTTCACCTTTAAACGGTGCTTTATTGCCGATCGCCGCAACTTCGAATTCGATGTTATTGTCCTGCCAGATTTGTTTTGTCGTGCGTGTGTCCGTGACAATATTCGCTGTGGTTGCTGCACCTGCGATAAACAAACCTGCGCAACCACTTAAACTCAATGCTGTTAATAAGATAACGAGGCTACGTATCATAATTCTGATTCTCAGTCTTGGTTACTCTTCGTGAGCAGGGAAAAGCACCTGGTCAATAAGATCACAAAGACAATGGAGTGTTACCATATGTACTTCGTGAATACGTGCAGTGCGGTGTGATGGAATACGAATTTCGACGTCGTTCTCACCGAGCAGTCCTGCCATCTCTCCGCCATCTTTTCCTGTTAGCGCGATAATCGTCATGTCTCGAGTTACGGCTGCTTCCATCGCTTTGATAATATTTTTACTGTTACCGCTAGTTGACATGGCAAGCAAAATGTCGCCTGGTTGACCAAACGCTCGTACCTGTTTTGAGAAGATTTCCTGGTAGTGGTAATCGTTGGCCACTGCGGTTAGGGTGGTATTATCGGCGGTTAAGGCCATTGCTGGTAGGCTAGGACGCTCAGTTTCAAAACGGTTTAAAAGACAAGAAACAAATTGTTGAGCGTTTGAAGCACTGCCGCCATTACCACAACATAAAATTTTATTGCCATTAAGCAGGCTCGACACCATCGCTTGAGCTGCATGAGTAATGGCATCAGGCAGCGCCTCTGCTGCTGCGATTTGAATTTGAATACTTTCTGTAAAGCTGTCTTTAATGCTATCTAGCATCGCTTATCCTTCAGAGATTGCGTTTTCTATCCAGTTGATATCTCGCCCATTATCATGAATGGCGATGACATCAAATCGATAATCGATATTGTGTTTTAAGCGCTTTTGTTGGCTAAGCCAAACTTGTGCGGTTTTGACTAGCTTGCGCATTTTAGCGTGCGTCACCATTTCTGCTGCCGAGCCAAAGTGATTGTTCTTACGGTATTTGACTTCAACAAACACAATAGTTTCACCTTGTTGGAAGATTAAATCAATCTCACCGACCTTAGTCAGAAAATTTTGTTCAATAAAGTTTAAGCCCTGGCGTTGTAAATACTGCTTCGCCAGAGCTTCATATTGATTTCCGATTTGGCGCTTACTAAAGAGCCCCACGCTCAGCCCAGCTTAGCTCACGCTGTACAACACAATTATTGTCGATACTTAAAATACCGGTTTGGCCGCCAACTGAGTAGCCCGGAACGACCTTCATTTGTGGCAGCTCCCCAATCAATTTATACGCATCCATACCCAGTGCTTTCAAACGTTTTTCCATGTTAGATTGCTCTGACCACAGCTCGTTCATTTCAGCGGTCACGCTAGGGTCTGGGTCAATCAGTAATGGAATATCGCTGTAGATGATGCCTGTTAGATCTTCGTAAGTCGCGCCGCCACTGTTGCTACGCGAGCTAGAGAAAATTTGTGGCGCTTTGGCGTCTGGGTTAATCGCTACCTCAATAAACGGCTTGATCAAAGTCAGTTCCGTGCTTCTAGCAACAATATAAACCGCATCGACATCACGACGGCTACGTGGCTGTGTTTCAAGCTTGATACGCATTAATGATTGCATCTGAGCAATACGTTGTTTGCTTTCTTGCAGACCAAATACTTCATTGATGTCTTTTTGAAGTTGGCGCTTGTCGCCAAAATAACTTGCTGCGACTTTATTAGAGCTGTACTTGCGCCATTCTTTGTTGAACGCTTCAGTTACGCGCTCACCAAAGCTGCCCTTTGGTGCCAGAATCAGAGGGAAGTTATAGCCTTCGCTGAACAAGTGTTTCGCTGCCTGTGCGGCTTCTTGTTCCGGTGATAATGCCAAGTAGCAAATATTGCTATCTGGTTGCACATCTTCGGGAATATTTAGCGCAAGGGCTGGAATCGTAGGACCATTTTCTGAGCCATCCATGGTTGTGTGCAATAGCTCAACGTTTTCTTTTTCTAGGGGACCAACAACAAAGTCGATGTTTTCATTGATCAAACGTTGTTTAATTTGGTCGGCGTTATACGCATTAGTGTCGATTACCGTGAGGGTAGCGCTTGGATCACGGTTACGATCATTCATCATCGCAAACACAAAACCATCACGAATTAATTGCGCTTGTGGCGAGAACTTACCAGTAAGTGGCAGTAACAAAGCGGTGTTGTTTGGTTTAACGATGTCTAGAGAGAGAATGTTTTGAATCTCTTCTGGTGTGTAGATAGCGGCTGGGTGCGATGGGTTCTCGTTTAACCAGCGTTCTAGGGTATTTTTTAGTTGGGATAAGTTGCCCGACAGCGTTTTCGCATAAATAGCGAGTTGTAGCCAACCATCCAAAACATCTTCATTTGGCTCTGTTTCTAATGAGGTCAGTTCGTACTCGGAGTAGCTGCCAAAGTTCATCCAAATACGGCTAGAAATCTCTCTCTGCTCCGCGGACGATGCATATTGGCCAAATGCAACCAGTTGGCGGTTTGCCTCAAACGCTTGGTTAAGACCTTGATAAGCGTCGGCACGCATCAAGTAATAGTCTTTCCATTGCTCATTTGGCAACTTCCACCAAGGTTTAAAATTCAACAATTGCAGCAACTGAGAGTAATTACCCTGTTTTTGCTGTATGGTCGCACGCGCTAGTTGCCACTCTGCTTGCTGAACTTCGGTTAACTGTTGACGAGCCAGGCGCTTGATCAACATTTCTGCTTGATCAAACTGGTTTGCTTGAATCGCGGCTTTGGTTGCCATGATCAACCAGTCATTTTGTAAACTGCCTTCCGTGCTATCAGCTTGGATCATATAGTTCTGAACAGACTGAGTAGGCTCAAGTGTTACATCAACGCCATCAGGCTGTCTTGGACCTGAAGAACAGGCGGCGAGCGTAATTGCTAGTGCAACAGGAGTAAGTATGCGTGGTACACTGAGTCTCTTATGGTTAATCATTGCCGTGAGTTCTCTATAATTTTGTACAAAATTGTCTCTATATTAATCGTTGAAGTGATGGTAAACAAATGACAGATAAAAATAAGTTGCCGAATGAGGGGCCAACTCTCTATATCGTACCGACTCCAATCGGAAATTTAGCGGATATCACCCAACGTGCTATCGAAATTCTGTCGACTGTGGACATCATTGCCGCTGAGGATACTCGACATACGGGCAAATTACTGTCTCACTTCAATATTCAAACCAAAACTTTTGCTCTACATGACCACAATGAGCAGCAAAAAGCACAAGTTTTGGTAGAAAAGCTGCTTTCCGGTCAGTCTATCGCATTAGTTTCTGACGCTGGTACGCCACTTATCAGCGACCCAGGATACCATTTGGTGACAAAATGTCGTCAAGCGGGCGTTAGAGTTGTGCCTCTTCCAGGTGCCTGTGCGGTCATTACGGCGTTAAGTGCCTCTGGCTTGCCATCTGATCGCTTTAGCTTCGAAGGTTTTTTACCACCGAAAAGCAAAGGTCGTAAGGATAAATTCCTAGAGATTGCTTCGGTAGAGCGTACGTGTATTTTTTACGAGTCACCGCACCGTATTTTAGACTCTCTACAAGACATGTTAGACGTTCTTGGCCCAGATAGAGAAGTTGTGTTGGCAAGAGAGCTAACAAAAACCTTTGAAACCATTCAAGGCATGCCGTTAGGTGAGCTGATTGAATGGGTGAAAAGTGACGATAACCAACAGCGTGGTGAAATGGTATTGTTGGTACATGGCCATCGTGAAACAACAGACGACTCACTACCTGAAGATGCTTTACGCACGTTAGGGATTTTGACCAAAGAGCTGCCTTTGAAAAAAGCAGCTGCTTTGGTGGCAGAAATACATAACTTGAAGAAGAATGCGCTATATAAATGGGGCTTAGAAAACTTAGACTAAGTGCCGCTAGCGAGATAAATGGTCAATGAGGGCTGATGTTTAGGAATCGGCCTTTTTATTATCTATTTTTGGCGCGCTGACTAAAAAGTCATCACTTAGTGCATTCATTTCATCATATCTGTGATCTAACTAGACTCTGAAGTGAGAACTCTATACAATCCGCCCTCGGAGCTGACTGGGTAGTCGCTGCTTTGTTGATGTCCTTCGGGAGACTGACGTCGAAGTCCCTTTGGGAGACTGACGTTGACGTCCTTCGGGAGACTGACAAAGGGGAGGAAAGTCCGGGCTTCATAGAGCAAGGTGCCAGGTAACGCCTGGGGGGCGCAAGCCTACGACAAGTGCAGCAGAGAGAAGACCGCCGATGGCCCGTAAGGGTACAGGTAAGGGTGAAAGGGTGCGGTAAGAGCGCACCGGACGACTAGCAATAGTTCGTAGCAGGGTAAACTCCACCTGAAGCAAGACCAAATAGGCCTCCACATTGCGTTGCTCGCGTAAGGAGGCGGGTAGGTTGCTCGAGCCAGTGAGTGATTGCTGGCCTAGACGAATGGCTACCGCCGCGCAAGCGGAACAGAACCCGGCTTATGTGTCGGCTCCACCTATTCGAGACCCATCTCTACTTCGGTAGTGATGGGTTTTTTGCATTTAATTGACGCAAACTATGTCATTACCAATAAACTTGGCGTAAATCACGTCTAACTTTAGACTTGTGGTGGCGATGATGTAGGAAATCAGTACACTAAAGAATCGCTTCAAGATCATTCAACGAGAAAGCTATGACCGAAACCTTCCAACATATTTCCGTGTTATTAAATGAATCCATTGATGGCTTAGCTATCAAACCAGACGGCGTCTATATTGATGGAACATTTGGCCGTGGCGGTCACAGCCGGACAATTCTATCTAAACTCGGTGAAAATGGCCGACTGTACAGTATCGACCGTGACCCTCAAGCGATCGCTGAGGCAGGCAAAATCAATGACCCTCGCTTCACCATTATTCATGGTCCATTTTCTGGTATTGCTGAGTATGCTGAAGAGTATGGACTAGTTGGAAAAGTGGATGGTGTTCTGCTGGATTTAGGCGTTTCTTCTCCTCAGTTAGACGACGCAGAGCGTGGCTTTAGCTTTATGAAAGACGGTCCGCTAGATATGCGTATGGACCCGACATCAGGTGTTCCAGTATCTCAATGGTTGATGGAAGCAGACCTCGATGATATCACTTGGGTCATTCGCGAGTTTGGGGAAGATAAACATGCGCGCCGTATTGCAAAAGCGATTGTTGCCTACCGTGAAGACGAAGAAAATGAGCCAATGGTTCGCACTGGTCAGCTGGCAAAATTGATTTCAGATGCCGCACCGAAAAGTTTTAAAGAGAAAAAACACCCTGCGACTCGTGCTTTCCAGGCTTTTCGTATTTACATCAACAGTGAGTTAGAAGAAATTGATACGGCACTTAAAGGCGCGGCGAGCATTCTGGCTCCTGAAGGCCGTTTATCTGTGATTAGCTTCCACTCTCTGGAAGACCGTATGGTCAAACGTTTTATCCGTAAAGAGAGCAAAGGGCCTGAAGTGCCACACGGTATTCCAATGACGGAAGAGCAAATTCGTGCTCTTGGTAGTGCGAATATGAAAGCGGTGAGCAAAGCGATTAAGCCAAGCAAACAAGAAATTGAAATGAACCCTCGCTCGCGCAGCTCTGTGTTAAGAATTGCGGAAAAGCTTTAATTATTATGACGAAATCCACTCCTAATCTTGCTAAGTTGATTGCAACAGATCTCCTCACTGTTGGTCGCTGGCCATTACTGTTGTTGCTATTGATCGTGGCATCGGCAATGGGAGTGGTATTTGCTACCCACCATGCGCGTCAAGCGATCACCGAGAAAGACCATACGTTGGTTGAACGAGAACGATTAGATAGCGAATGGCGTAACTTAATGTTGGAAGAAACTGCCCTCGCGGAACACAGTCGTGTTCAAGACCTTGCCAAAAAAGAACTTGAAATGAAACGACCTGATGGCGATAAAGAAGTGGTTGTCACGCTCAAATGATTAGAAAAAAATCCAACACGAAACAAGCCAATAAGCGTAAACCTGTAGCAAAAGAGAAAGCGGCTACGGGGGATAAGAAAACCGATAATAAAGCAGTGAAAGTGGCGGTCGAAGAATCTTTCTTGATTCGTTGGCGCTTCCATCTATTACTGTTTTTTGTTTTTTGTGCATTTGCCCTTTTGGTGGCACGCGTAGCCTACATCCAAATCATTGAGCCAGATAACCTGATTAAACAAGGTGACCTACGTTCGGTTCGTGTTAAATCCATTCCTTCTGCTCGCGGTATTATTTCGGATCGAAATGGTGAGCCGCTTGCTGTCAGTGTACCGGTTGAGGCTGTTTGGGCAGATCCTGCCACGATATTTAAAGAAAACGCGTTAAGCCAGACCAAAAGTTGGCATGCATTAGCGGATGTTCTTGGTATTGACCGACAAGGGTTAATAGACAAAATCAAGCGCAATGAAAAACGCCGCTTTATCTACTTGCAGCGCCAGGTCAGTCCGGCCATGGCGAACTATATTCGTGAGTTAAAGCTGCCAGGTGTTGGCCTTAAGTCGGAATCTCGTCGTTATTATCCTGCAGGTGAGGTTAGTGCTCACTTAGTCGGTGTGACAGGCATTGACGGGCATGGCCTAGAAGGTGTGGAGCGTAGCTACGATGAGTGGCTCACTGGCGCGGCGGGTAAGAAAACTATTCGTAAAGACCGTTATGGTCGTGTTGTGGAAAACATTGCTTGGCAAGACAAGCAAGAAGGTAAATCACTTCAGTTAACCATCGATCAGCGCCTACAGGCGATTGCGTATCGTGCGATTAAGCAAGCCGTTGCGGACCACCGCGCCACTTCAGGTTCCGTTGTCATGTTGGATGTCAAAACGGGCGCCGTATTGGCCATGGTTAATGCTCCTTCTTACAACCCTAATAATCGTAGCGATTGGCAAAGCTATCAAATGCGTAACCGAGTGATCACGGACTCAATGGAGCCCGGTTCGACCATTAAGCCTTTCGTTATTTTAGCCGCCTTAGAAAATGGGATAGCCGATAAAGATACCATCGTAGATACCGGTAATGGTGTCCTACGTTTAGGTGGTAGTCGAGTCAGAGATGTCTCTCGCGTAGGCAAAGCGAGCTTGACCACGATCCTTAAAAAGTCGAGTAATATCGGTGTGACGAAGCTAGCAATGCAAATGCCGGTAGAGGCGCTTCTTGGGCTGTACAGTTCAGTGGGTTTTGGTGAGCTTTCTGGCCTAAACCTAGTTGGGGAAGTGACGGGTATTTTTCCTACACGAACTCGTTGGTCGCCAATTGAGCGCGCCACGATTGCGTTTGGTTATGGTCTATCAATTACACCAATCCAGCTAGCCCATGCTTATGCGACGCTTGGAAACCTTGGCAAATACGAGCCTATTCATATTATCGAAAGCAATGATCATGACATGTCACGTCAAGTGGTGAGTGCGAAGTATGCGCGTCAAGTATTAGACATGTTGGAAACCGTAACTCAAAAAGGGGGCTCGGCTCGCAGAGCGGCAGTTCCTGGTTATCGAGTGGGAGCGAAAACGGGTACATCACGTAAAGCTTCTGCCGGTGGGTACAGCGACGAGTACATCACCTACACGGCTGGGCTTGCTCCGGTTAGCGATCCGCGAATTGCTTTAGTAGTGATCGTAAACGAGCCTCAAGGTGATGACTACTATGGTGGTTCGGTAGCGTCTCCTGTTTTCTCTGAAATCATGAAAGGCGCGCTACAAATACTCAATGTTGCACCTGACGAAAACAAATTCCAACAGTAAGCCCTGTGGTTTACTGAGCAAACAAAATTAAGAAAACCTGAGCCAAAGCTCGGAGAACAAATATGACTAAAGCCATCAGTATGGACGTGCTGCTTTCCCCTTGGGTGGATTGCCCTAGCTTATCGTCCGTTCTTGTTTCTGAATTGGAGCTCGACAGCCGAAGAGTTCAACCTGGAACCACGTTTGTAGCAGTGATTGGCCATGTTGTGGATGGGCGTAAATTCATTGCCTCTGCAATTGAGCAAGGTGCAAATGCAGCCCTGGCGCAAGCCTGCGATGTCAAAACACATGGTACGGTGGAAATCATTGATGATGTTCCCGTCATTTACATCGATAGGTTGGACCAACGTTTATCCGCAATTGCTGGAAAGCTCTATGCTTACCCTAATATGGATTTGATTGGTGTCACCGGCACCAACGGCAAAACCACCATTACCCAGTTAATAGCGCAATGGCTAGAACTGCTTGACCATAAAGCGGCGGTAATGGGAACAACAGGAAATGGCTTCCTCAATAACTTGCAACAAGCTGCGAATACAACGGGGAATGCCGTTGAAATTCAGAAAACGCTCTCCTCTCTCGCAAATCAACAAGCCACATACACCGCGCTAGAAGTATCTTCCCATGGCCTGACGCAAGGTCGTGTCAAAGCACTATCATTTGCGGCGGGCGTGTTTACTAACTTAAGTCGTGACCATCTTGATTACCATGGCACGATGGAAGAGTATGCCAATGCAAAGCTTGGGTTGTTCACGCAACACCTATGTGAACGTGCCATTATCAATGTTGATGATGAAGTAGGTCATCAATGGGCGTCGCAGTTAAGTAATGCGGTCGCTGTTTCGCTCAAGGCGAACACTGAATTTGAAAGCGCAATTTGGGCGACGGAAGTCAGTTACGCGGAGTCAGGGATTACTATTAAGTTCCATGGTAAGTTTGGCTCAGGTGAATTGCGCGCGCCATTGATTGGTGAGTTTAATGCAACCAACTTAATGCTCGCTTTTGCGACCTTATTAAGCTTAGGTAAAGAGAAACAAGCGTTACTCGAAACCGCAGGTCAACTGCAACCTGTACTCGGCCGAATGGAGTTATTCCAAACTGAGGATCGTGCCAAAGTCGTGGTCGATTATGCCCATACTCCTGATGCTTTAGAAAAAGCGCTGCAAGCTTTACGAGTTCATTGTGAAGGCCAGCTGTGGGCTATTTTTGGCTGCGGTGGCGATCGCGATGCAGGTAAGCGTCCAATGATGGCGGAAATTGCAGAGCGTCTGGGCGACAGAGTGGTGTTGACTGACGATAACCCACGCAGCGAAGATCCGGTTCAGATTGTGAAAGATATGTTAGCTGGGCTGTCAAAACCTGCTGAAGCGATTGTTCAGCATGACCGCTTCAAAGCGCTGTCTTATGCCATTGAAAATGCTTCGCCAAACGACATTATCTTGTTAGCTGGAAAGGGCCATGAAGATTATCAGATTCGTAATGGCGAAACGATTCATTACTCCGACCGCGAGTCCGCAATGCAACTTTTAGGATTGACCTCATGATCAAAGTAACGTTATCTCAAATTGCAGACATCACTCGTGGTGAGCGATTCGGCGACGAGCTACTTATCGACGCGGTTTCTACTGATACACGAACGATTGAGCGTGGGGCTTTATTCGTCGCGTTAGTTGGGGAGCGCTTTGATGCGCACAACTTTTGCCAACAAGCGGTAGATGCAGGTGCCGGTGCTTTACTCGTAGAAAAACGCTTAGATGTGAATGTGCCGCAAATTGTGGTGTCGGATACCAAACTTGCATTGGGTGAGTTTGCTTCTTGGGTGCATCAAGCATGCAAAACACCTACCGTTGCCATCACCGGAAGTTGCGGTAAAACGACCGTAAAAGAAATGGTTGCGAGTATCCTGCAATTGAAAGGCAAAGTGTTATTCACGGCGGGTAACTTCAATAATGATATTGGTGTTCCGTTGACATTATTGCGCTCACAGCAGGATGATGATTATGCCGTGATTGAGCTTGGTGCTAATCATATCGGTGAAATTGCTTACACGACTCAGTTAGTAAAACCAGATATCGCGTTAGTGAACAATGTAGCCGCCGCTCACCTTGAAGGCTTTGGTTCTATCGATGGCGTGAAACAAGCCAAAGGTGAAATCTACCAAGGCCTTTCAGCTGGTGGTATTGCGATTGTTAACCTAGACAGCAATGGTGAAGCCAAGTGGGATGAAGTGTTAGCAGATAAGAAAGTCATTACTTTTTCACAAAGTAATACTGATGCAGACTTCTTCGCTTCTAACATCGTATTGAACGCCGCAGGTGAAGCAAGCTTTGACTTACATATCGCAGCAAGCTCACAAGAAATTGAACTGTCTCTGGGTATTATAGGTCAACACAACGTTGCGAATGCGATCGCTGCTTCTATTATTGCGTTACAAATGGGCGCCACATTAGAAGAGGTTCGCGCTGGCCTTAAACATTTGAACAAAGTGAAAGGTCGCGTCGAGGTTGAAGCGCTGAGCGAAAAGATAAAATTGATTGACGACAGCTACAACGCGAGCGTGCCAGCCATGAAAGCGGCAGTTGATTTATTGGCCGCTTTCCCAGGTCAACGCTGGCTGATTTTAGGTAATATGGCGGAATTGGGCGAGGAAAGTCTTGCACTTCATCGTCAAGTCGGGGAACATGCTGCCCCACAAAAATTTGAACATGTTCTCACATATGGTGCAGACGCCAAGGTGATCAGTGATCTTTGCCAAGGCATTCATTTTGAGACGCACCAAGAGATGATTGAATACATCAAGCAGCATCTAGACCAAGCCGTTCCTGAAAACCATACGATATTGGTGAAAGGAGCGAATGGTGCACGTATGTTTGAAGTCGCTGCTGCTTTGAAGGAGTATTATTAATGATTATTTGGCTTGCCGAGCTGCTACAGCCATACCTGTCTTTTTTCCGATTGTTTGAATACTTGTCTTTTCGAGCAATCCTAAGCGTATTAACCGCTCTAGGTCTGTCATTATGGATGGGACCAATCATGATCAAGCGTTTGCAAATGCTGCAAATTGGTCAGGTAGTGCGTAACGAAGGTCCGGAATCTCACTTTAGTAAGCGTGGTACCCCAACAATGGGCGGTATCATGATCTTAGCGGCCATCTCAATCACGATTTTGCTATGGACAGACTTATCCAACCCTTACGTATGGGCGGTACTGACAGTCTTACTTGGCTACGGTGCGGTCGGATTTGTTGATGATTATCGTAAAGTGGTACGCAAAAATACCGATGGCTTGATCGCGCGTTGGAAGTACTTCTGGCAGTCGTTGATCGCGTTTGTCGTCGCTTTCGCATTGTATGCTTACGGTAAAGACACAGCAGCAACTCAGCTAGTGGTGCCATTCTTTAAAGACATCATGCCGCAGCTTGGTTTGATGTATATCATTCTGACTTACTTTGTCATTGTAGGTACAAGTAACGCGGTTAACCTGACTGATGGTCTAGACGGTTTGGCAATCATGCCAACGGTTCTTGTTGCAGCAGGCTTCGCGGTTATTGCATGGGCGACCGGTAACGTTAACTTCTCTGAATACCTTCATATTCCATACTTACCACATGCTTCTGAGTTGGTTGTCGTATGTACAGCAATCGTCGGTGCAGGCCTTGGTTTCTTGTGGTTTAACACTTACCCAGCACAAGTGTTCATGGGTGATGTCGGCTCACTAGCGCTTGGCGGTGCATTGGGCACCATTGCTGTTCTAGTTCGTCAAGAGTTGGTGTTGGTGATCATGGGTGGCGTATTTGTGATGGAAACGCTATCAGTCATCCTACAGGTAGGTTCTTACAAATTACGTGGTCAGCGCATTTTCCGTATGGCACCAATTCACCACCACTACGAATTGAAAGGTTGGCCAGAACCTCGCGTAATCGTGCGCTTCTGGATTATTTCTATGGTTCTTGTTCTGATTGGTCTTGCGACATTGAAAGTGCGTTAATCGCACTTTCCAAGAATAAGATTTACAGTGTGATCAAATATGGAACGTTGGCAAAACATACATAGTGTTGTCGTCGTAGGGCTCGGTATTACCGGGCTCTCTGTCGTTAAACACCTAAGAAAAAATCAGCCACAACTTGTGGTCAAAGTCATTGATACTCGTGTAAACCCTCCAGGTGCAGAGCGCTTGCCGGAAAGTGTTCAACTGCATAGTGGTGGTTGGAATACAGACTGGCTTTCTGACGCGGATCTTATCGTGACCAACCCTGGTATTGCGCTAGCGACACCAGAGATCCAAGCCGTATTAGCAAAAGGTACGGCAGTAGTAGGTGATATCGAGTTATTCGCTTGGGCGGTGCAGAAACCGGTGATTGCGATTACGGGCTCAAACGGTAAGAGCACAGTAACCGACCTCACAGGTGTGATGGCTAAGGCTGCAGGTTTGGATGTTGGCGTTGGTGGTAACATCGGTGTGCCTGCACTGGATTTGTTAGAACAAGACGCAGACCTATATGTACTCGAACTCTCGAGCTTCCAGTTAGAAACGACGTCAAGCTTAAAGCTCAAAGCCGCTGCGTTTCTGAATCTTTCTGAAGATCATATGGATCGTTATCAAGGCATGTCTGACTATCGACAAGCTAAGTTGCGTATTTTTAACCATGCTGCTCTTGCAGTCGTGAACCGTGATGATCAAGAAACCTTCCCAGACGCAGAGATGCCATTGGTGACATTTGGCAGCGACAATCAGGACTTTGGTCTCGAGGTGGATGGCAACCGTACTTGGCTGCTCGATCACGGTCAACGAGTTGTCGCAAGTGATGAGCTTAAGTTGGTTGGTAAGCACAACTTATCTAACGCTCTGGTTGCTTTAGCGCTATTAAAAGCTGCGGACGTAAACTATCACAAAGCATTGAATGCACTTAAAAATTACACGGGACTGACACACCGATGCCAGGTGGTTGCGGATAATCAAGGCGTCAAATGGGTGAATGACTCTAAAGCAACTAATATTGCCAGCACTATGGCTGCGCTATCTGGTTTGGAATCGACAGGCAAGCTCTACTTACTCGTTGGTGGTGTTGGCAAAGGTGCTGACTTCTCGCCATTAAAACCGATCTTCGCGACGCTTAACTTGCAACTGTGTTGCTTTGGCGCTGATGGCGATGAATTTATGCCACTGCATGAATCTGCAATACGTTTCGACACTATGGAAGATGTGATTCAACAAGTATCTTCGCAGTTAAAACCAGGTGATATGGTGATGCTGTCTCCTGCATGTGCTAGCTTTGATCAATTCGACAACTTTATGGCAAGAGGTGATGCTTTCGCTGCTCTTGCTCAGAAATATGCATAATTAAAGGTTACACACTTCGTGGGTTTAGGTAACGTTAAACGCAGTATTGGCAATTGGCTCAAGCATCCAGCCCCAGAGGCGATGTTTGATCGTCAGTTAGTGTGGATTGCACTGGGTTTGATGTTGACTGGTTTGGTCATGGTAACCTCTGCATCATTTCCAATCAGCTCTCGATTAACGGAACAGCCGTTCCACTTTATGTTTCGTCATGCGACGTTTCTCGTGCTGGCGTTAGGGACCTCCGCTGTTATTTTGCAAGTGCCTTTGCAAGAGTGGTTTAAGAAGAGCCATTACTTACTTTGGGCTTCTTTCGCACTGTTGATCATCGTGCTCTTGGCGGGTAAGTCGGTTAATGGTGCGTCTCGTTGGATTCCCCTTGGGCTGTTTAACCTTCAGCCAGCGGAAGTCGCGAAGCTATCGCTGTTTATCTTCATGTCTGGTTACTTAGTTCGAAAGCAAGACGAAGTACGACAAACGTTCTTTGGTGGCTTTATGAAGCCTATCATGGTGTTTGCCTTCTTCGCAGTATTACTACTTGGTCAGCCAGACTTGGGGACGGTCGTCGTGATGCTGGTCACGCTGTTTGGCATGCTTTTTATCGCAGGTGCAAAACTAACCCAGTTTCTCGCCTTGATGGTGGCAGGTATCGGCGCTGTGGTAGGTTTGATTCTCGTCGAGCCATACCGTATGCGACGAGTAACCTCCTTCCTTGACCCGTGGGAAGACCCATTTGGCAGTGGCTATCAGTTGACTCAATCTTTGATGGCGTTTGGTCGTGGTGAATGGTTCGGTCAAGGTCTCGGTAATTCAATTCAAAAACTGGAATATCTACCGGAAGCGCATACCGACTTTGTGTTTGCCGTACTTGCTGAAGAGCTTGGTTTCGTAGGCGTAGTGCTGGTCTTAATGCTGATTTTTAGCTTGGTGCTAAAAGCGGTTTACATCGGCAAGCGTGCATTTGAAGAAGGCGAAATGTTCGGAGGTTATCTGGCTTTCGGAATTGGTATTTGGTTTGCGTTTCAAACCTTGGTTAATGTTGGAGCTGCCGCCGGTATTGTTCCAACAAAAGGTTTAACACTTCCACTCATCAGTTATGGTGGTTCTAGTCTAATAATTATGTCCGTCGCAGTGTCCATATTACTGCGTATCGATTACGAATGCCGCTTGAAACGCGAGCAACAACAATCAGAACAACAAGCTAATGAAACAAAATAAACGTTTGATGGTGATGGCTGGTGGTACTGGCGGTCACGTATTCCCAGGTTTGGCGGTAGCAAAACAGCTTCAAGAGCAAGGTTGGGAGATCCGTTGGTTAGGTACGGCGGATCGAATGGAAGCGGATTTGGTGCCAAAACATGGCATTGAAATCGACTTTATCAAAGTGAAAGGGTTACGAGGTCAAGGCGTTAAACGTCTTCTTGCAGCACCATTTCAAATTATCAATGCCATTATGCAGGCTCGTGCTCACATGAAACGCTGGCAGCCAGACGCAGTGCTTGGTATGGGCGGTTATGTTAGCGGCCCGGGCGGTATTGCCGCTTGGATGAGTGGCATTCCTGTTGTTCTGCATGAACAAAATGCAGTAGCAGGTTTAACGAACCAATGGTTATCGAAAATCGCTAAGAAGGTTTTTCAGGCTTTCCCAGGCGCTTTTCCAAATGCCGAAGTGGTTGGGAACCCAGTTCGTGAAGACGTGACTCAATTAGCAGCGCCAACTGAGCGCATGCAAGAGCGCCAAGGTCCAATTCGCATTTTGGTGATGGGTGGCAGCCAAGGCGCACGTATTCTTAACCAAACTCTGCCAGAAGTGATGTCGAAATTGGGCGAAGATTACTGTATTCGTCATCAAGCGGGCAAAGGTGCCGCCGAAGAAGTGAATGCAGCATACCAAGCTAATGGTGTGGTAAATACAGAAGTAATGGAATTCATTGATGACGTTGCAGAAGCTTACGCATGGGCTGACCTTTTAGTTTGTCGCTCTGGAGCGTTAACCGTTTCTGAAGTCTCGGCGGCAGGTGTAGGCGCTATTTTTGTTCCATTCATGCACAAAGACCGCCAGCAAGCACTTAATGCAGACCACTTGGTGGATTGCGGCGCGGCGAAAATGATTGAACAACCAGATTTAACCGTTGAGTCTCTGACTCAGCAGATCCAACAATTGGATCGCCAAGCTTTACTTACAATGGCTGAGCAAGCGCGTGGCGCTGCAAAATTGAATGCTGACCGAGTTGTCGCACAAGCCATTGTCGCTTTGACCGAAAAGCGTTAACCGAATTATTGAGAATAGAATTGATGACAATCCAACATACACAAGACTTAGCTCAGATTCGCGCAATGGTGCCAGAGATGCGCCGCGTGAAATCCATCCACTTCATCGGTATTGGTGGTGCGGGCATGAGCGGCATTGCAGAAGTGCTGTTGAACGAAGGCTACCAAATCACAGGTTCTGATCTATCAGAGAACGCTGTGACAGAGCGTTTGGTATCAAAAGGTGCGACGGTATTTATCGGTCATCAAGCCAGTAATGTAGAAAAAGCCAGTGTGGTTGTTGTATCAACGGCGATCAACGAAGAAAACCCAGAAGTGATGGCGGCACGTGAATTACGCATCCCTATTGTACGCCGCGCAGAGATGTTGGCTGAATTGATGCGATTCCGTCACGGTATTGCCGTTGCGGGTACACACGGTAAAACCACGACGACCGCTCTTGTTACTCAAATCTATTCTGAAGCCGGTCTTGATCCAACGTTTGTGAATGGCGGTTTGGTGAAAAGCGCAGGTACAAATGCGCGTCTAGGCTCGAGTCGTATTCTAATTGCAGAGGCAGATGAAAGTGACGCGTCATTCCTGCACTTGCAACCAATGGTGAGCATTGTTACCAATATCGAAGCCGATCATATGGATACCTATGGTGGTGACTTTGAAACCTTAAAGCAAACCTTCATCGACTTCCTTCATAATCTACCGTTTTACGGCCAAGCAATTGTTTGCATTGACGATCCTGTGGTTCGAGAGTTAATCCCACGTATTAGTCGTCAAGTGATAACTTACGGTTTTTCTGAAGATGCCGACGTACGTATTGAAGATTATCGTCAAGAGGGGCAGCAAGGCAAATTTACGGTAGTACGTAAAGGGCGAGCTAACTTAGATATCACGCTGAATATTCCAGGTCGTCACAATGCATTGAATGCGTCTGCTGCGATTGCGGTTGCTACTGAAGATGACATTGAAGACGATGCGATCCTAAAGGCAATGGCTGGTACGCAAGGTACGGGAAGACGTTTTGATCACCTTGGCGAGTTTGATACTGGCAACGGCCATGCAATGCTTGTTGATGATTACGGCCATCATCCCACAGAAGTGGATGTAACCATTAATGCAGCACGCAGTGGTTGGCAAGACAAGCGTTTGGTGATGATTTTCCAACCGCACCGTTATAGCCGTACTCGTGATTTATACGATGATTTCGCGAATGTGCTTGAACAGGTAGATGTATTGATCATGCTGGATGTTTACGCAGCGGGTGAAAAGCCGATTGCAGGGGCTGATGGGCGCGCTTTATGTCGCACAATTCGCAGCCGAGGCAAGGTAGATCCGATTTTTGTTCCAGAAATCGAGCAATTACCTTCAGTTTTAGCTAACGTTATACAAGACGGCGACCTAATCTTAACGCAAGGTGCGGGTGATATTGGTAAAGTGGCGAAACAGCTGGCAGGTCTTAAATTGAATATAAACAAGATGCTTGGCTGACACATATTGTTGACGCGAAGGACAGATAAAGACTCAGATCTCGATTTTGCGTCAATATCATTGTGATTTATTGCTATCAGTGTTTGATAGTTTACAAGAGCTCAGTATAATCCCAAGGTTAAAGTCAAGACTTTTACCTCTGCGTAATTATATGGGTAAAAAGTACACGACAAAAGTCAGGAAACGAAGACGTTGTTGAATATTGCACTGAATGACGAGCGACCAAACACGGGTAACAACCGTGGTCGCCAAGAAAAAATCTTGGGTGCGTTATTTTTCGTTGTGGTTGTGACTTTAATTAGTTCTGTTTTGTACGCGGCGATCAGTTGGATGTGGGATGACCAAAGGTTACCTCTCTCCAAAATAGTACTTCAGGGGAAACTGGAGTATGTCCAAGCTGACGATGTGCAGGCTGCATTTAGTCGAATTGATCACATCGGTACATTTATGTCTCAGGATATTGATGTATTACAGCAAAGTGTCGAAGCTCTGCCATGGGTAGCGCATGCCGCAATCCGAAAGCAGTGGCCGGATACAGTAAAAGTTTTTTTGACGGAGCATCAACCAGAAGCCATTTGGAATGGCAACGAACTGTTAGATAAAAACGGGTTCGTTTTTGATGGAGATGTTGCTCTGTTGCAAGAAGAAAAAGTGAAGCTGTACGGACCCAAAGATAGCGGACCGGAAGTCTTACAGACTTACCGTGATTTGAGTCCTAAGTTTCAGCAATTGGGTTTAGCGATATCGTCTCTGGTATTAAACGAGCGACGAGCTTGGCAAATCATCCTTGATAACGGTATTCGATTAGAGCTCGGTAAAGAGTCTCTTCTTGAGCGTATAGAGCGCTTTTTTAAGCTCTATAACAAGCTTGGCAGTGACACGCAAAGAATCAGTTATATCGATCTTAGGTACGATACAGGAGCCGCAGTTGGTTGGTTTCCTGAACAAGAGTTAGAAGAGAGTACAGATGACTAAGGCCGCTGATGACAACATTATTGTTGGTCTTGATATAGGCACTGCAACCGTATCGGCTCTAGTGGGTGAGGTTTTACCAGACGGTCAAATTAATATTATTGGCGCAGGTAGTAGCCCCTCACGCGGCATGGATAAAGGTGGCGTGAATGATTTGGAGTCGGTTGTAAAATCAGTACAACGTGCAATTGATCAAGCTGAATTAATGGCAGAGTGCCAGATCAGCCGAGTCTTCATTTCGTTGTCTGGTAAGCATATCGCAAGCCGAATTGAAAAAGGTATGGGCACGATTTCTGATGAAGAGGTGTCTCAAGAAGACATGGATCGCGCTATCCATACCGCAAAATCGATTAAAATCGGTGATGAACAGCGAATTCTTCATGTGATCCCGCAAGAGTTCACCATTGATTACCAAGAAGGAATCAAAAATCCGCTTGGTTTATCTGGGGTAAGAATGGAAGTGAGTGTCCACCTTATCTCATGCCATAATGACATGGCACGCAACATTATTAAGGCGGTAGAACGCTGCGGCCTTAAAGTAGAACAACTCGTATTTTCTGGGCTTGCTGCTAGTAATGCAGTAATCACCGAGGATGAAAGAGAGCTTGGAGTTTGTGTGGTTGATATTGGCGCCGGCACGATGGATGTGGCCATCTGGACTGGCGGTGCGTTACGTCACACAGAAGTATTTTCGTACGCAGGAAATGCTGTAACCAGTGATATTGCTTTTGCTTTTGGCACGCCAGTGAGCGATGCTGAAGAAATAAAAGTCAAATATGGCTGTGCTTTGAGTGAACTGGTCAGTAAGGATGACACGGTTAATGTACCAAGCGTAGGTGGACGACCATCACGTAGCCTGCAACGTCAAACGTTGTCAGAAGTGATTGAGCCACGCTACTCTGAGCTTATGGGACTGGTTAACCAAACTATCGACTCTGTACAAGCAAAATTGCGCGAAGAGGGTATCAAGCACCATCTGGCTGCGGGAGTTGTACTCACCGGCGGTGCTGCGCAAATGGACGGAGTGGTAGAATGTGCGGAACGCGTATTCCGCAATCAAGTAAGGGTCGGCAAACCGCTCGAAGTCAGCGGATTAACTGACTATGTAAAAGAGCCGTACCATTCTACGGCAGTTGGATTACTTCATTACGCAAGAGACATGCAGTCTAGCGACGATAGCGATTATAATGAACCTAAACGCTCATCTGTAACTGGCTTTTTCGATAAATTGCGTAACTGGATACAAAAAGAGTTTTAACCTGAGTTGCAGGATAAACGGAGACAACACATGTTTGAACCGATGATGGAAATGTCTGACGATGCAGTAATCAAGGTCGTTGGGGTTGGTGGCGGCGGTGGTAACGCCGTTGAACACATGGTGCGTGAATCCATCGAAGGTGTGGAATTCATCAGCGTCAACACTGATGCGCAAGCACTTCGTAAGACAAGCGTTGGCAATGTAATTCAGATCGGTGGTGATATCACTAAAGGTCTGGGTGCAGGTGCTAATCCACAGGTTGGCCGTGACGCAGCTCTCGAAGACAGAGATCGAATTAAAGATTCCCTGACTGGCGCCGATATGGTGTTTATCGCAGCTGGTATGGGTGGTGGTACCGGTACTGGTGCAGCGCCTGTTATTGCTGAAGTGGCTAAAGAGCTTGGCATTCTAACAGTAGCGGTAGTAACTAAACCGTTTAGTTTTGAAGGTAAAAAGCGTTTGGCATTTGCTGAGCAAGGTATCGATGAGCTATCTAAGCATGTTGACTCTTTGATCACGATTCCAAACGAAAAGCTACTTAAAGTACTTGGTCGTGGTGTAACACTACTAGAAGCTTTTGCAAGCGCTAACGATGTTCTTAAGAATGCCGTTCAAGGTATTGCTGAGCTAATTACTCGCCCTGGCATGATCAACGTCGACTTTGCGGACGTAAGAACTGTAATGTCTGAAATGGGTCACGCAATGATGGGTAGCGGCATCGCCAAAGGTGAAGACCGTGCTGAAGAAGCGGCTGAAATGGCAATTTCTAGCCCACTTCTGGAAGACATCGATCTAGCGGGCGCTCGTGGTGTTCTTGTCAATATTACTGCTGGTCTGGATATGCGTCTTGACGAGTTTGAGACGGTTGGTAATACAGTGAAGGCATTCGCTTCTGACAATGCGACTGTTGTTATCGGTACTTCTCTAGACCCTGATATGACTGACGAAATCCGCGTAACAGTTGTAGCGACAGGTATTGGTAATGAGAAAAAGCCAGATATCACGCTAGTTGCGGGTGGTAAAGCTAAAGTGGCACCGACGCCGCAAGCTCAACCACAGCAACAAGCAGCGGCAACGCAAGCTGAAGAAAAACCGGCACAGACCTTGCAAAACAATCAAGTGCAAGAGAAGCCACAGGTAACTCCTCAGCCGACAAACACTGCTCCTTCTTCTCCAGCTTCGTCGAGCCAAAGTTCTGCGGCTCCAAAGCAAGAAAAGGAAAGTGGTTATTTAGATATACCGGCATTTTTGCGTCGTCAGGCTGATTAATCTTTAACCCATAAATTTGACATGGCTCAAAATTATGGTAGCATTCACGGTCGACGTTACAGACGGCCGTGTTTTGTAGCAAATTTTTGAGAGGCAAGCAGATGATCAGACAACGTACTCTGAAAGAAATAGTGAAAACAACTGGTGTGGGTCTCCACTCTGGTCGTAAAGTCACACTTACTCTGCGCCCGGCTGCTGCAAATACAGGTATCATTTACCGTCGTACAGATGTAAATCCACCTGTAGATTTTCCAGCTGATCCAGCTTCGGTTCGTGACACCATGCTTTGTACTGCATTGGTAAACGATGAAGGTGTGCGTATTTCAACTGTTGAGCACTTGAATGCGGCACTTGCTGGTATGGGCATCGATAACATTGTTGTCGAAGTAGACGCACCTGAAATTCCGATCATGGATGGTAGTGCAAGCCCATTTGTATACTTGCTACAACAAGCAGGTATCGAAACGCAAAATGCGCCAAAACGCTTCATCCGCATCAAAAAGCCAGTTCGTTTTGAAGATGGTGATAAATGGGCAGAATTTGTACCATTTAACGGCTTCCGTATGGACTTCGAAATTGAGTTTAATCACCCAGCGATTGAATCAGACGAGCAACGTTTGCTGTTTGATTTCTCGTCAAAAGGCTTTGTTCGTGAGATTTCTCGAGCACGTACGTTTGGCTTTATGCGTGATATCGAATATCTACAATCTCAAAACCTAGTTTTGGGTGGTAGTTTTGACAATGCTATCGTTTTGGATGATTACCGTATTCTTAATGAAGAAGGTCTACGCTTTGAAAATGAGTTTGTGACTCACAAAGTGTTGGATGCGATTGGTGACCTTTACATGTGTGGCCACCCAATCATTGGTGAATTCCGTGCCTTTAAATCTGGCCACGGTTTAAATAACCAACTGTTACGTGCTGTTCTTGCAGATCAGGAAGCGTGGGAGTGGACTACATTCGAAGAAGAAGTCGGCTCACCAGTAGCATTCGCAGAACCAAATATGGTGCTTGCGTAAATACTTGGCATTAGAATTAATAAAAAACCAGGCTTATGCCTGGTTTTTTGCTATTTGGCTTTAATCTTCTACTTATCAATAACATTCAAGCTTTCAGCATATTGAAATAACGTTCACTTACGATCTTCCTTTTCTGCCATATCGGCTAATCGTTTTAAACGCTCTTGAATTTTAGGTGGCGCCATGTCGGCAATCGTCATTAATGACTTTGCTGCAGATTCTGTTAGTGGTGGACGCTTAGGTCTGTCGTCTTGTTGAAAGCGGTTTCTATATAGTGAAGGATTGATCCTCACTTCAACGCTCATCAGCTTGGCAAAGCCTTGAGTACGAAGTTTATTTAGGATCATGAGGCGATCGTAATCGATCTTCATTTTGATTGCGGCACTAGAGACATCGATCAATAGATGGCCGTTACGAACATTCGCTACTCGGCAATGATCGGCCGTCCCCATGGGTAAGATCTCTTGCAAAGCTTGGTTAAGCTGTAAGATTTCTCCAGCATGTTCTTGAATCTGCTTGAACTGTGACTCAGCAATAACATCTTCAGTCGAGGTTGGACGGTGATCACGCATAGGTAAAATCTAATTTTGTTGAGATATAGCTATTCTAGAGCAGCTTTCTATCAAGGTATAGTTTACATTAACGTCTTTAGCTTCAGTTTTACAATGTAGCAAGGTAAAAAGCAAAGTTTGCTCTGGATGGATTACACATATTGCGGTATGCAATATCGGCTAATCAGTCACCACTTTAAGTAAAAACTTCAGAGTGCTTCAAACAAATACGTCTATTTATGGTTGTATCGATTAAAAATCCTTACACTAAGCCACATTGTTTCAAAACTTAGCCTTGAAATATGGATGTTTGAACTCAATATCTTTGATAAATGATTTATCTCAGTATTCTTAGTTCCAAACTGGCAGAGACTGAAGGCATTATGAGTAGATCGGGAACGGTCTGAATAAAGAGAGATTCACGAAAAATGATAACTAAGCTACTGACAAAAGTGATTGGCAGTCGCAACGACCGAACACTGCGCCGCCTTAGAAAAATTGTAAAAGAAATTAATAACTTTGAGCCAACATTCGAAGCTCTAAGTGACGAAGAGTTAAAAGCAAAGACGGTTGAATTCCGTGAGCGCCTAGAGAAGGGTGAAACTCTTGATAAACTACTTCCAGAAGCTTTTGCTACGGTTCGTGAAGCATCTAAGCGTGTCTACGGTATGCGCCACTTCGACGTCCAGCTTATCGGTGGTATGGTTCTAAATGCGGGTCAAATCGCTGAAATGCGTACGGGTGAAGGTAAAACGCTGACGGCAACGCTTCCTGCTTACCTAAATGCCCTGGCTGGTAAAGGCGTTCACATTGTAACAGTGAACGATTATCTAGCTAAACGTGATGCAGAGACAAACCGCCCTCTATTTGAATTTTTAGGTATGACTGTTGGCGTAAACGTGCCAAACATGCCTCCTCAAGAGAAAAAAGAAGCGTACCAAGCTGACATCTTGTACGGAACGAACAATGAATTTGGTTTTGACTACCTTCGTGACAATATGGCTTTCCGTAGCGAAGATCGCGTACAACGTGAACGCTTCTTTGCAGTTGTCGATGAGGTGGACTCAATCCTAATTGATGAAGCTCGTACCCCTTTAATCATTTCTGGTCCTGCTGAAGATAGCTCTGAGCTATACACCCGAATCAACCTTTTGATCCCGCATCTTAAAAAGCAAGACAAAGAAGACTCTGAAGAATATCGTGGTGATGGTCACTACACTGTTGATGAGAAATCAAAGCAAGTATACCTCACAGAAACGGGCCAAGAGTACGTTGAAGAACTGTTGGTGAAAAATGGTCTTATGGAAGAGGGTGACACACTTTACTCTCCGACTAACATCAGCATGTTACATCACGTGAATGCCGCTTTGCGTGCTCATGTGTTGTTTGAGCGCAACGTTGATTACATCGTTACTGACGAAGGTGAAGTAGTAATTGTTGATGAACATACTGGTCGTACAATGCCAGGTCGTCGTTGGTCTGAAGGTCTTCACCAAGCAGTAGAAGCGAAAGAAGGCGTTAAGATTCAAAACGAAAACCAAACTTTGGCTTCGATTACCTTCCAGAACTACTTCCGCTTATACGAAAAACTGTCTGGTATGACAGGTACTGCGGATACTGAAGCGTTTGAGTTCCAATCTATTTATGGCTTGGAAACGGTGGTTATCCCAACCAACAAACCTATGATTCGTAACGATATGCCGGATGTGGTGTACCGTACCGAAGCTGAGAAGTTTGCTGCAATCATTGAAGATATCAAAGAGCGCGTTGCGAAAGGTCAGCCAACATTGGTTGGTACCGTATCGATTGAAAAATCAGAACTTCTTTCTAACGCATTGAAGAAGGCTAAGATCAAACACAACGTATTGAATGCAAAATTCCATGAGAAGGAAGCGGAAATTGTCGCTGAAGCGGGTATGCCTGGTGCGGTAACTATCGCGACCAACATGGCCGGTCGTGGTACGGATATTGTGCTTGGCGGTAGTTGGCAATCAAAAGTGGAAGCTTTGGAGAACCCAACTCAAGAACAAATCGATGCGATTAAAGCAGATTGGAAAGTTGTACATGATCAAGTATTAGATGCAGGTGGTCTACACATCATTGGTACTGAGCGCCACGAATCTCGCCGTATTGATAACCAGCTACGTGGTCGTTCTGGTCGTCAAGGTGATGCGGGTTCATCGCGCTTCTACCTATCTATGGAAGACTCTTTGTTACGTATTTTCACTTCTGATCGTATGGCGAGCCTTATTCAAAGTGGTATGGAAGAAGGTGAAGCTATTGAATCGAAAATGCTTTCTCGCTCAATTGAAAAAGCACAGCGCAAAGTGGAAGGTCGTAACTTTGATATCCGTAAGCAGCTACTAGAATACGATGATGTGGCGAACGATCAGCGTAAGGTTGTCTACGAGCTGCGCGACGAATTGATGAACGTTGAAGACATCAGCGGTATGATCGAGCAAAACCGTGAAGATGTGCTAACCGCGGTTATTGATGAGTACATCCCGCCACAATCACTAGAAGATATGTGGGACGTTGAAGGTCTGCAAGAGCGCTTGAAAGCAGACTTCGATCTTGATGCACCAGTGAAGCAATGGCTTGAAGAAGACGATAAGCTTTACGAAGAGGCGCTACGCGAGAAGATCATCAATCTAGCCGTTGAAGTGTACAAAGAGAAAGAGGAAGTGGTGGGTGCCCAAGTGCTTCGTAACTTCGAGAAATCGGTTATGCTTCAAACTCTGGATACGCTTTGGAAAGAGCACTTGGCAGCAATGGATCACTTGCGTCAGGGTATTCACTTACGCGGCTATGCGCAGAAGAACCCGAAACAGGAATACAAGCGTGAATCGTTTGAACTGTTTGAAGGTCTACTAGAAGCGCTGAAAACTGATGTGATTACTGTTCTATCTCGCGTTCGAGTTCAGCAACAAGAAGAAGTTGAACGTATGGAAGAGCAACGTCGTGCGCAAGCTGAAGAGGCCGCTCGTCGTGCTCAAGCGCAACACGCGGCAGCACAAAACCCTCTTTCTGAAGGTGATGAATCTGAAGAAGGTTCAAGTCAGCCAATGGTACGTGATGAACGTAAAGTAGGTCGCAATGAGCCTTGCCCTTGTGGTAGTGGTAAGAAGTATAAACAGTGCCACGGCAAAATCGACTAACGTATTAGTCAGATTATTTTTTAAAGAGTCGCCTAGGCGGCTCTTTTTTTAAGCAAATTCTGTGGCTGTCGAATTTCATAAGTTTTGATAGCATCGGATAGTTATAGAGATTCAAAGACCGTTGAAGTGTAACGGCTTGAGAGTTAGGAACCCCTATGAAAAGAATTCACATAGTCGCGGCTATTATTTTTAACCAAGACAAATCAAAAATTTTTATTACAAAGCGTCCAGACGACAAGCATAAAGGCGGGTTTTGGGAGTTTCCCGGCGGGAAAGTCGAGTCAGGAGAAAGTATTGAACATGCTCTAGCAAGAGAACTTGAAGAAGAAGTAGGAATTGAAGTTACTGAGCAAGCCCTTTTCGAGCATTTGGAATATGACTATCCAGACAAATCACTTAAGTTTGATTTTATTACGGTATCTAAGTTCAGTAATGAGCCTTACGGCCGAGAAGGTCAAGAAGGTCGCTGGGTTGAGATAAGAGAATTGGGTAACTATGCCTTTCCTGAAGCGAACGTGCCTATCTTGGAGCGTGTCGTAAAAGAGTTCGCTTAAGCCTGATGAACTTGCTTGTGGTAACCACGGTATGTTGTTAGTTTAAACAGATTAAGCGAAACGAGAGAACGAGAGCAAACCTCGTTATCCAGAGAAGGAGAGAAAGCGCAATGGTTCGTATTGCAATCGCAGGAGCAGCAGGCCGAATGGGCCGTAATTTGGTTAAAGCTTCACACCTTAACCCAGAGGCGACAGTGAGCGCGGGATCAGAACGACCTGAGTCCTCACTTGTCGGTGTCGATATCGGTGAACTTTGTGGTGAAGGCAAATTCGATGTGTTCTTAACGGATGATCTTGCTAAAGACGTCGATAATTTTGATGTAATCATCGATTTTACTGCCCCAGTAAGTACGTTGGCGAATCTTGAACTGTGTAAGAAGCATGGAAAGAGTATTGTGATTGGGACGACTGGTTTCAGTGATGCAGAGCGTGAACTGATTGACGAAGCCGCTAAGCAAGTGCCTGTTGTCATGGCTCCTAACTACTCTGTTGGTGTGAACCTAGTATTTAAGCTTCTTGAGAAAGCAGCCAAAGTGATGGGCGACTACTGCGATGTTGAGATTGTCGAAGCACATCATCGTCATAAAGTTGATGCTCCTTCTGGTACCGCTATCGGGATGGGCGAAGCCATTGCTGGTGCGATGGGCAACAAGCTGAATGATGTAGCTGTCTATGCGCGAGAAGGTATCACAGGTGAACGTACTAAAGATGAGATCGGCTTTGCTACAATTCGCGCTGGCGATATCGTCGGTGAGCACACAGCCATGTTTGCTGATATCGGGGAACGAGTGGAGATAACGCACAAAGCGACCGATCGTATGACGTTTGCTAATGGCGCCGTCAAGGCCGCTGTTTGGTTGAGTGCCAAACCAGAGGGCTTTTATACCATGACAGATGTTTTGGGATTGAATGAACTCTAAATACATAATTATTCGCCGGCGGTAGCCGGCTTTTTTATATCTATAGAATTATTTGTAAATGAAATGATTCTAACAGAAAGTATTTTGGTGCTTACTTTTGTTGTTGTTTTGGTTGTTTTGTGGGTGTTTTGGGTTTTGATGTCTAAAAACTAATGTCTTTTTTGTCGAGTGAACGTTTGCGTGAAAAACTCATACTTTTTTGTGATCTCTAAAAAGTTCAAATTTGTAAAATTCATTAAACCTCTATGCCTCTCTATGTAATAGCATGTAAAAGTTATCTTTTTGGGCCTTACTGATTCAAAATGACCTTACTCGCTAGAAATTAATCATTTATTTTTGATTGTAGGTTGACAGGTTTCGAGTCCAACTTTAGAATACCGCCAATTTGTCTGAAATACCTATTTATGTAGATTTTATAGGTAAAGGAAGGCATGTTTGCAGTTTGATTTATTTTTTTTGCATTTTTATTCTGGAGGTTGTCTTGGGTAAATTAGCACTGTTGGTCCTAGAAGATGGGACAGTGTTCCGCGGAGTGTCCATAGGGGCAGATGGTCTTTCCGTTGGTGAAGTCGTTTTTAATACCTCGATGACGGGGTATCAAGAAATCCTCACTGATCCTTCCTATTCTCAGCAAATCGTCACTCTCACTTATCCTCATATTGGCAATACCGGAACCACTTCCGAAGATGAAGAATCCTCTTCCATTCATGCACAAGGCCTTGTGATTCGCGATCTTCCTCTAATCGCTTCTAACTTCCGTAACGAACAATCCCTCTCTGATTATCTTAAGTCTCAAAATATCGTTGGCATCGCTGATATCGATACTCGTAAGCTCACTCGTATCCTGCGTGAAAAAGGTGCTCAAAACGGCTGTATTGTTGCGGGCAACAACCTAGACGAAGCTTTGGCACTAGCGAAAGCAAAAGAATTCCCAGGCTTAAAAGGAATGGACCTTGCGAAAGAAGTTACAACAAAAGAAGCGTATCCATGGAAGCAAGGTTCGTGGACGCTCGAGGGTGGACTTCCAGAGGCGAAAGATGACAGCGAGCTGCCATACCACGTTGTCGCTTACGACTTTGGCGCAAAACGCAACATCTTACGAATGTTGGTTGACCGCGGCTGCCGCTTAACGGTTGTACCTGCAGAAACGTCAGCGGAAGAAGTTCTGGCACTAAATCCAGATGGCGTATTCTTATCGAACGGCCCTGGTGACCCAGAACCATGTACTTACGCGATTGAAGCAACCAAAGTGTTCCTAGAAAAAGGCCTGCCAATTTTTGGTATTTGTCTAGGTCACCAAATTCTGGCGCTAGCATCAGGTGCGCAAACGGTGAAAATGAAGTTTGGTCACCACGGTGCAAACCACCCAGTAAAAGATTTAGAGCGTAACGTTGTGATGATCACTTCGCAAAACCACGGCTTTGCGGCAGATGAAGCAACATTACCGGAAAACTTACGTGCTACTCACGTATCGCTATTTGATGGCTCTTTGCAAGGTATCCACCGCACAGACAAGCCAGCATTTAGCTTCCAAGGTCACCCAGAAGCGAGCCCTGGTCCACATGACGCGGCACCGCTATTTGACCACTTTATCGAACTAATCAAAAAACACAGCGCTTAATTCGGAGTAGTAGATAATGCCAAAACGTACTGACATTCAAAGTATTCTAATTCTTGGTGCTGGTCCGATTGTTATCGGTCAGGCATGTGAGTTTGACTACTCTGGCGCACAAGCGTGTAAAGCTCTTCGTGAAGAAGGCTACCGAGTTATCCTGGTTAACTCTAACCCAGCAACGATTATGACTGACCCAGAGATGGCAGATGCGACTTACATCGAGCCGATTCAGTGGGAAGTTGTACGCAAGATCATCGAGAAAGAACGTCCTGATGCAGTTCTGCCAACTATGGGTGGTCAGACAGCACTTAACTGTGCGTTAGATTTAGAGAAGCACGGCGTTCTCGCAGAGTTTGGCGTAGAGATGATTGGTGCAACGGCTGATGCAATCGACAAAGCGGAAGACCGTTCTCGTTTTGATAAAGCGATGAAGTCTATCGGCCTTGAGTGTCCTCGCGCAGATACAGCGAAGAGCATGGAAGAAGCTTACAAAGTTTTAGATATGGTTGGCTTCCCTTGTATCATTCGTCCATCGTTCACCATGGGTGGCACTGGTGGTGGTATCGCGTACAACAAAGAAGAGTTCGAAGAAATCTGTCGTCGCGGTCTGGACTTATCTCCGACCAACGAACTTCTTATCGATGAGTCACTAATCGGTTGGAAAGAGTACGAAATGGAAGTCGTTCGTGACAAAGCGGACAACTGTATCATCGTATGTTCAATCGAGAACTTTGACCCAATGGGCATCCATACGGGCGACTCAATCACGGTTGCTCCAGCACAAACACTGACTGACAAAGAATACCAGCTTATGCGTAATGCATCGCTAGCTGTTCTGCGTGAAATCGGTGTTGAAACAGGTGGTTCAAACGTACAGTTTGGTATCAACCCGAAAGATGGTCGTATGGTCATCATCGAGATGAACCCGCGTGTATCTCGCTCTTCTGCGCTAGCATCAAAAGCAACAGGCTTCCCAATTGCGAAAATTGCCGCGAAACTGGCTGTTGGCTTTACGCTAGACGAACTACAAAACGACATCACAGGTGGTGCAACACCCGCGTCATTTGAACCAACTATCGACTACGTCGTAACTAAGATCCCTCGCTTTAACTTCGAGAAATTTGCTGGTGCAAACGATCGTCTGACAACTCAGATGAAATCGGTTGGTGAGGTAATGGCGATTGGTCGTAACCAACAAGAATCTCTTCATAAAGCACTGCGTGGCCTAGAAGTTGGCGCAACTGGTTTTGATGAGATGGTCGATCTGGAAGCGCCAGATGCACTGACTAAGATTCGTCACGAACTTAAAGAAGCAGGTGCAGAGCGTATCTGGTACATCGCCGATGCATTCCGAGCGGGTATGTCAGTCGACGGTGTGTTCAACTTGACTCAAATCGACCGCTGGTTCCTGGTTCAAATCGAAGAAATTGTAAAACTCGAAGAACAAGTCAAGGCGGGCGGCTACGCAGGTTTGACCAAAGAAGTGCTTCGTCAGATGAAACGCAAAGGCTTCTCTGATGCTCGCTTGTCTAAATTGCTTGGTGTCGCTGAAAGTGAAATTCGCCGTGCTCGTGAGCAGTTTGATATTCATCCGGTTTACAAACGTGTGGATACATGTGCAGCAGAGTTTTCTTCTGACACGGCTTACATGTACTCATCTTACGATGAAGAATGTGAAGCAAACCCAACAGACAAAGATAAGATCATGGTTCTTGGTGGCGGTCCAAACCGTATCGGCCAAGGTATCGAATTCGATTACTGTTGTGTCCATGCATCACTTGCGCTGCGTGAAGACGGTTACGAAACCATTATGGTTAACTGTAACCCAGAAACGGTATCTACTGACTACGATACGTCTGATCGTCTGTACTTCGAGCCAGTAACTCTGGAAGATGTACTGTCTATCGCTCGCGTTGAAAAACCAAAAGGTGTGATTGTTCAGTACGGTGGTCAAACGCCACTTAAACTGGCTCGTGCTCTAGAAGCGGCTGGTGTGCCAATCATTGGTACTAGCCCAGATGCTATCGACCGTGCGGAAGACCGTGAACGCTTCCAAGCCGCTGTTGACCGTTTAGGTCTACTTCAGCCAGAAAACGCGACAGTAACAACGATGGAGCAAGCGGTTGAGAAATCGAAAGAAATTGGCTTCCCATTAGTTGTTCGTCCATCTTATGTACTCGGTGGTCGTGCGATGGAAATCGTGTACGACGAGCAAGACCTGCGTCGCTACTTCAACGAAGCAGTAAGCGTATCGAACGAGTCTCCAGTTCTGCTAGACCGTTTCTTGGATGATGCAACCGAAGTTGATATTGATGCTATCTGTGACGGTGAACGCGTCGTTATCGGCGGTATCATGGAGCACATCGAACAAGCGGGTGTTCACTCTGGTGACTCTGCATGTTCACTGCCTGCATACACGCTAAGTCAGGAAATTCAAGACAAGATGCGTGAGCAAGTTGAGAAGTTAGCATTCGAACTCGGTGTGCGCGGTTTGATGAACACGCAGTTTGCTGTGAAAGATAACGACGTTTATCTAATTGAAGTGAACCCTCGTGCTGCTCGTACGGTACCATTCGTATCGAAAGCGACAGGCGCTCCTCTAGCGAAAATCGCTGCACGTGTAATGGCGGGTCAATCTCTAGAGTCACAAGGCTTTACTAAAGAGATTATCCCTCCTTACTACTCAGTGAAAGAAGTGGTTCTGCCGTTCAACAAATTCCCTGGTGTTGACCCTCTATTGGGCCCTGAAATGCGCTCAACAGGTGAAGTAATGGGTGTGGGTGCAACGTTCGCAGAAGCTTACGCGAAAGCAGAGCTAGGTTGTGGTGCGGTTTATCCTGAAGGTGGTCGTGCGCTACTGTCTGTACGTGAAGGTGATAAAGAGCGTGTTGTTGACCTAGCTTCTAAGTTAGTGAAACTGGGTTACCAGTTGGATGCGACACACGGTACAGCTGTAATTCTGGGCGAAGCGGGTATTAACCCACGTTTGGTAAACAAAGTACACGAAGGTCGTCCACACATTCTTGACCGCATCAAGAACAACGAATACACCTACATCGTAAACACGGCTGCTGGTCGTCAAGCGATTGAAGATTCGAAAGTTCTACGCCGTGGTGCGCTGGCAGAAAAAGTGAACTACACAACGACACTGAATGCAGCGTTCGCTACATGTATGTCTCATACTGCAGACGCAAAAGCGTCAGTAACTTCGGTTCAAGAGTTACACGCTAAAGTGAAAGCGAGTCTAGACGCGTAACAGATAAAAATCAGTAAGCTCATTAATCAGGGCTTACATGACAACCTCATTGCCCGCTCATTTGAGCGGGCTTTTTTATATCGAGGTTTTTCTAAAATGAAGAGCATTAAAGTGTGCTAGGAACGATTGGTATGCTTCGCTTTTGAAGATCATTAAGCTAATGATGGCAAGCAATGTACCCAAAGATGAAGAAATAGTACTACCATTTGCTACAACAAAATTAATGCTGCAAGTGAGAATGATAAAAGAGATAGTAAGTAAGTTTATTTTTGCAGCAACACTTAATCCTTTGCTTATTGTCAGAATGTTTGGAATGCATACAACAACAACCGTAATAGCTCCCAATGTAAGGAGGTAAGTATCTAGAGCAATGTGTTGAGTGAAAGAAAACCAGTCATTCCAAATGCTTAAGCTAACAGCCAGACCAATAGTCAATGCCAAGTATAAACATATACTTAGTGAGATGTTTGCTATGCTAATTGATTTAGTATTCAACTTTCAATTCCTCATAGATTCCAATAGCAAGATTTCTTAACTCTCCCGAATAACCGCTTCCTACTATGCTAATTGAGCCTCCAATTGCATCTAGAAGCTGATGAGAAATGGATGCGGATATTGTTGCTTGTGAATACCTCTTAGGAATTTCTCCTGACAACATTAGCTGTTTACGAGCTTTATTCGAAATGCTCGGAAGGTTTTTACGGATGATTTCTTTAGTTAATCTTGTTCTTTCTTGTCTGTTTAAGCCTTTTAGAATCTCGGGAACGCCTTTCTTAGTGGTTTGCTTAAGAGATTGAACCATTTTTATCGTTTGATATCCACTAGCGCCCGCTCCAGCTAAGGAGATGTAATCTAAAGCTTTAGTTGTATTTTGATACCACTCATTACTGTCTATATCCGATAATTTGTCTGGTGATTTAGATACCATACGGGTTCTTGCTACTCCAATAGCACATTGAGCTGTGGCAGCAACAGTAGCGGCGTGTGAGATATAGGACATAGTTACGCCCACAGGACCACTTACTGGTATTGTTAGCCCCGAACCAACTACCCCAATCCAGCCAATCGCTGCACCAATACAGCTAATGCTCGCTGATAGAAGCTCTTGATTGAATCTTGATTTTGACTCTTCCTGTTTTATTTTTTTTTGCAAATTCTTGAGATGATTGTAATTTTATCGGTTCTCGTAGAATGATAAAGGTAGGATTGATATGGCATGTGGATTTAAAGTCTCTTAAGCGTACAACGGTGAATTTGTTATCAATATAAATTACACCCGCACCGCTAGTCTCTGGTTTAGCGTCAATAACGCTGAATAGCTGATTAATATTCACTATCTGTTCGATTTTTAAGCGTAATTGCTGTTCTTTTATTGATGGTCGAGTCAGTAAGGCTTCCATTATTTTCGTTTTTTATCAGATTAAATATTTCCTATTAAGACAGCATTTTCTTTTTCTATCAAAATATTAAGAGGCTCTTGAGGTGAGGCTCTATATTTGGATGTAATTGATATTTTTAATGTATCATTCTCTAGATTTATTAACTGATGAAAATTAGGAATAGATTGGTGTCTTGACTTTCCATTGGTAGTTTTGTGAATAAGTGCTACCGTTTCTTCCTCTTTGATACCTCTTCAAAAAGGAAGTGTAGTGGAAATCACGGTTGAAATTTTGTTGGCCTTATTTTTGGTTGCGACTGCCGCAGGCTTTATTGATGCGATGGCTGGTGGGGGAGGGCTCATTACGCTCCCTGCGCTTTTGGCTGCGGGGTTGAGTCCGACTCAAGCTCTAGCAACCAATAAGTTACAAAGTTCGTTTGGCAGTTTCTCTGCTAGCTGGTATTTCGTGCGTAACGGTATTGTCAGCTTAAAGGAAATGCGTTTTGCGATACTCTGCACTTTTATAGGCGCTGCAATCGGTGCCGAGGCTGTGCAGTTTATTGATGCTAGCGTACTCACCAGTTTGATCCCTGTTCTTTTGATAGCCATTTCCCTCTATTTTTTACTCGCGCCAAGTACGCGAAAAATTGATGGAGAACCAAAGTTATCTGAAGCGATGTTTGCGCTATGCATTGGTGGCGGGATCGGCTTCTATGATGGCTTTTTTGGCCCTGGGACTGGATCTATTTTTACTGTTTGTTTTGTTGCACTAGGTCACTTTTCTTTGGTCGAAGCCACAGCTAGAACCAAAATCCTCAATTTCACGTCAAACATAGCGGCACTACTCTTTTTTATCTTAGCTGGGTTGCCAGTGTGGAAGCTTGGCTTAACTATGGCTGTTGGCGGTTTTCTTGGTGCTCAGTTAGGGGCGAAGGTCGTGGTAAGTAAAGGACAAAAATGGATTCGTCCTCTAGTTATAGTGATGTCGATGCTTATGGCAACGAAACTTCTTTGGCAACAACATCAGCAATGGATTCTGTCAGTGCTTTAACTCGCTCGCTACGATATGTGCTGTGACGTAAGCAGATATGTATTGGTCGAACTAACTGATCTAGCTCTTCAAAGTCATAGCAGAACTTAGGTGTGATATTAAGTGTCGTTAGGATAGATTTAGGGATTAAAGCGGGAGCCATACCTCCCAAAGCCAGTTGTGCTGCCGCAGTATACGAATCCATTTCCATCAAAGGTTCGATTCCGTGTTTGGATAAAATAGCTTGTTGATATGTGTTGGCAGGGTTAGTTAGGTCATTGGTCAAAATAGCTTTAGGTAGTTGTGAAAGTGAATGTCGACTGACAATTGAGAAAGGTTCATCGGCGAGGTGAAGGCTCATTAATCCATGATGAGGTGGTAGATAGCCAGCGCAAAATCCCAATGTTGCTTTGCCTGATTTCACATTCTCAATAATGCGTGGCGTATGATTGGTCGATATTCGTATGTACTGATCATGGGCAAAGTGTTCTGCCATGATCATGCTGAGGTATCCCGCCACTAAGGTTTCAGAGCAGTCCATTTTGATTAAAGAAGTATCTTCTATTTGTTGTTGATCGTGGATTTTTCCTCTTAACTCATTGAACGTGGGTTCTATTGTGTTTATGAGGGCAAGGCCATCGGAGGTCAGCTTTATGTGCCGACCATTTGGCTCTATCAATTTTTTTCCTAACTTCTTCTCTAGATTTGAAATACGTTTACTCACGGCAGATTGACTAATATAGAGTTGACTGCCTGTGCGGCTCATGGTTTTTTCTTTACTGAGGACAAGTAACGTTTCAATACCTTCAAGCAACATAATGATTAATGAAAGTTAGGAATGGTTGGGATAATTTAGCGAATTGCCCAAGAATTGGCGAATCAAATGAGCATAAATGAGAGGAGCCGACACTTGGTCGACTCCATGGTGAGTGATGTTGTTGGTGTTTAACGGTTAATGGCGAAAGTTGGCAGGGATAGATGCCAACGAATCGCACCGAGACGTATAATGAGCGTTGAGATTACACCAGCGAGTAAAGCCGTTGAGTGGTCATAACCCATGTTTACCGCCATCGTATGGAAGATGCCGCCAATAATACATGCCGTAGCATAGACTTCACTTCTTAATACCATAGGAACTTCGCGAGCCAGCACGTCTCGTATAATGCCACCGCCACAGCCAGTAATAACCCCCATTATCACCGCGACCATCCCAGATGCATTGTAGGCGAGTGCCTTTTCTACTCCTATTCCCACAAACACAGCGAGACCGATGGCATCACAAACGGGTAATACCCACCATGAGAGTCGCTTGGGTCTTCGAATAACAAGCATGGTTAGTAGACACGTAACAAATATCACCCATAAGTAAGTCGTATCTGTTATCCAAAATACGGGAGTGGCACCAAGCGCCATGTCTCGGATTGTTCCGCCACCTATAGCAGTCACACTGCCGAGCACGATAACGCCGAATGGATCCATTTTTAAACGGCCCGCCAGTAATACGCCAGAGATAGCGAAAACAGCGGTACCGAACAAATCGATCATATAAAGCAGCATGGAGTCCATGTTACTTAGTACCTTTAAATAGTGTGAGAAAAAATGGTCGGAAATTGTACGGTATTTGCCACGAAATCGTTAGCGTTTTTGACGAACGCTTTTAAAGTGCTCACACACTTCCTTGATCGCGTTCAATGTGCGTGGTGTCGGACGGTTAATCCAATCAGAGTTTAGGGACCAGATGTGTTTGTTTTTAAGGGCAAGAAGCTCATTACTCCACTCAGCCCACATACCATCGTTACTCATTGCGTGACGAGAAGTAAAAATAACCTCTGGCTGGCGAGTAATGACTTGCTCGATGCTAACTTGAGGATAAGGCGCGCTAGATGCGGCGAAAATGTTCTCACCACCGCAAAAAGTAAAGACTTCACTTGGCCAGTTCTTTCCGGCGACAGTGATGATAGGCTTTTCACTCAACTGATAAAAGTAACTAACTTTCTCGTTCGTGTTGTACTGTTCTTTTAGTGTACTCAGTTGCGTTCTAAAATCTTCAGCGGCCTTTTTTCCTACTTGTGGAGTTTCGCTGTATTGGCTGAGTTGCTCGATATTATTGGCGATATCTTCTAATGAACCTGTAGTGGAGTAATAGATAGGAATACCGAACTGTTTAATTTTCTCCAACTCTTTAGCGGGGTTTCCGGCTGGCCAAGCAATCACTAAGTCCGGCTGAAGAGCAATAATGCGCTCTAATTTAATTCCTTGATAATTTGAGACTCTTTCTAGCTGCTTTGCCTGTTCTGGATAATCGCTCATTTCGCTGACAGCAACAAGCTGCTCTCCTAGCCCTGCTGCAAAGGCAATTTCGGTGGCATGTGGAGCTAAACTTATAATGCGTTGAGCGGGTTGAGCGAAGGTCGCTGTCGAAACAAACAGCGTTAATGCGAAGCATAATTTATTCATCATAATCCTTGATAAATTATTCCTAAAAGCAAACTTTGGATTGCGATCCAAGCCAGGACGCGCCAAACGAGCAGCGTATGTATTTGTGAAAGGTGAATAGCCGATGGCGCAATGCGCCCACCGATTTTTGCGCGCTCTGCACGCACACCTTGATAGATAGCAGGGCCGCATAAAGACAGTTGTAGTTTGTGTCCGATAGTACATAACACCCAGCTAGGTCCTGGTAAGGGCCAAGACTTCGCTTGCTGTTGTATTCCAGAGAGCACATTACTTGTATTCTTTCCGGCAGCTAAAAGTATGGCAAAGAGACGAAGTGGAATAATATCCAGAGTAGCAACCAGTTGAATCACAGGTTTACCAAAGGGCAAATATTGGCGTCGGCTAGGGGACCACACTCGCGCTAATTCTGTTGTGAGTCGATACATTAACGCACCAATACCACCTGTTAGTGCGTACCAAAATAGCACGCCGATCACGTTGCGGCTGTATCCCATAATCAGGGTTTCTGAGCCAGCTTTACCTATGCCAACGATCGAGAGGCTACCAGTGTCGCGATTAAGATATGGTCTCAGTAATGCTCGACACTGAGCTTTGTCTTCCGAAGAGATACTTGTGACGAGCTGTTTCGTTAACGTTTCGCTGTTACGCCAGTCTAGCGCAATGATCAATAGAACCAGTTCATATAAAGGGATTTGCCAAACAAATGGCTTTACTGCAATCAGTAATATCAAGCAAGGAAACAGCATCAAGCCTAATGCAAGACTGCCTGAGATTACACTCTGTGAGTAATTGTGATTATTGTTCACTTTGTTGGCTAGCTGTTCTGCTAGCTTTCGCCATAAAGTGATGGGGTGCGCTGAATGGGGGATTGGCACTAGAAGGTGCAAGATCAGTGCGCCCCACATTATAAGGAGCGCACCGTTGGCATAAAATGACTGAAAAACTTCTTCCATGAATGAGTCGTTTACTTAATGAGTTCCAGCATTTTGAATACCATTTCGGAAGAGCTTTTTGCTGCTAGAGGTAGGAATTCATCAAAGCTCATTGGTGATTCTTTATCAGCGACATCAGAGATTGCACGCACAACAACAAACGGAGTGTTGAATTGATGACAAGTTTGAGCGATAGCAGATGCTTCCATTTCTACAGCGATAACTGACGGGAAGTGTTTACGAATAAACTCTTGACGCTCAGCAGTACAAACAAACGCATCGCCAGTACAAATTAGGCCGCGAACCGCATGAGTGTTTTCCATTTGTGCTAGGGCTTTTTCGGCTAAGTCCATTAGCTTGTCATCCGCTTTGAATGCAGCTGGTTGACCGGCCATTTGGCCAATCTCATAACCAAAAGCGGTTACGTCTGCATCGTGATGACGAACTTCTGTAGAGATAACTACATCGCCAAGGTTTAAGCTTGAATCGAAACCGCCAGCAGAGCCTGTGTTAATCACAACGTCTGGTTGGTATTCATCAAGAAGGATTGTCGTGCCCACTGCCGCTGCAACTTTACCGATGCCCGATTGTAGTACGACGACTTCAACATCGTTAATTTGACCAGAGAAAAACGTACAACCTGCTTTATTTACAGTTTTGCAGTTTGTAATTGCTTGCTTCAGGATGGTCACTTCTTGTTCCATCGCACCGATGATACCAACTTTCATAACACTCTCTTTAAGTAAATATTTTAGTTGGCCGAGAGTATAGCACTCCCCGTTGGCAGTTTTCTATTTGATGATCTTCGCTTGAGTGAGCTTTTCTCGTAATTGATCGGCGCGCTTTCTGTTTACGCCAAAGTCAGAGTAGCCCACACGAGATTCCGAGCGCACAATCAGTTGGTCTCCTGCTATTTTTAGTTCGAGGTCATCCACGAAGCGCATGATTTTAGATGTGCACTCGATACGAAGGTAGTTGCTTTCTTTCACCGCGGTTTTCGCGCCTGGCAGTTCAAGCGCAACTTGCTCAATAGCGTCGATGTTCGCTGAATCAACTAAGATAAATGGCGTTAGGTTGTATTTTTCTCGCGTGTCTTGGGTGGAGACGCAGTTTGGTTTGTCACCACAAGGTGATTGAGAACGATCCGTCATGGTTGTGACTCCTTGGCTACAAGCGGTTAAGCCGAGCAAAGTAATGGAAAGGAGAGCGGCTTTTTTCATTGTATTTACTCTTATAATTTTGCTTCTAATTAAATGGATACAAAAGAAAAAGGATCCAATAACAGGACCCTTTTTGTGAGGTTAACTGAGATTAAACTTCGAGGTAATCGAGAATGCCTTCTGCCGCTTTTCGTCCTTCATCAATTGCGGTTACGACAAGATCAGAACCTCGTACCGCATCGCCACCCGCGAAGATCTTTTCATTGCTGGTCTGGAACTGGAACTCTTGCTTCGCTGGGGCTTTGATACGACCCCATTGATCCAAATCGACATCAAACGGTGCTAACCAGTCCATTTTGTGCGGCTGGAAACCAAACGCCATGATAACAACGTCTGCTGGTAGAACGTGCTCGCTGCCTTCAACGGGCTCTGGACGTCGGCGACCCGCTTCATCAGGTTCACCAAGTGCGGTTTTCACCACTTTGACCCCCGAGACTTTGCCTGACGCATCCACTTCCACTCCCAAAGGCTGAAGATTGAACATGAACTTCACGCCTTCTTCCTTTGCGTTTTTTACCTCGCGACGAGATCCCGGCATGTTGGCCTCATCACGACGATAAGCACAAACTACGTTGGAGGCACCTTGGCGAATTGAGGTACGAACGCAGTCCATTGCTGTATCACCACCACCCAGTACGACGACTTTCTTTCCTGCCATATCGATAAAGGGTTGGTTACTCTCAAGATCCATGACTTTGTAGGTGTTCGAAACTAAAAATGGCAGCGCGTCATACACACCCGGCGCATCTTCATTATCTAGACCTGCACGCATGTATTTATAGGTGCCAACGCCCAAGAAAACAGCATCGTATTCATCAAGTAGCTCTTGCATTTGGACATCTTTGCCTACTTCCATGTTCATGCGGAACTCGACGCCCATTTCAGTGAACACACGGCGGCGGTTTTCCATCACGCCTTTTTCAAGCTTGAAGGAAGGAATACCGAAGGTCAGAAGGCCTCCAATTTCAGGGTAGCGGTCAAACACGACTGGCTTAACGCCATTGCGCACTAGGATATCCGCGGCAGCCAAGCCAGCTGGGCCTGCTCCAATGATTGCGACCTTTTTATCGGTCCACTCCACCTTGGACATATCTGGCTTCCAGCCCATTTCAAACGCTTTGTCGGTAATGTACTTTTCTATGTTACCGATGGTGACGGCACCAAAGTCATCATTAAGCGTGCATGAACCTTCACATAGGCGGTCTTGAGGACAAACGCGCCCACATACTTCCGGTAGGCTGTTGGTTTGATGCGATAGTTCAACCGCTTCAAGAATACGACCTTCATTGGCAAGTTTTAACCATTGAGGGATGTAGTTGTGGACTGGGCATTTCCATTCACAATATGGGTTGCCACAATCTAAGCAGCGATCCGCTTGTGCAGTCGCCTGTTGTTTAGTGAACGGTTCATAGATTTCAACGAACTCGATCTTACGAACTTTGATAGGCTTTTTCGCAGGATCTACACGCTGCACATCGATAAATTGATAAACGTTCTGGCTCATGATTCAAACATCCTCCATGATTACTGTGCTTGAACACGCAGCTCTGCGGCACTGCGGCTCTGGTGACCAAGTAGCGTGCGAAGATCTGCCGCTTGTGGTTTCACCAAATAGAACTTTGGAATCCATTCATCAAAGTTCGCCAAAATATTTTCAGCATGACTCGACCCTGTTTCTTCAAGGTGTTCCGCAATTAGGCCACGCAAATGTTCTTGGTGGATGTAAAGATCGGACAATGAGATGGCTTCGACAGACTCAGTATTAACTCGACCTTCAAAGCTTTGGTTCTCATCCAGAACATAGGCAAAGCCTCCAGTCATACCCGCGCCAAAGTTCACACCTGTCGCACCAAGAATGGCAACAATACCGCCAGTCATGTACTCACAAGCGTTATCGCCAGCACCTTCAATGACGGCTATCGTACCTGAGTTTCGTACGCCGAAACGCTCACCTGCTTTACCGGCTGCAAATAGTTTACCGCCGGTCGCGCCGTACAGACAGGTGTTACCAATGATGGTTGCTTCATTACACTTAAATGCAGTGCCAAGGTGAGGTTTTATAACCACTTTACCACCCGCCATGCCTTTGCCCACGTAGTCGTTCGCATCGCCCGTGAGGTAAAGCTCTACACCACCTGCGTTCCAAACACCAAAGGACTGGCCTGCGGTGCCGTCAAGATAGATTTTGATAGGGGAAGCCGCCAACCCTTGGTTGCCATAGCGTTTTGCTATTTCGCCAGATAAGCGTGCACCAACAGAACGATCAGTGTTGATGACATTGTAGAAGAAACTTGCCGATTGACTGTTTTCGACCGCATGCATGGCATCATCAACGATCTTTTGGTTGAGCTCAGCTTTATCAAACGGTTTGTTTGGCTCTGTCCAAAATAGCGGATGGCCCTCAGGTGATACTGGAGCTTCTAGAATATTGGATAGATCCAGCTTGGTCTGTTTCGCTGTAAATCCCTCTACTGCCTCAAGTAAATCGGTACGACCAATCAAGTCCGTCAGCTTTTCTACGCCAAGTTCGGCGAGTAATCCGCGCACTTCGTCTGCCAAGCCGATGAAGTAATTCATCACCATTTCTGGTAGACCTTTGAAGTATTCTTTACGCAGTGTCTCGTCTTGAGTCGCAACCCCAGTTGCACAGTTGTTGAGGTGACAAATTCGTAGGAACTTACAACCCATAGCGACCATTGGCGCAGTACCAAAACCGAAGCTTTCTGCACCTAAAATTGCGGCTTTAACTACGTCTAAACCAGTCTTTAGACCACCGTCTACCTGTAAGCGGATCTTATGACGCAGACCATTAGTAACCAGAGCTTGTTGTGTCTCTGCCAACCCCAACTCCCAAGGGCTACCAGCGTATTTTACCGAAGTTAATGGGCTTGCTGCGGTACCACCGTCGTAACCCGAAATGGTAATAAGATCAGCGTAAGCCTTGGCTACGCCCGTTGCGATGGTGCCGACACCTGGCTCGGAGACGAGTTTTACCGAAACCAGCGCATTTGGGTTGACTTGTTTAAGGTCGAAGATCAGCTGGGCCAAATCTTCAATCGAATAGATATCGTGGTGCGGAGGAGGGGAGATCAGAGTCACGCCTTGTACCGAATAACGCAGTTTTGCGATTTCTGCGGTGACTTTGTGTCCTGGTAGCTGTCCACCTTCACCCGGTTTCGCACCTTGTGCCACCTTGATTTGCAGTACATCCGCATTAGTCAGGTAATGAGGCGTTACACCAAATCGGCCAGAAGCAATCTGTTTGATACGTGAGTTACGCTCAGTACCGAAGCGGCGAGGATCTTCACCGCCTTCACCCGAGTTAGAGTAACCACCAAGACGGTTCATCGCCGTTGCAAGTGCTTCATGCGCTTCTGGGCTAAGTGCGCCAATGGACATTGCCGCAGAGTCAAAGCGTTTGAACAGTTCAGTGCGTGGTTCTATTTGCTCAAGTGGCAGCGGTGAGTCTGATTTTTTCAGCGACATTAAGTCACGCAGCATGGCAACAGGGCGTTGATTTACCTGCTTAGCAAAGCTCTGATAGTCGTTACTTTCGCCAGATTTAACGGCCTGTTGCAGCGTGCCGACAACATCCGGGTTGTACGCATGATACTCACCTCCATGGACGTACTTTAACAAGCCGCCATGATCAATCGATTTGCGTTTCGCCCATGCTTTACGAGATAAGTTTGTAAGATCTTGCTGGAAGTCGTCAAAATTCGCGCCTTCAATTCGAGTTGTGACGCCTTTAAAACACAGATCGACCACATCTTGGCTCAAGCCAACTGCTTCAAACAGTTGTGAGCAGCGGTAAGAGGCGATGGTTGAGATCCCCATTTTCGACATGATCTTGTACAGGCCTTTGTTGATGCCGTATTGGTAGTTTTGCATCACATCGCGGTAGTCTTTCTCTAGTGCTTTATCATCAATCAGTTTACCTAAAGCTTCATAAGCAAGGTATGGGTAAACCGCAGTAGCACCAAAGCCAAGCAAGACAGCAAATTGGTGTGGGTCACGAGCTGTTGCGGTCTCAACAACAATGTTGGCATCACAACGTAAGTTGGCATCGATCAAGCGAGTTTGAACCGCACCGACCGCCATTGCTGCAGGAATTGGCAGCTTGCCTTTGACTAAAGCGCGATCTGAAAGCACGACTAGAACCGTGCCTTCACGCACCACTTGTTCTGCTTGCTCACACAGATCATCAATGGCTTGTTTGAGATCTTTCTGTTGTGGGTCGTAGTTGATATCGAGAATGGTATTACGGTAATGATCGTCACTCAGCTCTAGTAGTTGCTGCATGTCTGAATAGAGCAGTACTGGAGAATCAAAGGTTACACGATGCGCGTGGCCATCGGTTTCACAGAAGACGTTCATCTCCTGGCCGATGCTGGTCGCTAGCGACATGACGTGTTTCTCACGCAGCGGATCGATTGGTGGGTTGGTGACCTGCGCGAACTTCTGACGGAAGTAATCAGTCACCAAGCGCTCTTTCGAAGAAAGAACCGCCATCGGGGTGTCATCACCCATCGAACCGACGGCTTCTTGCCCCATATCACCGAGGACACGCAATACTTGATCGACTTCTTCATTGCTCATGGCAAACTGCTTTTGATAAGTCTTAAGCAAGTCTTCATCAAAGCTGCGCTCACCTACTTGATCTTCAGGTAGCTGAGAGAACGGTGTTAGTTTGCGAACGTTGTTCTCCATCCATTCGCGATAAGGGTGACGAGATTTCAGGTCATTATCGATCTCGCTAGACTGCCAAAGCTTACCTTTACGAGTGTCGATGACGAGCAATTCCCCCGGACCTACACGACCTTTTTTGGCAACTTCATCTGGGGCGTAATTCCAAATCCCTACCTCAGATGCCAGAGTGATCAGCTTGTCTTTGGTAATTACATAACGCGCAGGACGTAGACCGTTTCGGTCTAGGTTACAAGCAGCATAACGACCATCGGACAGTACGATACCTGCTGGGCCATCCCATGGTTCCATGTGTTTGGAGTTGAAATCGTAAAACGCACGCAAATCCGGATCCATATCCGGGTGGTTTTGCCATGCTGGCGGTACGAGCATACGCATGGCACGGAAGATATCCATGCCGCCAGCTAAAAAGAGATCTAGCATATTATCTAAGCTAGACGAGTCTGAGCCTGTCTCGTTCACAAACGGTGCTGCAGTTTGTAGGTCAGGCAGCAGTGGTGACGAGAACTTGTAAGCACGAGCGCGTGCCCATTGTCGGTTACCTTCAATGGTATTGATCTCACCATTATGAGCAAGGTAGCGGAACGGTTGAGCTAATGGCCAACGCGGTTGAGTGTTGGTAGAAAAACGCTGGTGGAACAGACAGATAGCAGATTCCATACGTAGATCTGCAAGATCAAGATAAAAGCGCGGTAAGTCCGCAGGCATGCATAGGCCTTTGTACACCAAAACTTGAGTCGATAAGCTACAGATGTAGAAATCCGGATCTTCGGTGATTTGTTTCTCGATGCGACGGCGTGCGATGTAGAGACGACGTTCAATGTCGCGTTCGCGCCAACCTGCCGGTGCAGAGACAAAGACTTGCTGAATATTTGGAAGCGAGTTGGCCGCAATTGGACCGAGTACTTCTGAATTAGTTGGTACTTCACGCCAACCAGCCACAGTTAGCGTCTCTTGCGCCAGTTCTTTGTTGACGATGTCTTTAGCGAGTTGAGCTTTGACTGGATCTTGGTTGAAGAAAATCATCCCTACGGCGTATTGCTTGCCAAGGTTGAAACCATTTTCTTCGGCAATAAGACGTAAATAGGAATCGGGCTTTTGTAATAGAAGACCACAACCATCACCAGTTTTACCATCGGCGGCGATACCACCACGGTGAGTCATGCGGTCAAGTGCAGAAATTGCTGTACGTACCAGCTTGTGGCTTTGTTCGCCTTCCATATGCGCGATCAAGCCAAATCCACAGTTGTCTTTCTCAAGACTTGGATCATAAAGAGCCATTGCAATTCTCCCTTTGCTTATCCGTCATCCCGACAGATATATCAACACTGCTTACGTTGATATCGATGACTAACTATGCGTCATCTTTATAGCTTTATGTATAATTATTCAGTAAAAGTTGTGAAATATTTAACATTTTTTGAGTGTTTTATTTTCATCAACTTCACAAGCTATAGCTTATTGTAAAAAAGGTCAAGTTATTAGTGGATCATCACGTGAATATACGATTTACCATTTAATAAGCTAAAATAGTTTAATAATTTCAAATAGATAGAAAATTGATTGTTACAAAAAAGTAACATTTGATTCTGTGGGAGATAAAAAAGACCAGCATAAAATGCTGGTCAAAATAGAAAGATTGGAAGGAATTGTTTTCTTTCTTCACCGATAGCCATCGATATTGCTGATGGCTATTAGGCAATTGAAAGAGAGAAGCATGACTGCTTCGTTAAGCAGAAAGCATCAGTGAATCTGCTTTTGCTTCTAGGTTTGTGCTACCCATTAGATAATCATCGATAGCACGGGCACATTCGCGGCCTTCATTGATACAACGAACCACCAAAGATTGGCCTGTTCGCATATCACCAGCAGCAAATACGCCTTCTTGGTTAGTAGCAAAATCTTGAGTTGCTACGTTACCGCGATCGTCTAGTGCGATATCCAGTTGAGCAAGTACGCCTGTTGGTTCAGGGTGTAGGAAGCCCATCGCTAGAAATGCCATATCACATGGAATCACACGCTCGCTGCCTTCTACTTCTTTGAAGCTTGGGCGCTCGCCTGGTTTTGCATCTTGCCAAACGATATCAGCAAGACGAAGGCCTGTGACTTCACCTTTGTCATTGCCGATGAACTCTTTGGTCAGGATGTTCCAGTGACGATCGACACCTTCTTCATGAGAGGTCGAAGTACGTAGGATCATTGGGTATTGAGGCCAAGGCATATTGGCTGGGCGCTTCTCTGGTGGAATCGGCATGATTTCCACTTGAGTTACGCTTGCTGCGCCGTGACGGTTTGATGTTCCCACACAGTCTGAACCCGTATCACCACCACCGATAACCACAACATGTTTACCCGCAGCGTGAATTTCTTCCGTTTTCAGGTCCATGTTATTGGCGCGACGGTTGTTTTGACCTAGGAATTCCATTGCGAAGTGAACGCCTTTTAGTTCACGACCCGGAACGGGCAAATCACGTGGAACCGTTGAGCCACCGGTTAGTAGAACCACATCGAACTCTTGACGCAATTGCTGAGCATTTACATCAACACCGACGTGTTGGTTTACTTTAAACTCAATGCCAGCTTCTGCCATTAGATTGATCTTGCGATCAATGACTTCCATGCTCAGTTTAAAGTCTGGGATACCAAAACGTAGCAGACCGCCCACTTTCTCGTCTCGCTCGAATACCGTCACAGTATGACCAGCGCTGTTTAACTGCTCAGCAGCCGCAAGGCCAGCAGGGCCCGAACCGATGATCGCAACGGTTTTGCCAGTTCGAGAGCGTGGTGTTTTTGGTTTGGCGTACCCTTCACGATACGCCGTTTCCACGATGGTTTTCTCGATATTACAGATAGTAATTGGATCTTGGTTGATACCAAGTACACAAGCACTTTCACATGGAGCAGGGCAAACACGACCAGTGAACTCTGGGAAGTTATTGGTTGAGCTTAGAATGTTCCAAGCTTCTTCCCAGCTATCACGATAAACCGCGTCGTTAAATTCTGGGATGATGTTACCGATAGGGCAGCCGTTATGACAAAACGGCACACCACAATCCATACAACGAGAAGCCTGAGTATTGATCTTGTCACCAAACTCCTCGTTCAGAACGAACTCTTTGTTGTTCTTGATGCGTTCAGCTGGGTCGATTTTCTGTGGTAGTTCACGACCATGCTCTAAAAATCCAGTAGGCTTACCCATTATACGGCCTCCACTTGAGTTTCGTTTCCTTGAGACTGTGCTTCAGCTTTACGCTTTTGAAGAACCGCTTTGTAGTCACGCGGCATTACCTTAACCATAGAGGCTAGGCTTGCTTCAAAGTTGTCTAGGAAAGACTGAGCGACTTCACTTCCTGTGAATTGAACATGCTTAGTTAGCATGTCGAGTAATAGATCTCTGTCTTCTTTCTCGATTGGATCTAGGTCTACTAACTCTGGGTTCAGTTTTGACTCAAAGTCACCTGATTTATCCCATACGTAAGCCACGCCACCACTCATACCTGCGGCAAAGTTACGACCTGTTGAACCTAGGATAATTGCTGCACCGCCCGTCATGTATTCACAACCGTGGTCACCGACGCCTTCGACTACTACTTTCGCGCCTGAGTTACGAACACAGAAACGTTCACCAGCCATACCGCGAATGAAAGACTCACCCGAAGTTGCACCGTAGAAACACACGTTACCAACCACGATGTTGTCTTCCGCGACAATACTTGATTTTGCATCTGGGTAAAGTACTAAGGTACCGCCAGATAAGCCTTTACCCCAGTAGTCGTTCGCGTCGCCTTCTACTTCGAACTTCACGCCCTTAGCTAGGAATGCGCCGAATGACTGACCCGCAGAACCTTTGAACTTCACGTTCATTGGCTGAGGTAGACCGGCATCTTTGTACACTTTCGAGATTTCGTTCGACAACATGGTACCTGCAGAGCGGTCCGTGTTAACGATAGGGAACTCGGCATTCACCGCTTCGCCTTTCTCGAGTGCAGGAATCGCTGCTTGAATCAGCTTACGGTCTAGCACTTCTTCTAAGTTGTGGTTCTGCTGAGCTTGGTTGAATACACCATCAGCTTCACGTGGTTGCTCAACGTGAAGAACAGGAGACAGATCTAGGTTCTTGTATTTCCAGTGAGAAACGTCTTGGCGAATCTTCAGCTTCTGACCTTGACCGACCATCTCATCGATAGTGCGGAAGCCAAGTTCAGCCATGATTTCACGTAGACCTTGTGCCATGTATTGGAAGAAGGTTACGACGTCTTCTACGCGGCCATCAAAGCGCTCGCGAAGTGTCTTATTTTGAGTCGCGATACCAACAGGACAGGTGTTCTTATGACACTTACGCATCATAATACAACCTTCAACCACCAAGGCTGCGGTTGCCACGCCCCATTCTTCTGCACCGAGTAGTGTTGCCACTGCAAGGTCGCGAGGTGTCTTCATCTGACCATCCGCTTGAACCACGATACGGTTACGTAGACCGTTCTTCAGTAGCGTTTGGTGCGTTTCTGCCAAGCCAAGTTCCCAAGGAAGACCTGTATGGCGGATTGAAGACATTGGTGATGCACCTGTACCGCCGTCGAAACCTGCGATTAGTACAACGTCCGCTTTCGCTTTCGCTACACCAGAAGCGATCGTACCTACGCCTGCTTCTGATACCAGCTTCACGTTTACACGGCCTGCGCGGTTCGCGTTCTTCAAGTCGTAGATAAGCTGAGCCAAATCTTCGATTGAGTAGATATCGTGGTGTGGCGGTGGCGAGATAAGACCAACGCCCGGAGTAGAGTGACGTGTTGCACCGATCCAATCGTCTACTTTATCGCCTGGTAGCTGACCACCTTCACCTGGCTTCGCACCTTGAGCCATCTTGATTTGCAGCTCATCAGCGTTAGTTAGGTAGTAAGAGGTTACGCCGAAACGACCAGAAGCCACCTGCTTGATTGCAGAGCGTTCCCAATCGCCGTTCTCTTTGCGCTCGAAACGCATTGGGTCTTCACCACCTTCACCAGAGTTCGATTTCGCGCCAAGACGGTTCATCGCAACAGCTAGTGTGGAGTGTGCTTCGTAAGAAATAGAACCGAATGACATAGCACCCGTCGCGAAGCGTTTCACGATGCTTTCAATTGGCTCGACTTCGTCGATAGAGATAGAACCGGCTGGGTTCTTAATGAACTCAAGTTGGCTACGCAGGGTTACCGCGTTGTCGCCCTGCTTATCTACTGCTGTTGCGTACTGCTTGAACTGATCGTAGTTTTTGTTGCGCGTAGACTCTTGCAGTAGAGAAATAGTCTCTGGGTTGAATAGGTGCTTCTCACCACGCTGTTTCCATTGGTAAACACCACCAACATCCAGCATTTGAATTGGGATTTCGCGTTGTGGGTAACCGATGCGGTGACGGATCAGCACTTCTTTGGCGATATCATCAAGGGTTAGACCTTGGATACGAGAAACCGTACCTGTGAAGTATTTGTCGACCACTGATTTGTGGATACCCAACGCTTCGAAGATTTGTGCGCCGTGGTAAGACTGTAGCGTCGAGATACCCATCTTCGAGAAGATCTTCAGAAGACCGCCATTAATCGCTTTACGGTAGTTGTTGAACAGATCACGAGGGTTCGCTTCTGGATCCAACTTCTTCGTACGTTGAAGTTCAATGATGGTTTCAATCACTAGGTAAGGGTTAACCGCATTCGCACCGTAACCAAGTAGTGTTGCAAAGTGGTGCGTTTCACGCGCGTCACCGGTTTCAACCACGATGTCACACTTCGCACGTAGACCTTTACGGATCAAGTGGTGGTGCACTGCGCCAACTGCCAGCATTGCTGGGATCGCAGCGTGGTTTGAATTCACTGCGCGGTCAGTGAGTAGGATGATTGAGTAACCATCGATAACCGCGTCTTCTGCGTATTGGCAGATACGTTTTAATGCACGCTCAAGTTTGCCTTGATCTTCACTAGCTTGGAATACGATATCCAACGTTTTCGCTTGTAGGTGCTCGTTATCGATCGCACGCAGTTTTTCAAGCTCTGAGTTCGCCAGAACCGGCGATTCTAATTCGACTTTCTGACAGTGAAGTGGTGTTTCAGTCAGAAGGTTTTGGTCTTTACCCAAGTAAGTGTTCAGCGACATAACCATACGCTCACGGATCGGGTCAATCGGTGGGTTAGTTACCTGTGCGAACAGCTGCTTGAAGTAGTTTGAAAGATGTTGAGACTGATGAGAGAGAACCGCAAGAGGCCAGTCGGCACCCATTGCTGATAATGGCTCTTTCGCGTCATTCGCCATTGGAACGATGATTTCGTTCACTTCTTCAGTGCTTACGCCAAACGCTTGTTGGCGGTGTAGAAGGTGTTCTGGCTTAGGTTGGCTGAACTGGTTGCTCGCATCTGGCAGCTTCTTCAAGCTCAGTAGGTTTTCTTCTACCCACTTCTCGTAAGGCTGTGCCGTTGCGATGGTGTCTTTCACTTCTTCATCAGAGATGATTCGACCTTGCTCTAGGTCTGCAACGAAGATACGACCTGGTTGTAGGCGACCACGGAACTCAACGTTTTCTGGTTCTATATCCACAACACCAGATTCAGATGCCATCACTAGGAAGTTATCTTTGGTCACCGTGTAGCGAGAAGGGCGCAGACCGTTACGGTCTAGTGTCGCACCAACTTGGACACCATCAGTAAAACATACTGATGCAGGACCATCCCATGGTTCCATGATGTTCGCGTGGTACTGATAGAACGCGCGACGCTTAGGATCCATGTTTTTGTTTTCTTGCCATGCTTCCGGGATCATCATCATTAATGCGTGTGGCAGGCTGCGACCAGAAAGAACTAGGAGCTCAAGTGCCATGTCAAAGTTAGATGAATCCGAGCTGCCTTCCTGACAGATTGGAAGAAGCATGTCGATTTCAGCCTGAGTGAACAGGTCTGATTCTAGAATTGCTTCACGGGCTTTCATCCAGTTCAAGTTACCGCGAACTGTATTGATTTCACCGTTGTGGGCAATGTAACGGAAAGGTTGTGCAAGACGCCATTTCGGGAAGGTGTTGGTAGAGAAACGAGAGTGTACCAGTGCTAGTGCAGTCACCATGGTCGGGTTTTGCAGATCAAGGAAGTACTGAGGTACTTGCTCGGTCGTTAACTGACCTTTGTATACCAATGTCTTGTAAGACATGGAGTTAATGTAGAAGTCGTCACCAATGTTCGAAACGCTTTCTAGGCAAACACGTACAGTGTAGTTACGAAGAACGTACAGTTTGCGTTCTAGTTCTTCAGGTGTGATGCCAGGGCCACCAGAGATAAACACATGCTCAAACTGAGGCTCTGTGCTTAGTGGGTCTGCACCGATCATTGAGTTATCGGTTGGTAAAACGCGGTAGCCGATAACTTCAAGATCTAGACGCTGTGCATTACGTTCTAGAATGTCACGGCATTGCTCGCGTTTGTATTCGTCTTTCGGGAAAAGAACGACACCAACACCATACTTTTCAAACGAAGGCAGTTTAATGCCTAGCTTAACGGCTTCTTCTAATAGGAATTCATGAGGTTTTTGTAGCAAGATACCCGCACCGTCACCGCTGCATGGGTCACAACCTTGACCACCACGGTGTTCCATGCGAGCCAGCATATCCAATGCTTGAGTCACTACTTCATGAGATTTACGGTTTTTAAGGTGAGCAACAAAACCGATACCACAAGCGTCATGCTCCAGTTCTGGAGTGTACAGACCCTGTGGATTTTGCTCTCTATCTACCATAGATACATCCTTCCAGTTCAATGTCGACGCAAAAGTACCGGGCAGCAAATACTACCTAGACTATTGATTACGTCTTGTCCTTTATATTTATTATCGCCACCGATCTAGGTTGACCGGTCTTGATTCCTTTCCGTATCTCGCAGGAAAAGTTTTGCGAGAAAAACAATCCTTGGTGGTATCCCTTTATTTATTATCACTATCTAGTGATTTATATAGGTAGGAGTGGGATAACACCGACAAATCCCGCAGTGTGCTTTGTAATAAAAGTCACAAAAATAACGGGGTTGTGTAAGTATCCTACAATTTTGTCACTTCAGAATGCAATGAAAAAGTCGGCGTTGTGACCCAATTTTTTCGTTTAATTATGCATTTTTAGTTTAACATTTACGCAACATGAACGATTTTTGCCTTTAATTATGCAAGTTTATTGATTTTGACCCGCATGATGGGTGTTTGAATTGATTAATATTGTGTGTTTTTTCTTGCAGGGATGTAATTTATTTACACAAATCGTAGTGAGATTGATTACGATTTATTGTTGGTGAGAATTTATGCAGTTACATGAGTTGGTCAATACAATCGGCCAAGATCTTCAGCGTCGATACGGTGAAAAGGTTCATAAGTTAACATTGCACGGTGGATTTAGTTGCCCTAACCGCGATGGCACGATTGGGCGGGGAGGATGTACATTTTGCAATGTGGCTTCGTTTGCAGATGAAGAAGTCCAGATAAAAAGCATTCACGAACAGTTAAAAGATCGCGCAGGTGAAATTCACAGAGCGAAGAAGTATCTCGCTTATTTTCAGGCCTACACCAGTACCTATGCCGAAGTACAAGTTCTCAAAAACATGTATGAGGAAGCACTAAAGGCTGCAGACATGGTTGGTCTTTGTGTGGGGACGCGTCCTGATTGCGTCCCTGATGCGGTATTGGATTTACTGTCGGGCTATGTACAGCAAGGTTATGAAATTTGGCTAGAACTAGGTCTTCAAACCGCCAACAATGACACCCTAAAACGTATCAATCGTGGTCATGACTTTGAGTGTTATGCCGAAATCACTAAGCGTGCGCGAACACTCGGAATCAAGGTTTGTACTCACTTAATTGTGGGTTTACCCAAAGAAACCCGCGCCGAAAATATTGAAACCCTGCAAAAAGTGTTGGCCGTGGGAACGGATGGCATCAAGTTACATGGCTTGCATATTGTCGAAGGTAGCACCATGGCGAAAGCTTGGCGTGCTGGAAAGCTAGAAGCCCCTGAATTAGAAGAATATGTTGCGATCGCCAGTGAAATGATTCGTATGACACCACCAGATGTGATTTATCATCGCGTTTCATCAGCAGCCAGGAGGCCCACGTTATTATCGCCTCTGTGGTGTGAAAACCGTTGGCTAGCGATGACGGAAATTGGTCGAGAACTCAGTGCTCATGGTGCTCAAGGGAGCCTTACAGGGAATGCCTTTATCTATACTAAACCGGAATTAATAGCAGATCGCTCAATAAATAACTGATATATTTTAACCAGTGTTCTTTGAAGGTTTAAACGATGGATCAGTTACTCAATTGGCTTTGGGGTGGTCAAGGCGGTTATGGCTATGTCGTCTTGTTATTAATCGCAGGCGTGTGCGCGTTAGCACTGATCTATTTGCACTTTCAGACGTCACTTAAGCAACTAGTAACGGATTCTCCCTATCCAGTCATAGTGGTGGACACTAGCCATGCTCAGCTCTTGCTATCTAACCAGGCTGCGATGCAGTTATTAGGCATTCGCTCTTTGGGAACGGGGTATTTGTATCCTGCTTTATTCGATATTCATGAGCTTGAGCAGTTTCTCGATCGCTTCTCTAGTCGTCATTTTCGTCAGCAGGCTTTTGACTGGCGACTATCTGATAGTGAATCTATTAAAGTGGAGCTGTCAGGCAGAAAGAGTTTATTGCGCAATCATCGAGTTTGGATTCTTTATGCTCAGCCATATCAAGCCACTCACCAAGAGCAGCAACAAGAACTTGCGCAATTAATCATCGCACGTTCGGCATTAGACTCACTTTCAGAGCTGATTTGTACCCAAGACCGCCAAGGCAATCTGTTAACGACCAATCGAGCATTTGATCAATTCTGGCAAGGGCGAAGGGAAGAAGCTTGCGCATCCAAGACCTTGGGTGAGATGACCAGAAAAAGCGAACGTAAATGGACAACGGATCCACAAGGTCGAAGTTGCTTACTGGAAGTCAATCAAAACTCTCTTGTTTCGCCGAGTGGTGAGCTTATCGGTACGCTGTCTATTAGTCATGACGTGACTGAATGGCACAAGATGCAACAGAATCTGCGAGATGAAATGGAGCGTCGCAAAGATACAGAGGTGGCGCTAGCGCAAAGAGATACTATCTTACAAACGATTCTGGATGCCAGTCCGGACTCTATTGGTATTTTCAATGAGAACATGGTCTATCAAGCGTGTAATCAGCCTTTTGTTAAGGCGTTAGGCATTTCAAAAATTTCTGATTTGATAGGTAAGCGCCTCCAAGACGTGATTCCTAAAGAGATGTACGCGCGCTTAGCAGACAGTGACTTAGAAGCATTACGCCAGTTAGAGCCAGTTCGATACATAGATAAAGTCGTGAGTAGTGATGGTAAAAGTACGTGGTTTGATGTGGTGAAATCGCCTTTTAAAGATAAAGCATCAGGAACGAATGGTGTGCTGATCATGGCGCGTGATATTTCTGAGCGTTATCTTGCAGAACAAAAGTTGGAAAAAGCCAACCTAGAGTTAGAAAAATTGAGCTTTATGGATAGCTTAACTCAAGTATCGAACCGACGCCGTTTCGACGAACAACTGCAGGTATTGTGGTACCACCACGCTCGAGAAAAGCTGCCGCTCACCATCATGTTATGTGACATCGACTTTTTCAAAGATTACAACGACTGTTACGGTCACCAACAAGGTGATGAAGCGTTAGTCAGTGTCGCTACCGTGTTTACACAAGTCATCAATCGTTCTTCGGATTGTGTTGCGCGTTATGGTGGCGAGGAGTTTGGTTTTATCTTGCCGAATACCACCACGGAAGGTGCGCGCAACGTAGCACAGCGTATTCATGAGAAAATTCTACAGCTTGATATGGAACACGACAGTTCAGAAGCATCTGAACGCCTTACCGTCAGTATCGGTCTGGTCTCTTACATTCCTCAGCATGGTGATGAACCCGAAATGGGCATCGCTATGGCTGACAGTGCGTTATACCAAGCTAAAGCTGATGGACGTAATCGCACCTGTATTCACCCCAGTTCTTGCTAACGCTTTGTGACCGCTTGCTCTAAGTTGATAGCTGATTGTTTAAATCACCGTATTAAACACGTTAAACTTACAGAAGCCTGTGCGCTCGTTGGTTTATCTTTCTATCTCGTGTCACAAGCGCAGATCGCACCGTGTGTTTTTCACTAATCAAACAGACCTAAATTGCGTTAGGTCGAGTGCATTTACCTGTTTTTCATCATCGAATGGCGCTATCTAGCCACCACCATGGAGTAGTTAATGAAACCCATGAAAAATCTCGCCCAGTATTATGTCGACTTGCTAGTCAAACTGGGGATTGTTCGCTTCTCTATTTTGCTAGCCCTTGCGCTGGTGGCATTAGCTGTTGTGGTGCAGGTAGGGATTACTTTAGCTCTTAAAGGGCGAGTAGATGATATCGACATTGTCCGTTCGGTGTTTTTTGGTCTATTGATCACCCCTTGGGCGGTTTACTTCCTCTCTGTGGTTGTCGATCAACTAGAAGAGTCTCGCCAGCGTTTAACTAAGCTGGTGTCCAAACTGAAGGACATGCGTTCGCGAGATCAAGAGTTGAATTACCAACTTCAACAAAACATTGAAAAGCTTAACCAAGAAATTGAAGAGCGTATTAAAGCGGAAGAAGCGCGTGAAGAGGCGATGCAAGACCTCGAAAATGAGGTATTCCAACGCGAACGTACTCAATTAGAGTTGGCAGAACGTACTGCATTACTGCGTTCATTTATTGATGCCTCACCAGACTTAATTTACTACCGCAATGCGGATGGTGTTTTTTCTGGCTGTAACCGCGCGATGGAAGAGCTAACGGGCAAGAAAGAGCACCAGTTAGTCGGATTAAGCCCTTGGGATGTGTATAGCAAAGAAATCGCCGAGCATATCGTTGATACTGACCAAAAGGTTTTTGCCGATAATCAAGCAATTACTTACGAGCAATGGCTCGAATACCCAGATGGTCGCAAGCATTACTTTGAGCTGCGTAAAGTGCCATTTTACAGCAAAGATGGCCGCCACCTTGGTCTCGTTGGGTTCGGTCGTGATATCACTGAACGTAAGCGCCATGAAGAGTCGTTAGAGAAAGCAAGCCGCGACAAAACTACCTTCATCTCAACCATCAGTCATGAGCTGCGAACGCCGCTGAATGGCATTGTAGGCTTAAGTCGTATGCTTCTAGATAGTCCGTTGACAGAAGAGCAGCGTAAACACATGCAGACCATCAATGTGAGTGCGATTACGCTAGGTAACATCTTCAACGATATTATCGATATGGATAAATTTGATCGCCGTAAGTTAGAACTATTACCTGCGCCACTTAACTTCGAAGACTTCGTCGCAGAGATTGAAAGCATCTCAGCTCTGATGGCAGAACAAAAAGGGTTACGCTTTGACTTAGAACGTTTAAGCGATTTGCCAAAAGCAATTGAAGTGGATGCAACCCGTCTACGTCAGGTGATTTGGAACTTGGTCAGCAACGCAATGAAGTTCACCAAAGAAGGTGGCGTTGTGATGACAGTGAGCGCGGATGTCGAAGACGATTTTGCGACCATTATTATGGAAGTGGAAGACACAGGTATTGGTATCCCAGACGAAGATCTAGATAAGATCTTTGCGATGTACTACCAAGTGAAATCAGGCAAGGACAACCTGCATGCGGTCGGTACAGGTATTGGTTTGGCGGTATCTAAGCAACTGATCAATATGATGGATGGTGACATTACGGTTACCAGTGAGGAAGGCTTTGGTAGCACTTTTACTGTATCGATCCACGTTCCGATTGTTGAACTAGCTGAGCCAGTCATTGATGCGAAACGCGACAATGTGCGCCTCAACATATTTATGGTCGAAGACATCGAGCTTAACGTAACTGTGGCTAAATCGTTACTTGAGAGCCTAGGGCACTCTGTCACCGTGGCAATGACGGGCCAAGAAGCGTTAGTGAACTTTGTGCCAGAAAAATACGACTTAGCGTTGTTGGATATCCAACTGCCTGATATGACGGGCTTTGATGTCGCCAATTATTACCGCAAGCATTATAACAATCTTCCTCCATTGGTCGCCTTAACTGCTAATGTAATGAAAGATCGTCGTGAATACTTAGATAACGGCATGGATGATGCGATCAGTAAGCCGCTGGCAGTGAATGCCATTCAGTCAGTGATTGATAAATTCTTCGCTCACCAGTTAGAACAACCTAAGGAAGTAGTGAGCGGTCCCGAAACAGTGGAAGAGCCAGTGCCTTCTCCTGTGATTGAGACACATTTGCTCGATATGGATATGTTAGAGTCTTACGTCGACATTGTTGGTGCAAAACCTGTCTACGACAGCATAAAAATGTTTGAAGATATGATGCCAGACTATATCGATGTCTTAGATTCAAACATGACAGCGAAAGATCAAGATGGGATTGTTTCTGAAGCGCATAAAATCAAAGGTGCTGCAGGTTCAATTGGCCTGAAACGTATCCAAAGTGTGGCGCAAAAAGCGCAATCGCCCGATATGCCAGCATGGTGGGAAAACATTTCAGACTGGGTTGAAGAGATCAAAAATGAATACCAAAACGATATTCAAGTCCTCAAAAGTTGGTTGGAACAAAGGAAATAACATGAAAAGAATCGCACCATTGGCATTAACCATGGCATTGATGGCAGGCTGTAGTTCCGTTCCAAATGTGAATTGGCAACAAAACAGTCAGATTACGATTAATGAGGTTAATGTTGAGCTCAAAAGTAATTTATGGGTGAACCTCATGCCGAATATTGGGGACGTGGAAGAGCAAAGTATTCAAGGTGCACTTTACCTCGAAGGAGATCAGTTACTTCCTGCAAATCTAACGGCAGAAGCTCTTATTATTAAACAGGGGCAAAAAGAGTGGTTGGTGGACAGTGCGTCTTTAGATACTCGAACGCACAGTGAAAGCCGATGGGAGGTGGCGTTCTCGTCTCACATTGATGTGAACACAGAAAAATCGGTTGATATCGCAGTGCTTCTAGACGATGCGGGTAAACAGCGTTGGTTAGTCGAAAAGTACGTGAAGATTAACAAGGTTTATTAACCGCAATGATGTTGCATTAGTCGTTAGACCTAAAACAAAAAGGGCTTGCTCAATGAGCAAGCCCTTCGCATATTAGCGGTTAAATCTAGTCTTCTAGATCGCCACAGAAGCGGTAACCTTCGCCGTGGATAGTGGCGATGATTTCTGGCGTACCTGAAACAGACTCAAAGTGCTTACGGATACGACGAATCGTTACGTCTACAGTACGGTCGTGTGGCTTAAGTTCACGACCAGTCATCTTCTTAAGAAGATCTGCACGAGTTTGAATCTTACCCGGGTTCTCACAGAAGTGCAGTAATGCGCGGAACTCAGAGCGAGGTAGCTTGTAGCTATCACCAGCAGGGCTTACTAGAGAGCGGCTGTTGATGTCTAGTACCCAACCGTTGAATTCATACTTTTCTACCGAGCGCTTCTCTTCTTGCACCGCGTTAGAGCTCATTGAGCGACTAAGTAGGTTACGTGCACGAATAGTTAGCTCACGTGGATTGAATGGTTTAGTGATGTAGTCATCTGCACCAATCTCAAGACCTAGGATCTTGTCTACTTCATTGTCACGGCCTGTCAGGAACATTAAAGCAATGTTCGCTTGCTCGCGTAGTTCACGCGCTAGTAGAAGGCCATTCTTGCCTGGAAGATTAATGTCCATAATAACCAAGTTGACTGAGTTATCAGACAACACTTGGTGCATCTCTTCACCGTCACTGGCTTCAAAAACAGCGTATCCCTCTGCTTCAAAAATACTCTTAAGAGTGTTACGAGTTACTTGCTCATCTTCAACGATAAGAATCTGCGGGGTTTGCATTGGCGGTACCTAAATTTGTGACAAAATTGTGCTAATAGAATAAATTCTAGGCAAAAATATAACATACAGGTAATGTGATTTTGATAATAAATCAAGTTGATCAAAAAAACACTTCTTTCAGTTATCCGCCCTCCATGGAATTTTGCCAACTCACCAGTATCCAATGGCGACGTTTATTCTAAAGGGCTTGTTTACCTTTCATTTCTGCTTTCAGTGGGGCCTGAAACGTAAACACCCTAAGATATTGAGCAGATTTTATATTGTTAACAGCATGCTAACAATGCTCAAATGTTAATTCCATTCAGTTTGTTGATTTATATCAATTGATGAAATGTAACTGTTATTAATCGTTTAAGACTTATGATAGAAAAAAGTAATACGAACATAGACGCATCGTTATGGAATGCTTATTCAGAATCTTTTTTCAGATTCGAAGCCGAGTGGCGTGTTTCAAACTATGCTGTGATAACCGCTTGGAACCCATACAGTAACTTGAGGTCCAAAGAAGAGAACAGCATAAACAATCACGCGTTAGAAAAACAGCTACAGCACGTTAATTACGCGCCTGTCACGGTAGGTGATAGCGCTTTTACATGGTATGAGGAAAGCTTTGCCGTCGAGTTGTCGCCAGAGGTAGCCGTTGAATTGGCGAATGACTTTCAACAAAACGCGATTTATTACGTCATTAATGACCAGCTTTATCTAATTGCGTGCTCGCAGCCGAAAGTTTTGCATATGTTAGGCTCCATTAAGCCTCGGCTCGTATAAAAGGTATAGAAAAGGATACTGCTCACTGAAGCACCGCTTGGGTGAGAAAATTCACGGAGGAAATATGAGAGACATTACACCCGATATTTGTGACCAATTTGAAGACCAAGTGAGCTTGCTTACTTTACCATTGCAGAACTTTGGTCAACGTAGCGCTTTTTACGGTGAAATCGTTACGGTGCGCTGCTATCACGATAACTCGAAAGTGCGTGAAGTACTGGGCGAAGATGGAACGGGTAAAGTATTGATTGTTGACGGACATGGATCGTGTCAGAGAGCATTACTCGGCGATCAATTAGCGATACTCGGAATAGAAAATGGGTGGGAAGGCATCATTGTCTATGGTGCAATACGCGACGTAGCACAAATATCTCAAATGGACATCGGCGTTCAAGCTCTTGGTACCAACCCGTTTAAAACAGAGAAACGCGGGATAGGAGAGGTAAACGTAACCTTAACGATGCAAAACCAAATCGTTCAACCTAAGCACTACGTTTACGCGGACTGGAACGGTGTATTGATTTCTAAGCAAAAGCTGGACTTCTAAAAACGAAAGCCTAGACCAACTTCAAAGCCTTGTTGCCAATCTTGGTAATCAAGAGTCGCGTGAAGATCCAGTTTATCGGTAATTTTTACGCGACTTGAGACTTCAGCCGCGAGGCTGCTGTCGTCTTGGCGAATACCTTCCGCTGTTTCGTTCTTGTAAGAGCGAACTGTACTTTTCAGCGTGACACGATCATTAAAGTGATAGCTGATCCCACTCAAAAAACCACTTTGATTTTGGGTAGGAGAGTTATTGACTCGCGCACCGACATAAACGTCTACCGAATCAAAAAGTTCGTAGGCGTAACCCGTATCGATATTCCAAACATCAAAACTGTCAGACTGGTAACTGTCGCTGGAAATGAATAGTTTATGAGGAGAAGGGGATGATTTACCTGGAAGCGGCGGAAGCTCGTTTGCTAGACAAACACCAGGCACAAAAAACAGCAACAGAAAAAGCCATCTTTTCATGTTCACCACTCCTTGTGTCAACTTTTTTATTAGTATGCGCCCAAAGCTTCTCACTATTAAAGCATAGAATATGAAAGCTAGCTCACCTATTTTCTAAATAATTCGATCCTATGAACATAAGTCACAGTTAAGTTGTTGTTATGTGTCACAACCCTCTCGAATTATTTGATCGTACGTTTTATGGCAAAGATTAGACTAGTTATTAGATAAAAAACCGAACTGGTGATGATAGTTAAGTCCTTTACAAAAACTAACTGTAGATTTCCAAATGATCAATAATGTGTAATTAACTATAAATATCAATGACATTGCTTAGCAGAAATCTCTGAAAGATGGAAAAACAAACAATTTTTTGTTGACTATGTATCAGAAACTCGGTAAACGTAGAGTTAAGCAAACACAATTAACGTTGAATATTTATTTATGCCATCTAACAGCCTAGTAGTAATGACCACGACCATTATTATTACCGACACGACACATGTTGGGGCAGGCTGCTGAGCGAAAGAAATTCACAAAAAGGCCTGTATCCAACAAGATACAGGCCTTTTTTTATGCTTTTTTATCCAGAATTTAGACAAATTTAAGAAGATATACCGGAGGAAGGGATGCGAGTATTGAAGTTTGGCGGATCATCACTAGCTGATGCAGATCGCTTTTTGAGAGCGGCAGACATTATTGCCAATAACGCTCAACAAGAAGAAGTCGCGGTTGTTCTTTCCGCTCCTGGTAAAACAACAAACAAATTGGTTGCGGTCATTGAAGGCGCATTGCGCAATGGTGAAGCAGAACTACAAATCAAAGAGTTGGAGGAGTCGTTTAAAACGCTCTTCACTCAAATCCAAGCAGTACTACCCAATATCGATGGCTCAGCTTTCGATAACCAAGTGAAAACTTCTCTCTCTCAATTACGCCAGTTCGTTCATGGCATCAACCTTCTTGGCATGTGCCCAAATAACGTCAATGCACGCATCATCAGCAAAGGCGAACGCGTTTCAATTCAATTGATGAAGGCAGTGCTTGAAGCGAAAGGCCAACCTGCGCATCTTATCGACCCAGTCGAGTATCTATACGCAAAAGGCGATCACCTAGAAGCCATGGTCGATGTTGAAGTTTCGACTCAGAACTTCCGCCAGAATCCTCTTCCTCAAGGTCATGTGAACATCATGCCTGGTTTTACTGCCGGTAACGAGAAAGGTGAACTAGTTACACTAGGTCGTAATGGTTCAGACTACTCAGCGGCGGTTCTTGCGGCGTGTCTGCGCGCAGATTGTTGTGAGATCTGGACTGACGTAGACGGTGTATACAACTGCGACCCTCGTTTAGTGGAAGATGCTCGCTTACTTAAATCTCTTAGCTACCAAGAAGCAATGGAGCTTTCTTACTTCGGTGCTTCCGTTTTGCATCCGAAGACCATTGCTCCTATCGCGCAGTTCCACATCCCATGTCTGATCAAAAACAGCTTTAACCCACAAGGTGCAGGAACTCTGATTGGGCAAGACACTGGTGAAGACAATCTGGCGATCAAAGGTATCACGACGCTAAACGACCTAACCATGGTTAACGTCTCCGGCCCAGGTATGAAGGGTATGGTTGGCATGGCAAGCCGCGTATTTGGCGCAATGTCTTCCGCTGGTGTGTCTATTGTTCTTATTACTCAGTCTTCTTCTGAGTACAGCATTAGCTTCTGTATTGAGGCAGAAGATAAAGCAAAAGCGCAACAAGTACTGGCCGATGCGTTTGAGTTGGAACTGAAAGATAGCTTATTAGAGCCGGTCGAGTTTATTGATAATGTTTCAATCATAACGTTGGTTGGTGACGGCATGCGTACATCGCGCGGTGTTGCATCTCGCTTCTTCTCATCTCTTGCTGAAGTGAACGTAAACATTGTAGCCATCGCACAGGGCTCATCTGAGCGTGCTATCTCAGCCGTGATTCCTGAAGATAAAATCTCTGAAGCGATCAAAGCGTGTCACGAAAACCTATTCAACTCTAAGCACTTCTTAGACGTATTCGTGGTTGGTATTGGTGGCGTTGGTGGTGAGCTGGTGGATCAGATCGAGCGTCAACAGGCGAAGCTTGCGGAAAAAGGCATCGTGATCCGCGTGTGTGGCTTGGCAAACAGCAAAGGTCTTCTGCTTGATAGTGAAGGTCTTCCACTCGATCATTGGCGTGATCGTATGTCGGCAGCGACAGAAGAGTTCAGCCTAGCGCGTTTGATTTCTTTGGTTCAACGTAACCACATCATCAACCCAGTATTGGTTGACTGTACATCAAGTGAAGATATCGCGAATCAATACGCTGATTTCTTAGCTGCTGGTTTCCATGTCGTTACACCAAATAAAAAAGCAAACACAGCAAGCATGGCTTACTACCATCAGCTTCGCGATGTTGCGCGCAGCTCTCGTCGCAAGCTGATGTACGAAACAACTGTGGGGGCGGGTCTACCGGTAATCGAAAACCTGCAAAACCTAATCTCAGCGGGTGATGAGCTAGAGCGCTTCAGCGGTATTCTTTCTGGCTCTCTGTCATACATCTTCGGTAAGTTAGATGAAGGTATGAGCCTAAGTGAAGCAACTAATATCGCAAAAGAAAATGGTTTTACTGAACCGGATCCTCGTGATGATCTTTCTGGTATGGATGTCGCGCGTAAGCTTCTGATCCTAGCTCGTGAAGCAGGCATGTCTCTAGAACTAGAAGACGTTGTGGTTGATCAAGCACTGCCACCAGGTTTTGATGATTCTGGTAGCGTTGATGAATTTATGGCGCGTTTACCTGAAGCAGACGCCTACTTTAAAGAATTATCTGCAAAGGCAGCGGAAGAGGGCAAAGTACTGCGCTACGTTGGTGAGATTAATGAGGGCAAGTGCACAGTAAGCATCGCAGCGGTGGATGAAAACGATCCAATGTATAAAATCAAGGACGGTGAAAACGCACTGGCATTTTACAGCCGTTACTATCAGCCAATCCCACTAGTGTTACGTGGCTATGGTGCAGGCACCGAAGTAACGGCTGCGGGTGTATTTTCTGACGTGATGCGTACTTTAGGTTGGAAACTAGGGGTATAACAATAATGAGTTCAAGTGATATGGATGTAGTGGTTTATGCCCCAGCATCAATTGGTAATGTAAGCGTTGGCTTTGATGTGCTGGGGGCTGCCGTGTCTCCAGTGGATGGCACACTATTGGGTGACCGTGTATTGGTGAAATCTGGGGCTGATCCGTTCAGCCTTAAAACGGCGGGTGATTTTGTTGAGAAATTGCCAACTGAACCAAAAGAGAACATCGTCTACGACTGTTGGCTCGTGTTTGCTCGTGAGTTAGACAAAAAAGGCGTTGAGCTAAAACCACTTGAGATGACGCTAGAAAAGAACATGCCAATTGGCTCTGGTTTAGGCTCAAGTGCATGTTCTATCGTCGCTGCATTAGATGCATTGAACCGATTCCATGGACAGCCACTTAACGAGACAGAATTATTGGCGCTGATGGGAGAGATGGAAGGCAAGATCTCTGGTGGTATTCACTACGACAACGTTGCGCCATGTTACCTTGGTGGTGTGCAACTGATGCTTGAAGAGTTGGGTATCATCAGTCAAGAAGTGCCTTGCTTTGATGATTGGTACTGGGTGATGGCGTATCCGGGTATCAAGGTATCAACGGCGGAAGCGCGTGAGATCCTACCATCTCAATACCGCCGACAAGATATCATTGCTCATGGTCGCCACCTTGCGGGCTTTATTCATGCGTGTCATTCTGGTCAGCCAGAACTTGCTGCAAAAATGATCAAAGACGTGATCGCAGAACCGTATCGTGAGAAACTGCTTCCAGGTTTTGCGAATGCACGTCAATACGCAGCGTCTGCGGGTGCATTGGCAACCGGTATTTCTGGCAGTGGTCCGACACTGTTCAGTATTTGCAAAGAGAAAGATGTCGCTGAGCGAGTTGCTCGCTGGTTAGAACAAAACTACGTACAAAACGAAGAAGGATTCGTCCACGTTTGTCGTCTAGATAAGCAGGGTTCGAAAGTAACAGGAAGTGAGCTATGAAGCTTTACAATATAAAAGAAAATGATGAACAAGTTTCCTTTGGCCAAGCCGTTCGCCAAGGGTTAGGCCGTAACCAAGGTCTATTTTTCCCATCGGAATTACCAAAATTTGAAGATATCGATGCGCTGCTTGCAGAAGACTTTGTCTCTCGTAGCACTAAGATTCTATCGGCGTTAATTGGAGATGAACTTACAGAGGAGCAAGTGAATGCTCTTGTTGATGCTGCATTCCAATTCCCTGCGCCAATTAATCAGGTCAAAGACGGTGTTTACGCTCTGGAACTGTTCCATGGTCCAACGCTTGCGTTTAAAGACTTTGGTGGTCGCTTTATGGCGCAATCTCTTGCTGCGGTTTCGGATGGCGGCAAGATCACTATCCTAACGGCAACTTCTGGCGATACTGGCGCAGCGGTTGCACATGCTTTCTACGGTATGGAAGACATCAACGTTGTGATTCTTTACCCGAAAGGCAAAATCAGCCCACTGCAAGAGAAGCTATTCTGTACGCTTGGTAAAAACATTCACACTGTCGCGATCGATGGAGACTTCGATGCGTGTCAGGCACTGGTTAAGCAAGCTTTTGATGATTCTGCACTGCGTGAAGAGATCGGTCTGAACTCTGCAAACTCAATCAACATCAGCCGTTTGATGGCGCAAATCTGTTACTACTTTGAAGCAGCTGCGCAAATGAGCAAACAAGAGCGTGAAAACCTAGTTGTGTCTGTACCAAGCGGTAACTTTGGTAACCTAACTGCTGGTCTACTGGCAAAAGCGCTGGGTCTGCCTATCAAACGCTTTATCGCGGCAACTAATGCTAATGACACTGTACCGCGCTACCTACAAACAGGTAAGTGGGAGCCAAAACCAACAGTCGCAACAACATCGAATGCGATGGACGTGAGCCAACCAAACAACTGGCCTCGTATTGAGGAGCTGTGTCGCGTGAAAGAGTGGGGCTTGGAGACGCTAGGTAAAGGTGCTGTATCTGATGAGCAAAGCGCACAGTCAGTAAAAGATCTATACGCCATGGGTTACCTGTGTGAACCGCACGGTGCGATTGCTTACCGAGTGCTTGAAGAACAACTGCAAGAAGGTGAAACCGGTCTGTTCCTATGTACTGCTCACCCTGCGAAGTTCAAAGAAGTCGTGGATGATATTCTAGAATCCGATATCGAGCTTCCTGCGCCACTAGCGAAGCACGCTGCGATGGAGCTGCTATCGGAAGAGCTCGACGCAGACTTTGACGCATTGAAACAAGTACTGCGCCGCGTGCAGTAAGCTTCAAAGTATAGTAAGTATCAAAAACAGAAATAACGAGAGGTGAATGAGTAATCATTCACCTTTTTTATTGTCGGTAAGTTTTGACTCTCTTTATGATTGAGAAACGAACTTAACTAAATGAGATGGAAAGAGAAGCATGCATTTTTTGATTTTTCTTGGCTCAGTGAGAGACAGCACGCCACCACGACCAGCCCGTTTAGGAATGCGAGTCAGTAAAGCGTGTGAAAAACTCATCGTGAGTCAGCATTCGCAACATACGGTCGAAATCATTGACCCATTGGACTATGACTTTGGCGATGTGTTTAAGCCCGAGTTTGCTTATCACCGCTCTAAAGTGCCAGAGCACCTAAGTGAGCTGGCAGACAAAATCAAACAGGCCGATGGGTATGTGATGGTTAGCCCGGAATACAACCATTCGATGAGTCCTGCTTTGGCGAACACGCTTAACCATTTCGGCAGTTCGCTGTTTTCTTACAAGCCGAGTGCTATCGTGACCTATTCTGCCGGACAATGGGGGGGTGTTAGAGCTGCCGTTTCTATGCGTACCTTCTTATCTGAACTTGGATGTCTACCTGTCTCTGCGATGATCCACATTCCGAAAGCGCAAGAAGTCTTTGATGAACAGGGCGTTGCTGCGGATGAGTCGGAGCAGACGCAGTGGGACAACTATATGAATCGCACGATGCATCAATTGATTTGGTGGGCAGAAGGGGCGTCACTGCAAAGAGATAGGCTTGATCCAACCTCTGTAGCGCAAGCGTTTCAGAAAGATCCTTCGCAAAGAAATGCACCTTAGAGGCGAGTTGCTTTCCATTATAGAAAGGGGTTAGAAGGATTCTGAAACAAAAAAAGCTTGGTCATTGCTGACCAAGCTTTTTAAATTCTAGCGAGCTAGTTTACTGAGAGATTATAGAGTCTCAGTAAAAGTACGAGCGATTACATCACGTTGTTGCTCTGGAGTTAGCGAGTTAAAACGTACTGCGTAACCAGAAACACGAATAGTTAGTTGTGGGTATTTCTCTGGGTGTGCAACTGCATCTTCTAGTGTTTCGCGTTTAAGCACGTTCACGTTTAGGTGTTGGCCGCCTTCGATACGAGGAGCAGTTTCGATTGCAACTTCACGGCTTTCGTATTCACCTAGGTCGCTGATTGCGATAACTTGGTCTGCTTCGTAGCCAGCAGTTGCAGCAACACAACGAGCTTCATTTTTTTCGCTATCTAATAGCCAGATAGAGTTTAGTAGGTCGTCGTTTGCCGCTTTTGTAATTTGGATACCTTGGATCATCACTATCTCCTAGACCACTTACGTGGTGATTATTGGTGTTAATTTTCGAATTTTCGTTGAGCTGAGTATTATATAGCTAATATCCACTATTTTAATATTGATTTAAGTCAAAAAACAACCAAAAACATTATTTTTATTAAGGTGTTTTTATTGAGTTAAATCAATAAAACCTTTGAAAACAAACTAATTACAATTTATTTGATAATATAAAAAATATTTAATAACTGTTTTTGTTGTAAATTTACTACAAATTGAGATTAAAGTTTAAACTGGTTAACGCAACTATCTGTATTTAGGTAGCAATACTGAAAGTCTAAAGTGATTAAATGACAAACATGAAAAACAAGCTTGGGAATAAACTCATTGGTGCACATGTCTCTGCTGCTGGTGGGGTCGATCAAGCTCCGTTGAGAGCTCGTGAAATTGGCGCGAATGCATTCGCACTATTTACAAAAAACCAACGCCAGTGGGTGGCGAAGCCTTTAGAAGCAAAAACCATCAGTGCGTTTAAAGCGAACTGTAAAATGCTGGGTTTCGGAGCAGAACATATTCTTCCCCATGATTCTTATCTGATTAACTTGGGTGCGCCGGAAGAAGAAAAGCTGAATAAATCCCGCGCGGCATTTATTGATGAAATGGAGCGTTGTAATCAGTTGGGGCTGACTTTGCTTAACTTCCATCCGGGTAGTCACCTAAAGAAAGTCTCTGAACAGGAGTGCCTCGCGACGATCGCCGAGTCGATCAATCTTGCGCATAAAGAGGTGCCGAATGTGATCGCTGTTATCGAGAATACGGCAGGTCAAGGCACTAACTTAGGCTGGAAGTTTGAGCACCTTGCTGAAATCATCGAGCAAGTGGAAGATAAAGATCGTGTCGGCGTTTGTATTGATACCTGCCATACCTTTACGGCTGGTTATGACTTACGTACAAAAGAAGATTGCGAGCGCACCTTTGCAGAGTTCGACCGTATTGTAGGTATGCACTATTTAAGAGCAATGCATCTAAATGATTCAAAAGTAGAGTTTGCCAGCAAAGTAGATCGCCACCATTCCCTAGGTAAAGGAGAGATCGGGTGGGATTGCTTTGAGTACATCGCGAAAGACCCTCGTTTTGATGGTATCCCTCTGATTTTAGAAACAATTGATCCAGATATTTGGCAGCAAGAGATCAACACGTTGCGTCAATTCCATTTAGCGGCCATTGTCAGTTAATGGCGTAACCACAAAGTTGGCACCTTTCTTTCTTAGTCATTGAACATTAATCTCTGAATTAGCAAAGAAGGATGCCAACATGTCTCGACCACTCTCTTTTACTCCTTATGCTTACACTCGTCGCGTGCTTCGCTTACCGATGCCTAATCGTCACATTACCGGACAGGGGCATTTTCGAACGCCACAGAAGCATTAGTCTTTCATTACTTGTCTCAAGTTCGTGGTAAGTTTTTGTTTGTTTGAGTTTCGCTCGTTAGAATAGAAGCAAAATTTAGGACAGGAACTTTCCATGAATCAGTCACCCACTTGGCACGATGTGATCGGCGAAGAGAAAAAGCAGAGCTACTTTGTAGACACCTTGAATTTTGTTGAAGCCGAACGCGCCGCAGGCAAAGCTATTTTTCCTCCCGCAAAAGATGTCTTTAACGCGTTTCGTTTTACCGAGTTCAAAGAAGTTAAGGTCGTTATTCTAGGACAAGACCCATACCACGGCCCAAATCAGGCGCATGGCCTGTGCTTCTCTGTACTTCCTGGCATTAAAACGCCACCGTCACTGGTTAATATGTATAAAGAGCTGGCGCAAGATATTGAAGGTTTCCAAATCCCTCAGCATGGTTTTTTGCAAAGCTGGGCTGAACAAGGCGTATTGTTACTCAATACGGTATTAACGGTAGAGCAAGGTAAAGCGCATTCACATTCAAAGACAGGTTGGGAAACGTTTACTGATCGAGTGATTGAAGCCATTAATCAGCATCAAGAAGGTGTAGTGTTCTTGCTGTGGGGGTCACACGCGCAGAAGAAAGGGCGCTTTATTGATCGCAATAAGCACCATGTGTTAGCTGCCCCACACCCATCGCCACTCTCTGCACATCGAGGCTTTTTCGGTTGTAAGCATTTCTCTCAAGCAAACCAGTTACTTACATCACAAGAAAAAGCACCAATCAACTGGCATTTGCCATTAACGGTATAAATGAAGAGACAGCGACCATGGATGCTATGATCGCTGTTTTTTTGAGCACGCTCGAGGCTGATAGTAAATTTCTCATGTACACTTACTAAAAGTAGGTGTTAAGGAGAGACGCTATGATGATCGAAAGAATTCGACGCGAACATGGTTATATGGTTCGTCTGTTGGCGATACTGCGCCATAAGCTTAATGAGATAAAAAAAGAACGTGTAATCAACTATGCGTTAGTAAGCGAGATTGTTGATTACCTTTCTAATCATTCGGAGAAAGTACACCACCCGAAAGAAGATATCCTCTATCATCACTTTCTAGAACACTATGGTAAGCAACAAACCATGGAAAATTTAGAGAAAGAACATCTAGAGTTAGCGAGTAAAACCAGAGAGTTTTCATCCGTGATAGAGATGATCCTTCAGGATGCTGTTGTGCCACAAGACATGTTTGTCGCTCACCTAGAAGATTTCATAGAATCGCAAAGGCACCACTTGGAGCTAGAAGAGCGAAAAATTTTGCCTCTCATTGAAGAGTTATTTACCACAGAAGATTGGCAGCATGTCGAGAGCTTATGGAGCGTCAGTGAGGATGACCCTGTGTTTGGTGACACGATTGCTGATCGTTATAAGCAGTTGGCCGAACGTGTTCGTCAAAGTGATACTGAGTATGTTTAAGCCTGAATGATGAAACCTGAGCGAGCGAAAGCCGTCTCTCGGGTTTGTGAGATACATTTCTTATTTATTGGGAATCAACCGAAAATTTAGTGTGCATATTTCTCGGCAAAAAGTACGGAAGATTCTCATTGAGTAATAATGGTATTCATACTTAAACCTTGGTACATAAACTCACGGTGTTTACAGTGACCGTAAACAAAAAACAAAAGGCACCTGTAAGGTGCCTTTTGTTTGAATTAGAGTTTAATGTCTTCCAAGTTATAATCGGTACAGACATCAAGTTCGCGCAGCTCTTTAAGCAAATTGCGTCTGTCGTTCATCTCTTCTATTTCACGCCACTTTCGCTTTACTGGTTTGGCACGAGATTTGGTTGTTGAGGTAGTATCCAGATTAAAAATGTCATCTAGTTGAAAGCCTTCCATAAGCCACCTTTACCTTTCTTAAGCTAAACTGTTGTAACCAGTCCTTGTGGAGTTTTTTAAGTACCACAATAGCCGTGAGAATAACCATGATATATTTCGCATTTGTGTCGGTAGCATGACATTTTCGTGCAAAAATATTCTCAAAATCACACTTTTTATTGCAACGATGTGGATAAAAAATGCACAAACGATCTCAAGAAAACGATTAAATAGAGAGATTTTCTATGTTAATTCGATTTGATGAATGGGTGTACTGCGCAAAGGTTAAAGTTGCATAAAATCAGTTTGATGAAATAGTGTTCAATTAGATGGTAAATCACTAGCGTAAATTTATGTAACACCTTGTGAATACTAGCTTGTTCTTGTTTATACGGTTTACCATTCCATTTAATGAAGAATAATTATTTATGTTGGTGTTTGGTAATTGAAATGTTGCGCAGTTTGAGTGTTAAGTCTTCTATTTATGTTATTTTTTGGTGACTTTATAGTGAAAAATAACAATGTTATTCTTATTGTTGCATATTGATTTTTGCGCTCCTAGGTTGCATTATCCGCCCGTCAAAAAATACGCTGGTACGTAAAATGGATGCATGAAGCGACGTTTACGATTCTAGATTGCCCATAAACATTACTTAAAAAGCTAAGCACACTTTGACACTTAGCAGGCAATTTGGTGGATGGCTAGGACGCATAGACTGGCGCAACTCACTTTGAGGTACACATGACAGACTTAATCAATTTGATGAACGATCTCCTCTGGGGCTCGATTCTGGTTTATCTTCTTGTTGGTGTTGGTATTTACTTCACCGTTCGATTAGGGTTCATTCAGTTCCGCCATTTCGGCCACATGTTCTCTGTTCTTAAGAACAGCCGTAAAGCAGACAAAGCTGGTATTTCCTCTTTCCAAGCGCTTTGTACTAGTCTTGCTGCACGTGTTGGTACAGGTAACATGGCGGGCGTTGCAGTTGCATTGACTGCGGGTGGTCCTGGTGCGATCTTCTGGATGTGGCTGATTGCAATGCTTGGTATGGCAACATCGTTTGCTGAGAGCACACTGGCGCAGCTATACAAAACCAAAGATGATGATGGCAACTACCGTGGTGGCCCTGCCTACTACATGGAAAAAGGCTTGGGCATGCGTTGGATGGGCGTGTTGTTCTCAGTTTTCCTAATCATCGCTTTTGGTTTGGTATTCAACGCCGTACAAGCTAACTCAATTGCCAATGCAATGAGCAACGCATTTGGTTGGAATAACCTGTATGTCGGTATTGCTGTTGTTTTACTGTCTGCAATTGTTATTTTCGGTGGCATCAAGCGTATCGCAAGAGTTGCTGAGATGATCGTTCCGATCATGGCACTACTTTATCTAGCCCTAGCGCTGTTCATCATGTTCTCTAACCTAGAGAAATTACCTGATGTATTGATGCTTATCTTTAAGAGTGCATTTGGTCTGCAAGAAGCAGCAGCAGGTGGTCTTGGCTACGCAATTGCACAGGCAATGATTAACGGTATCAAGCGCGGTCTATTCTCGAATGAAGCAGGTATGGGTTCGGCACCTAACGCGGCAGCTTCAGCAACACCTTACCCACCACACCCAGCGTCTCAAGGTTACGTACAGATGCTAGGCGTGTTCATGGATACGATCGTTATCTGTTCTGCGACAGTGGCTATCATCCTGATGTCTGGTGAGTATGTCGGTCAAGCAACAGAAGTGACGGGTATCGAGCTAACTCAGCGTGCATTGAGCTCACAAGTTGGCGATTGGGGCGGCATCTTTGTTGCTGTGGCAATCTTCTTCTTTGCGTTTACTTCAATCATTGCAAACTACTCGTATGCTGAAACGAACTTAATCTTCCTAGAGCACAATCATAAAGCGGGCTTAAGCATTTTCCGCGTTATTGTTCTTGGTATGGTGATGTTTGGTGCACTAGCTTCGTTACCAGTCGTATGGTCGCTTGCTGACGTCTCTATGGGTCTGATGGCGATAGTCAACTTGGTGGCGATCATCTTGCTATCTGGCATCGTGATTAAACTGGCAAAAGATTACAACCGCCAGCTTGGTGAAGGCAAAGTGCCAACATTTGATGCGAATGACTTCCCAGAGCTGAAATCTCAGCTTGAAGAAGGCATTTGGTACAACGATAAAAAAGACTAAGTGAGCTATCACTCATAGTTGAAAGCTATTAGTACGATGTAAAAAGCCATGCAGACAATGCATGGCTTTTTTTGTACCCTATTAAAAACAAAATTAGAGAAGGGAAAGTCATGCTTATCGTAGTTTCTCCAGCGAAGACTCTTGATTACGAGTCTCCGTTAGCGACAGAAAAATTTACTCAACCTGAGTTGGTCGAATACTCAAAAGAGCTTATCGATGTTTGCCGCAAACTGACTCCTGCTGATGTTGCCTCTTTAATGAAAGTGAGCGACAAGATTGCCGATTTAAATGTGGGCCGATTCCAAGAATGGAGTGAAACGTTTACTACGGAAAACTCACGACAAGCCATTCTTGCATTTAAAGGTGACGTTTACACAGGGCTAGACGCCGAAAGTTTATCTGAAGCGGACTTCGAATATGCTCAAGATCATCTGCGTATGCTATCGGGTCTTTATGGTTTACTAAAACCACTTGATTTGATGCAGCCATACCGTCTTGAAATGGGTACCAAGCTTGCAAACGACAAGGGTACGAACTTGTACCAGTTTTGGGGCAATGTAATTACGGACAAGCTTAACGAAGCGATTTCTGCTCAAGGTGATAATATCCTTATCAACCTTGCATCAAATGAATACTTTAAAGCGGTTAAGCCAAAGAATTTAGATGCGCAAGTGATCACGCCAGTATTCAAAGATTGTAAGAATGGTCAATACAAGGTCATCAGTTTTTACGCGAAGAAAGCGCGCGGTATGATGGCGCGTTACATCATTGAAAACCGTGTTGAGAGCGTGGCAGACCTGACTAAGTTTGATACGGCGGGTTACTACTTTGTGGAAGATGAATCGACGCCAACAGAGTTAGTATTTAAACGTGAAGAGCAAAAATAAAGCTGATTGAGACGTAATCGACGTTAATCTCTATCAGCACAAACGAAAAAGGGTTGGCATTGCCAACCCTTTGTTATTTTCTAGCTTGAGCTACTTGGCTCCAACAAGATTACTTCTTCTTAGCGGTTTTCTTTTTCGCTACTTTTTTCTTGTCGTCTTTTTTCTTTTTCTTCTTAAACACAGGCTTTTTGTGTTTAGGACGCATCTCTTTCACGAAACGCTCTTTGATGTCTTCTTTCACGTAGCGCGCAACGCGATCCATCATTGGTTGGTCGTGTGCTTCTACGATTGAGATAGCGTTACCTTTCTTACCTGCGCGAGCCGTACGGCCGATACGGTGAAGGTAAACATCAGCCGTGCGCGGCATGTCGTAGTTGATAACGTGTGATACATCCGGAAGATCGATACCACGCGCAGCAACGTCCGTCGCTAGCAGCACGTTCACAGTACCATCGCGGAAGCGAGAAATCGCATTGTTACGACGATCTTGCGGCATTTCACCTTGAATCCAAGAACATGGAATCTGTGCACTTTCAAGCTGCGCTCGTAGCTCAGCCAAACGCTCACGAGTCTTTAAAAAGACGATAGTGCGCTCAGCTTGCTGAGTAATAATGTGTTTTAGTAATTCCAGTTTGTGTTCAGCATCATCAGCTCGGTGATACCACTGAGCAATTTTCTTACGCTCACGCAGCGGTGATTTTGCATCAATCTCTGCTGGGTCATTCAACAGATCAGCGGTAAAGCCTTCTACGCCTTTCCCTTCTAACGTTGCTGAGAACAGAAGGGTTTGCTTACGCCAGCGACATTCGTTAGATAGGCGATCGACAGTAGGAGCAAAACCCATATCTAGCATACGGTCTGCTTCATCAAGGATTAACCATTCGATTGCACGACAATCAAAACGTTCTGCATCAATGTATTCTTTTAAACGGCCAGGTGTCGCAACCACAATGTCTTGTGTTGTTGCAAGGATGTCGGCGTGCTCTTGGTACTGAACACCACCAGTGATGGTGAAAATGTTGAGTTTGGTATTTTTTGCCAAAGCACGTGCTTGATCGGCAATTTGCATCGCCAGTTCGCGAGTAGGCGTTAGGATCAAAATACGCGCAGGCCCAGGCTTACGACGAGGGAAGTCTTGCAAGTATTGCAATGCTGGCAGGACGAAGGCGGCCGTTTTACCAGTTCCTGTTGGCGCTGACGCTAGAATGTCACGACCGTCCAACGCTTGTGGAATCGCTTCTGCCTGAATTTTTGTTGGGCGTTCGTAACCCATCTCTTCAATGGCTTCAAGTAGGTTTTGGTCTAGATCAAGTTCAGCAAAGGTTCTGATCACAATGAGTTCTCCACAAGCAAAGCTTGGTTAATGGTTCGCCACAACAGCATAGAATACAAAAAGGTCGCACATTATAAAGTGATTGGTGATAAGGATCACATGTTATTTCACATCTTAAGATAAAACTCGCGAGTTAACTGGATGAAATCATCACTATAGCCGTCATTTGAACGGATAATTAAATGTGACGTTTGCGAATCGCAAGGTCGTTTTGATAGTTCAAATAACAGTCGGTGTACTGGTTTCTTTTCTGATGGTTGCACACGACAGATCCGCAATAGATACCAACCTTGGTTTAATGCTAGCTCAATGAACTGCTCGCCTTCGGTGATTGGCAACACAAAACTAGCCCTCCCTTCGTCATCAAGCAAATGATAGCAACGCTGTAGCAATGTGTTATGGCCTAGCGTATCAGTGTGCCTCGCGGTTGCACGTTGACTGTGTTTCGATTGTTCGCCGCTGTTGAAGTAGGGCGGATTACAAATGATGCGTTGAAATGGATGTGTCGGCGTAAAGTGCAGTATGTCGGTGTGATGCACACTTACACGATCTGACCAAGGAGACTGGGCCATATTTTTTTGCGCGGCAGCAACGGCTGTTAATTCGATATCGACCGCGGTTATTTGAGCTTCTGTAAAGCGTTGAGCACACATCAGGGCAAGCAGGCCAGTGCCAGTGCCAATATCGAGAATTTTAGCGTCGTTAGGGCTTTGAATCCAAGCACCAAGCATTACCCCATCTGTGCTGACTGGCATACCACTCTCGCCGCCCTCAATACAAAATTGCTTAAAATTGAAGCCTTTAGTTTTCAGTTTTTTGTTCTTCATGATTGTTTTATATTTGCTCAATAATTAAGTGGATTGCTCTATTGTTTATTAATTGTATAGATTGTTGTTTTGTTGGTTATTAAATTGTATTGTTAATTGATCGAGATAAAGAACTGGTCTGTTATTTGGATCTGGTTATATCCACTGCTTTTAAGTTTGAAAACTAAATTAATATGGTGTTTTTTTCTTAAAGGTTGCCAAATGATGAGTCTTTCGTCATTATGCGGCGAAAATTTTATAGATTGAACCACGTGTACTTATTGACTTTAGGTATACAAAAAGTGGTCTAAGCATACACAACATTCATTAATTAAAAGACAAGGGTTATCTGTGAAGCAGACGTTAAAACTAACAGATATTATCGCAGTAGGCTTTATGCTATTTGCGTTCTTTTTAGGTGCGGGCAATATTATCTTTCCACCTCTAGCGGGTCAGTTAGCGGGTGAAAACTTAATGCCAGCTATGTTTGGTTTCTTGCTAACAGCGGTAGGTCTACCTCTTATTACTATCGTTGCTATTGCTGTTGCTGGTGGTTCTTGGGATCACTTGACGCAAGATCTTCCGAAAAAAGCGGCAGTTCTTATGGCTGCACTGATTTTCATCATCATTGGTCCTGCGTTTGCAGCGCCTCGTACTGGCCTAGTGGCTTACGAGATGGCGGTGAAACCTTTCTTCCTTGAGGCGTCACAAACGCATCTGACAGCGTTCTCAGTGATCTTCTTTATCGCAGCGATGATGTTCTCATGGTTCCAAGGCCGTTTGATCGATCTTATCGGTAAAGTACTGACACCAGCATTGTTCGTTGGTTTGATCATTCTTGCTGTCGCTGTCTTCCTTGATCCTCAGGGCGATATGATTGGCGCGCACGGTGAATACCTAACGCAGCCTCTGACCAAAGGCTTCTTAGAAGGCTACAACACAATGGATACGTTCGCGTCATTGATGTTTGGTATGCTGATGGTTGATGCACTGCGCGGTAAAGGCATTACTGAGCGCTCTGCAACTACTAAATATCTGATCTATGCAGGTTGTATTGCTGCTGCTGGTCTTGCGTTTGTTTACATCTCACTATTTTACTTAGGTGCGACGAGTGCAACGGTTGCTGCTGGTGCTGATAATGGTGGCCTAGTGCTTAGCCAATACGTTCAAGCGTTGTTTGGTCCATACGGTCAAATCGTTCTGTCTGTCATCGTATTGCTAGCGTGTCTGACAACCGCGATTGGCTTGATTTCTGCGTGTTCAGATTTCTTCAGCTCGAAAACACCACTGTCATACAAGCAATGGGTACTGATTAATGGTTCTGTTTGTGCATTGGTTGCAAACGTTGGTCTTGCGCAGCTGATTTCTCTGTCAGTGCCAGTATTGTTTGCGCTGTACCCTGTGGCGATTGCGTTGGTTGCACTAACATTTGTGCGCAGCAAACTGCCGAATCCACGCTTTGCTTACCGTGCAGTACTGCTTGTATCTCTGCTGTTTGCGTTGGTTGATGCGGCAAAAGTATCGGGTATTGATGTTTCTGCGTTTAACATGTTGCCATTATTCGAAGTCGGCATGGGCTGGGTGCTTCCAACATTTGCGGCTATCGTGTGCATGTTCTTCATCGCGAAACCTCGCCCAGAGCTAGCACAAGAAACCGCGTAATCACTTCGCGTTATCAAGATAATAAAAAGCCCGATGAATTACTTCATCGGGCTTTTTACTTTTTAATGATGACGTGTTTGCGCTATTAAAGCGTGTCGTGGAATTCCACAAGAACTTGTTCACACCATTTTTCGATGCGTTCATCACTCAGTTCGTACTGTGAGTCTTCATCTAACGCAAGTCCAACAAACTTGCTGCCATCTTCGATCAATGCTTTCGATGCTTCAAATTCGTAGCCTTCATTTGGCCAGTAACCGATAAAGGTTGCGCCTGTGGCTTGCAATTCATCGTGAAGTAAGCCCATCGCATCTAAATACCACTCTCCGTAACCTTCTTGGTCACCCAGACCAAACAGCGCTACAACTTTGCCTTTCAGTGGTGTGGTCGCGATGTCTTGCCAAATCGCGTTCCAATCTTCTTGAATTTCACCAAAATCCCAAGTTGAGATGCCAAGGAGTAATAAGTCGTAGTCCGCCATTAGTGATAACGGTGTCTCTTTCACATTGTGAATGTCGACAAGGTCTTCACCAATAAGGGTACGAATTTTCTCTGCTGCCATTTCGGTGTAGCAGGTCGTTGAGCCGTAAAAGAGTCCGATTTTCATTATATTCGTCGTTATTTGTGTTGCTGTTGTGGAAGATTCTAACCATAAATTGAGGAAGATTGCAGCGAATATCCTATGTGGGATGATTTTTTATGGTATTGGATTGGCAGGTGCTTTAATCTAAATACTGTAAATATAAACAGATAAGGAAGCATTCATGACGGCACAACAGCCTGTCAATCAACAAGATTTTTCGCTTGTTGAGCAATTCTTAGATGCGATGTGGATGGAGCGTGGTCTATCAGAGAACACGTTGGCTTCCTACCGAAACGATTTAATGAAGCTGCTCGTGTGGATGGAAAAACATCGATACCGTCTTGATTTTATCAGTTTGTCTGGCTTGCAAGAATATCAAAGCCACCTTGTAGACTTAGATTACAAACAGACGTCCCGTGCGCGTATGTTGTCGGCTATTCGTCGTTTATTTCAATACCTGCATCGTGAGAAGGTGCGCGCTGATGACCCGAGTGCGCTCTTGGTTAGCCCTAAACTGCCACAACGTTTACCCAAAGATATTAGTGAAGAGCAAGTGGACGCGTTGCTCGAAGCGCCAGACCCGAATGACCCTATAGAATTGCGCGATAAAGCGATGCTAGAGCTACTCTACGCGACAGGGTTGCGTGTGACAGAGCTCGTCAGTTTGACCATGGAAAATGTTAGCTTGCGCCAAGGGGTGGTGCGCGTGACTGGTAAAGGTGGTAAAGAACGCCTGGTTCCTATGGGGGAAAACGCGGTCGATTGGATCGAGACGTTCATTCAACAAGGGCGCCCTGCGTTACTTGGTGATACATCATCTGATATTGTTTTTCCTAGTAAACGCGCAAGACAGATGACTCGTCAGACGTTTTGGCACCGTATTAAATACTATGCTTTGATAGCAGGGATTGATACTGATCAGCTGTCGCCGCACGTACTGCGTCATGCCTTTGCCACGCATTTATTGAACTATGGCGCAGATCTCAGGGTCGTACAGATGCTTTTAGGACATAGTGACTTATCGACCACGCAAATTTATACTCACGTGGCGACTGAACGATTGAAGCAGATCCACAGTCAACACCACCCAAGAGCATAACAATGGTTAGATTCATCCATGTCCTCTTGGAAAAACGATTTTACATTAAGGTGAATTTCATGAGCGTATTACGCCGACTAACTCTGCTGACTTTACCATTTTTTGTTACCGCTTGTGGTGCAGAAGAAAGTCAGGCTCAAACGGAGACTCCTGCGCAACAAGTGGCGCCAGCTGCACAAAGCGGCTTTGATGAAGCAGCATTAAAAACTAAGTTCTCAAAGCTTGGTTTATCTATCGTTGATATTCAACCATCAGACGTCGCTGGCTTATTGGAAATTCAAACCAATGGCGGGATCCTGTTTGCTTCAAATGATGGTAGCCATTTTATCGCCGGTACGCTTTATGCCATTAATGATGATGGCAGTTACAAAGATGTCATAGCAGAGCGTCAAGCGCCGCTTAACGCCGAGAAAATTGCGCAGTTCTCCGATAGCATGATCGAATACAAAGCCGACGATGAAAAGTACGTTGTGACCGTATTCACCGATATCACATGTGGTTACTGTGTGCGTCTGCATAGCCAAATGCAAGGCTATAATGATCTAGGTATTACAGTGCGTTACATGGCTTACCCTCGCCAAGGTGCAACTGGCCCTGTGGCAGAGCAAATGGCAACGATTTGGTGTGCTGAAGATCCGGCGTCGGCAATGCACAACGCGAAAGTGAATCGTACATTTGATAACCCTGCGAAAGACTTAAAACAATGTAAAGAAACCATCCAGGCGCATTACAATCTAGGTCGCCAATTGGGTATTTCTGGTACGCCAGCAATTTTCTTACCGAATGGCGAAATGGTTGGTGGCTACCTACCACCTGCAGAGCTATTGAAACGTTTAAAGCAACTATAATCCATTAGGAGCAGAGCCGGCAAAGTTGTCGGCTCTTTCAAGCATGATAGAAATTCAACGACGTCCTGAACCAGATCTTTCCCTTCTTCCTGATTCCATTCCTCCGATTCTTAAACGTATCTACATCAACCGTGGGATAACGGATCTTTCACAATTAGAAACGTCGGCCCGTGGGTTGCATTCATATCAAAAACTCGGGGGGATTGAGCAAGCTGTCGATCTTTTGTTTCAGGCGATAAAAGAACAAAAACGCATCATCGTTGTCGGTGATTTTGACGCTGATGGCGCGACAAGCTCAGCATTATCAGTGCTCGCGCTGCGTATGCTTGGTAGTCACAATGTGGATTACCTAGTGCCAAATCGTTTTGAAGACGGTTATGGGTTAAGCCCAGAAGTCGTTGACCAAGCCTTAGAGCTTGGCGCTGAGATGATCATGACGGTGGATAACGGCGTCTCATCAATCGAAGGCGTGCGTTACGCAAAAGAAAGTGGCATTACCGTGCTTGTTACCGATCACCACTTGCCAGGACAAGTGTTGCCTGATGTGGATGCGATGGTGAACCCAAACCTTGAGAGCTGTAGCTTTCCATCTAAAGCGCTTGCGGGTGTGGGGGTCGCGTTTTATCTCATGATGGCACTATGCGTTCATATGCGAAAACACAATTGGTTTGCAGAACAGGGGATGCAAGAGCCCAAGTTGATGGAACTGATTGACCTTGTTGCACTGGGTACCGTCGCCGACGTCGTTCCATTGGATGAAAACAACCGCATTCTTGTACACCAAGGTTTGCAACGTATTCGTGCGGGCAAAGCGCGTCCCGGCATCCAAGCGTTAATTGAGGTCGCTAAGCGCGATGCGCGTCGTTTAGTTGCGTCCGATTTTGGCTTTGCTTTAGGTCCACGTATTAACGCAGCAGGCCGTCTTGATGACATGTCTTTCGGTGTTGAACTGCTGATGTGTAACAACATCCACGCAGCTCGTCGCATGGCAAGTGAATTGGATGGCTTGAACCAGACTCGTAAAGAGATTGAAGAAGGCATGAAGCAAGAAGCGATGGCTTTCTGTGAGCGCCTTCAGTTTGGTGAAGGCAATGAGCTTCCTTATGGCTTAGCCTTATTCCAACGTGATTGGCACCAAGGTGTGATTGGTATTTTGGCTTCGCGCATTAAAGAGAAGTTTCATCGTCCAGTCATTGCATTTGCTGATGGTGGAGAAGGGACGATTAAAGGCTCGTGTCGTTCTATTCCGGGGCTACACATGCGCGATGCGTTGGATTTCATCGACACGCAAAACCCGGGTTTGATCATCAAGTTTGGTGGACACGCCATGGCAGCAGGCTTAACGATTAAAGAGCAGGATTTTGAGCGTTTCAGTCGTTTGTTTGATGAAGTGGTAAAAAAGGAACTCGATGAAGCGGCGCTAAAAGGCGTGATCATGTCAGATGGCGAACTTAAGCCGGAAGAGTTCTCTATGCATGTTGCTGAACAGCTGCGATCGGGTGGCCCTTTTGGACAAGCTTTCCCAGAGCCAATCTTTGATGGTGAGTTTAAAGTACTGCATCAAAAGCTGGTGGGTGAGAAGCATCTTAAATTGATGTTAGAGCCGCTTTATAAAGGTCACCCTACCAATGTGATGATCGACGGTATCGCATTCAATGTTGATCTACGTCGATGGCCAGATGCATCGGTTAAAACAGTACGTCTCGCGTATAAGCTGGATGTGAATGAATTTCGTGGTAATCAATCATTGCAATTGATGATCGACCATATCGAAGCTAAGTAATACCTAGATCAACCTTTCTTATAGAGTACGGTTGCCCCTAAGTGGGCGTAAAATTTTATGACCGTGCTCTCTCTCACCGCAATCTGATTTCTCATCCGAAATTTTCCTGTATCTCGGTCACATTTTTCAGTAGAATTTCTCGGTTAAATTCTATTCTAAAATGTTGAGTAAACATGTTTGAAATCAATCCAATTAAAAACCGTCTGCAGGACGTGTCTCAGCGCACAAATGTCCTGAGGGGGTATCTTTGACTATGACGCGAAGAAAGAGCGTCTAGAAGAAGTCAACGCAGAACTTGAACAACCAGATGTATGGAACGAACCTGAGCGTGCGCAAGCACTGGGTAAAGAGCGTGCATCACTAGAAGCGGTTGTTGAAACCATTGATCAACTAGAGCAAGGTGTGGAAGATGTAGAGGGTCTTCTTGAGCTGGCTGTAGAAGAAGAAGATCAAGAAACATTTGACGAAATTGAACCAGAACTTGCTGAGTTGGAAGAGAAGCTAGAAAAGCTTGAATTCCGTCGTATGTTCTCTGGCGACCACGATAGCTCTGATTGTTACATCGATTTGCAAGCTGGCTCTGGTGGTACAGAAGCACAAGACTGGACTAACATGCTGCTGCGTATGTACCTACGTTGGGCAGAAGCGAAGGGCTTCAAAGCTGAAGTGATTGAAGTCTCTGAAGGTGAAGTCGCGGGTCTTAAGTCGGCAACAGTTCGCATCTCTGGTGAATATGCGTACGGTTGGTTACGTACTGAAACGGGCGTTCATCGTCTTGTTCGTAAATCTCCGTTCGATTCAGGCGGTCGTCGCCATACGTCATTTGCTTCTGCGTTCATCTATCCAGAGATTGATGAAAACATCGACATCGACATTAATCCTTCCGACCTACGCATTGACGTTTATCGTGCGTCAGGCGCAGGTGGTCAGCACGTAAACACCACAGAATCTGCGGTACGTATTACGCACGTACCTACGAACACAGTGGTTCAGTGTCAGAATGACCGTTCTCAACATAAGAACAAAGATCAGGCAATGAAACAGCTTCGAGCGAAGCTATTTGAGCTTGAATTGCAAAAGCAAAATGCGGAAAAACAAGCTAATGAAGACGCTAAGTCTGACATTGGCTGGGGTAGCCAGATCCGTTCTTACGTATTGGATGACTCACGTATTAAGGACCTCCGTACGGGCATTGAAAACCGTAATACTCAAGCGGTTCTTGATGGCGATCTGGACAAATTTATTGAAGCTAGCCTGAAATCAGGTCTATAAAGCTTTTCACCGACAAAAACAGGATACATCGAAAATGACTGATGCTGTTCAAAACGAAACTGTACTAGAAGAAAATAAGCTGATTGCTGAACGCCGCGCTAAACTGGATGCAATCCGAAAGAGCTGCAAAGCGAACGGCCATCCAAACGACTTCCGTCGTGACGCACTAGCGGGCGACCTTCAGAAAGAGTTCGGTGAAAAGACGAAGGAAGAGCTAGAAGAGCTTAACCACGTAGTAGCAATCGCTGGCCGTATCATGGCTAAACGTGGTCCATTCTTGGTAATTCAAGAAACTTCTGGCCGTATCCAAGCTTACGCTGACAAAGCGGTTCAAAAAGTACTTAAAGAAAAATACCAAGGTCTAGATATCGGTGACATCATCGGTGTTAAAGGTGCACTTCATAAGTCTGGTAAAGGTGACCTATACGTGAACATGGAAGAGTACGAGTTGCTAACCAAAGCACTACGTCCACTTCCAGAGAAGTTCCACGGTCTAACTGACCAAGAGATGCGTTACCGCCAACGTTACGTTGACCTGATCGTTAACGAAGACTCTCGTCAAGCGTTTGTAGTACGTTCTAAAGTCATGTCTGCAATCCGCAACTTCATGATCTCTAAGCAGTTCATGGAAGTTGAAACGCCAATGATGCACGTTATCCCTGGCGGTGCGAGTGCGCGTCCATTTATCACGCACCACAACGCACTAGACATGCCAATGTACCTACGTATCGCGCCAGAGCTATACCTGAAGCGTCTAGTTGTTGGTGGTTTTGATCGCGTATTCGAAATCAACCGTAACTTCCGTAACGAAGGCCTTTCTCCACGCCACAACCCAGAATTCACAATGATGGAATTCTACATGGCGTACGCAGACTACAAAGATCTGATGGACCTAACTGAAGAACTACTAAGCTCAGTGGCGCAAGAAGTTCTAGGTTCAACGTCAATGCCTTACGGTGATGAAACGGTTGAGTTTGGTGGTACTTACACTCGTATGAGCATGTTCGAAGCAATCAAGCACTACAACCCAGACCACGCGCAAATCCAAGCGCTAACAGAAGAAGACCTACAAAACCGTGATCTAATGGTTTCTATCGCGAAATCTGTTCACGTTGAAGTAGAACCTTTCTGGACATGTGGTCAGCTTCTTGAAGAGATCTTTGGTGAAACAGCAGAACCTAAGCTAATGCAGCCTACGTTCATCACTGGTTACCCAGCAGATATTTCTCCGTTGGCTCGTCGTAGCGATGATAACCCGTTCTTTACAGACCGCTTTGAGTTCTTTATCGGTGGCCGTGAAGTAGCGAACGGTTTCTCAGAGCTTAACGATGCTGAAGACCAAGATGCACGCTTTAAAGCACAGGTTGAAGCGAAAGAGTCTGGTGACGACGAAGCAATGTTCTACGATGCAGACTACATCACTGCTCTAGAGCACGGCCTACCGCCAACAGCAGGCCAAGGTATCGGTATCGACCGTTTGGTTATGCTACTGACTAACACGCACACTATCCGTGACGTGATCCTATTCCCTGCAATGCGCCCGCAAGCGTAATTCGATAGGATGAGTAAAAAACCACCTTCGGGTGGTTTTTTTTTGCCTTTTAGTTAAGTTAATTCAAGTTGTTGCATTTGCCTTTTAATGGGATATGCAAATAAACATTCGCCAAATCTCAATCTATTGCATAGTCTTAATACTGAGACAGACGTGAGGGGGCGGAGTCTCGATAATGTTACCCGCTCGCAAAGATAAGTTTGTGGCACAAAATTTCTATTAACAATGAAAAAGGGTTAGAGAATGGCTGGGCAGTTTAAGATGGATTCCATCCCGGGATCGCTTGTGGTAGTTGGCGGTACTTATGAGCCTTGGTTATCGGTACTGGAGCAAGTGGGCTGGAAGTGTCACCAAGTAGGTGATTTACGCAAAGCTAATACGCTGTTAGAAGATATTGGTCCATGTATCGGTATTGTTGATCTCAGCCATGACGAGTTCAGCTTGAATGGTTTGGCGAACTTAGTCAGCTCTCACAAACACGTACGTTGGTTAGCGTTTATTCGTGAATCTCAGCTTGGCACTGACACCATATGCCAGTTCATTGTTAACTTTTGTATCGACTTTTTCACAGCGCCGATCCCAGATGCACAGTTATTAAGCACAATAGGTCACCAGCTTGGCATGCTTAAGTTGGAGAAAAAAGTTTGGCCTAGTTTTGGTAGCAGTTTAGATATGGGTCTGATCGGTGAATCTATCCCGATGAAACGTTTACGCGATCAAGTGAAGCGCATTGGTCCAACGGACGTCAGCATTCTGATTTCTGGGGAAAGTGGGACTGGTAAAGAGGCGGTTGCTAGGGCCATCCATAAAGTCTCTTCACGCTCTCATAAACCGTTTATGGCAATTAACTGTCGCGCACTCAATGAACAACGTTTCCAAGCTGAAGTATTTGGTATTAACGCCGATGAAGATATGGAAGCATGCCTGCTTGAACAAGCAGATGGTGGCACCGTGTTGTTTAATGACATTCTTACCATTTCAAAAGAGCAGCAAATGAATCTGCTGAGATTCTTGCAAGAAGGCACCATTGATACCAAAGATGGCGTAAAAGCGGTTAACGTACGCATTCTTGCTGCTAACTCGTCAGATGTTGAAAAAGCTTTGATTGACGGTGACTTCAATGAAGAACTTTACCATTACATCAACGTTCTGCGCATCAATGTCCCTAGCTTGAAAGAACGTGCGAGTGACATCGCATTGCTGGCTCGTTTCTACTTACAAGAGTTCTCAAAAGAGTACAACTCGCAAGCAAAAAGCTTTTCTGAGGATGCATTCAAGGCACTGACACGTTATTTCTGGCCTGGAAATGTGCGTGAGCTGATGAACCAAGTGAAGCGAGCGGTATTAATGTCCGACAGCGTAATGATTGAAGAGCATCACTTAGATTTACCTCAACGTAATGACTCAAAGCGCAGCTTGAAATCAATCCGAGAGAAGAGTGAACGTGATGCGTTGCTGGTTGTTTTGGAATCTCATTCTGGTCAAGTTTCAAATGCGGCGAAAGAGCTCGGAGTTTCGCGTGCAACCATGTATCGACTACTTAATAAACATAACTTGATTTCCGAACAAGCCATGTAGTTGGCCTTTCCCTGTGTCAAATAGGCGAATAAATACAATAAAAGAGAGTGGCCACAGAGCCGCTCTTTTTATTTTTGTTTGGTTTGATTTATAAAATCCGCAAATTTATATATTCCTCAGGTGAATATGTTATACATAAAAGTATATGAAACTAAATTGCGGTGTATTGATTTGTTTTTAATCAAAAAGGCAAAAAATGTTTGATATATATTCATCAAAGCTTACAATTTAACCGTAACTCAATGAGTTATACCTTTCATAAACGGATTAATTTTTAGCTAGGAGGCGCAAGATGAAACATTACGTTGTTAACACCACTGCTTGCGCTGATCGTATGCCTATCGCTCCGATAACCCTTAAATCGGATGATACCAATACCACTGGCTCACAAGATAAAAATTAATCCGTAACCTATCATATTTATTACTAGGCTGCGGGAAAGTAGCGGCTTAGTATCAACAGAATATTTCTGTTCATTTTACGCACTATTTTTCCCAGTCGAATACATCGATAATCGGAGAAAATATTATGCGTCACTCTATTTACTTACAATTGGCCACTTTGCTATTGAAAGCAGACCTTAAACGCGAAGAAAAGCAATGGCAGCGTACCATACGCCGAACTGCTCATGATATTCCATGGACGAATGTTCATCTATTGAGGGATATTGGTTTAGATCGCGATGGTCGTTCTACACGTGCCAATGTTCCGGATGCAGTAAAAGTTGAACGTCGAGTTCGTCACCTTCGTCGAGTCTTAACGTCGCGAATAATGACGTAATCGTTAGCGTGTTGGGCTGACTGAGTTGCTAACGAGTCATTCAACACGCTTAACTTTTTATATGAAGTATGACTTCATTGGATAAACAGCTGATCTTGAAGATCAGCTGTTTTCGTTTGAAGGTGGTACTGTTAAGGGCAAGGATTCGAGTAAGTTGTACCTATTGCTTGAATTTCAGTAAGTAGTTCGTCGCTAAGTTGCAAATCAATACTGTCGATATTGGCTTTTAATTGGTCTAGGTTTGTTGCTCCGATAATGTTAGAAGCAACAAATGGACGCTGATTGACAAACGCGAGCGCCATTTGTGCAGGGTTTAGACCATGCTCTTGAGCTAAATTGACGTAAGCTTCGGTCGCTTTAACACCTTGCGGAGTGAAGTAGCGCGCAAAACGCTCCCACTTAGTGCATCGAGCGCCTTCAGGTTTTGCCCCGTTTAGGTATTTACCACTCAGGCAGCCAAATGCCAAAGGAGAGTAGGCAAGTAACTGAACGCCTTCGTAATGGCTGATTTCAGACAAGCCAACTTCGAAGCTGCGGTTCAATAAGTTATATGGGTTTTGAATGGAGACAATTCTTGGCAAATCGTGTTTTTCTGCCAAACGCAATAGCGACATCACACCCCACGGCGTCTCGTTGGATACGCCGATATAGCGCACTTTACCTGCATTCACTAATTCAGTAAGCGCTTCCAACGTTTCAATTAACGTGACTTCTTCTTGTTTGTCAGGGTATGGGTAGTTGAGTTGACCAAAGCAGTTGGTTTGACGCTGCGGCCAATGTAGTTGGTACAAATCGACATAATCGGTTTGTAGACGATTAAGGCTGTCATCAATTGCTGTATGGATGTGGCGACGATTAAGGCTCATGTTGTCTCTGATGTGAGGAACATTGCGAGGGCCTGCCACTTTTGTTGCCAGTACTACTTTCTCTCTTTTGCCGCTTTTTGCTAACCAATTACCGATGTATTGCTCGGTGAGCCCTTGTGTTTCCGAGTTTGGCGGTACAGGGTACATCTCTGCGGTATCGATGAAGTTCACCCCATGATCGAGGGCAAAGTCGAGCTGTTCAAAGGCGTCCTTTTCTGTGTTTTGCTCGCCAAACGTCATAGTGCCGAGGCAGATTTTACTGATCTCAAGTGATGAGTGCGGTAGTTTTGTGTATTGCATATCACGTCCTTGAAGAGTTACCGACTAAATAAGTGACTCCAATATAGGGGATTTGTAGCCGCAATCGCAAATGATTTACGTATAAAGGAAGAGCAAACTCGAAAGCTACAGTTAGCCTAACTACACTTAAATGATCGTGTGAAGGAGGTATGTTATGCAGAAGCATCAATTGGACATGTGGCTACATGGTCCACATAAAGATACTTATAAAACTCCCAAAGTATTTGTGATTGGGTGTTCTGATGTCTCTGACTATCTTTTAGCTGTGGAGTACAAGCATCAACTTGAGCCGATTAAAGACGGTGAAGACCCGATACATTTTGGCTCTCTAGACTTAGTAAAAGAAGAACTATTGAGGCTAGGGGTCGATAAAGCGTATTTAAGGCTGCGCAATGCGTATGACGAATGTGGCACTGAAGAGGCAGCCTCATACTGCGATATTGAGTTATCGCTCGTGACGCACTAAATAGCTGATATAGTTTTATTCTGGTTGAGTGTTAATGTAGTGCTTGAGTAAGATCTGTTCAGTAAACTGTGTTCTAAGGTAAAAGCCTCGGGGCAGAGTTTTCATCGGCTTACCATTTGAGTTATATGCTTCGGTGAGCGCTTTTGCATTTGCGGCTTTAGGGCGAAGATGCAGCGCTTCTCCGTGTCTGGCGGAAATTTGATCAAATCTTCCCAAGACGATCATCTCCATTAACTCTTCCCAGTCATTTCGCAAAATCCGTTCTTCTTCTTCATCTGGTGACCAAATGAGTGGACTGCCCACACGTCTTTCAGGGAGTGGGATTTCTCGTTCTCCTTCTACGGGTACCCAAAGGACACGAGATAGCTTGTTTCGAACATGACTTGTTTCCCATGTAAGACCATGAACACCAGTGAGGGGCGCCACAGAAACAAAGGTTGTTTCTAAAGGTTTGCCAGAGTAACTGATCGGAATACTTTTCAACTCGATCCCTAGTTTTGCGAAATCTTGTTGAGGTTTACTGCCAGCTGGAGCGCCCAAGTGCCATTCGAGTAATTGACCCACCCAACCTTTATCACGTTTTAAGTTTTCAGGAACAATCATATTCGCCTCGGCGGCCAACTCAGCAAAACAGAGTCCTGCCATATCATGCGCTCGTTCCAATAGCTCTGCTTCTGTTTGTGGTTCTGGTTTCATAGTTACAAGGTGGTATTACAAAAAATATAGTTTATCAAACTCCGACCAAATCTACTGTTTAAGATTTCACCGAGGCGGTGTAAGAACGATCAATTCATAACTTATCCACAGGTGGAGGAGGTATTGATAAGATCCTGGCGGGGTCTGTATGAATAAACAGGGGTTAAAATGCATTTTTGGGGTTGATTTTGTTGTAATCATCTAAACGAATAGCAGGTGAGTGTGGATAAATAGCCTGTTGGTGGATCTTTGACCGATCTGAGTTTGGTGGAAAGATCATCAAGAAACTGAAGATCGAATTATCGTTGTTTTTAAAAATAAATACTTTTTTATCAATGTTTTATGTTTATTTTTTTGTTTCTTCATCTGTTTTGCTTTTGATGGGATTGAACTGAATTACTCATTTGAATTGAATTCTTCACAAAGTTATTCACAGAAAAGGTGAATAAATGTGGGCAATGTCTCACTCTTGTGTTGATAAGGTATGGTTTGATTAAAAGATATCCAAAAATGGTGAAAAGGTAATAAATCTTGCTCATATCACATCAGTAAGTTTGCTAGTAATGGGGATATGTGGAAAAATCACGGTAATAAAAAATTTATTCATAGAGGTTAGCCAGTGATAGATGGCGATGGTTACCGACTTAATGTTGGTATTGTGATATGTAATAACCATGGTCAGGTCTTCTGGGCTAAACGATACGGGCAACACTCATGGCAATTTCCACAAGGTGGGATTGACGAAGGTGAAACCCCTGAACAAGCCATGTTCAGGGAGTTATACGAAGAAGTCGGTTTAACGAAAAAAGACGTTAAGATCATTGCAACAAGTCGTCATTGGTTAAGATATAAGCTACCAAAGCGATTGGTGCGTTGGGACTCCAAGCCTGTTTGTATCGGCCAAAAACAGAAATGGTTTCTGCTGAGATTAGAATGCGATGAGTCTCGCATTAATATGCAACGCGGAAAATCCCCTGAATTTGATGGTTGGCGCTGGGTAAGTTACTGGTATCCAGTTAGGCAAGTTGTTTCTTTCAAGCGAGATGTTTATCGACGAGCGATGAAAGAATTTGCATCCTTAGCCATGCCTTTTCGAGAGAGAAAAGCGAAAGGGAAAAGAAAAAAGCAACGTAGAGGATAATCATGCTCAGTCAGCTAAGGGAAATAGTTGAGAAAGTCTCCAGGGTCGATGATGTGCATCTGGCACTCGATATATTGGTGAAAGAGACTTGTGCTGCCCTTAGTACTGAGTGCTGTACTATCTATCTTGCTAATGAAGAAATGCAGCGCCTTGAGTTAATGGCAACTCAAGGCCTTATTTTTGAAGGTGATAGTATTCATATCAACTTCAATGAAGGCTTGGTTGGGTTGGTAAAACGAAGCGCTGAACCCCTTAACCTTGCCGAAGCCTCAAAACACCCCGAGTTCAAATTCTTTCCTCAACTCGGCGAACAGATTTACCACTCTTTTTTAGCTACTCCAATCATTCATCGTAAACAAGTTTTAGGTGTGTTGGTGATCCAACAAAAAACGCCGCGCTTGTTTAGTGAAATGGAAGAATCGTTTCTTGTTACCTTATCCGCTCAGTTAGCGGTGCTCATTGCACATGCGCAGAATCTTGGGCATTGGCAGTTAGCATCTAAACCCTCGGTATTAAAAGGTTTGCCTGCGTCTACTGGTGTCGCGATTGGAGAGTTTTGGTTCGACAATACCCAGCCGAGTTTATCGGATGTTTTCCCTTCGTCCACGTTAGATAAGGAACGCGAGCACGAGACATTACTGGTGGCCATAGAGCGAGCGTTAAATGACTTTCGCCGTATGCGGAAAAAGCTGGACAGTGAAATCAACAAAGATGCGCTGGCGATCTTCGATCTGTTTACTCACTTACTGAATGATCCGATGCTTCGCGGTGATTTGAAGAAGCAGATTGAAAAAGGAGATAGGGCAGACTGGGCGTTACGCCAAGTTGTAGAGTCATACTCGAATCGATTTGCAAGAATGTCGGATGTATACATGCGTGAAAGAGCGCAAGATATCCGAGAGTTAGGGCAAAGGCTGCTCTATTTTCTGCACAACAGTGAGCAAGAAAATTCTGCAATTGATCGTCCCATTATTTTGGTGGCGAACGAACTCACTGCCACCTTGCTCGCTTCTGTACCTAAAGAGTTTTTGTTAGCCGTCGTATCATTAGAGGGAGGCGCAAACTCTCACGCTGCCATTTTATCTCGAGCTCTTGGGGTCCCTGCAGTCATGGGCGCCAACATTAATCCGGATGTGGTGAATGGCAAACTCGGGATAGTCGACGGCTATACGGGTGAGATCTTCTTAGAGCCAAACCGCCAGTTGTTGCGAGAGTATCGCAGCTTAGTAAGCGAAGAGTCTGAACTGTTTGCCATGGTAAACAAGGACCTCGCACTCCCTGCGGTTACGCAAGATAATCACCATATCGAAATTATGCTGAATGCGGGACTCAGTGCAGACAGTAATATTGCCATCAACACAGGTGTTGATGGTGTTGGGTTGTACCGAACTGAGATTGCATTTTTACTTCAGCATCACTTTCCTTCGGAAGATGAGCAGTATCATCAATACCAAGCAATACTTAACAGCTATCCGAATCAACGAGTAGTGATGCGTACTTTGGATATTGGTGGTGACAAACCTTTGCCGTATTTGCCCATCGAAGAAGATAATCCGTTTCTAGGCTGGCGTGGCATTCGTTTTACATTGGATCATCCAGACATTTTCTTGATCCAGCTGCGTGCAATGTTAAGAGCGAGTGCAGAAAGCGGAAACTTAAGTATCTTATTGCCAATGGTGTCAGGGGTAAAAGAGCTAGACGATGCCATTAGCTTGATTAATCAAGCTCACAGCGAAGCCGTTTTGCTTGATGATAGAATTCAATTCCCACAAATTGGGGTCATGATTGAAGTACCATCGATGGTGTATCTGTTGCCAACGATTGCTCACCGTGTTGATTTTGTTTCTGTCGGGACAAACGATTTAACTCAGTATTTATTAGCGGTAGATAGGAACAATTCGCGCGTAGCGGATGTCTATGAATCTATGCATCCTGCGGTACTGTTAGCGCTTAAGCAAATCCATGAGGTGTGTGATAAATATCAGGTGCCCGTGTGTATTTGTGGTGAGCTAGCGGGTGATCCATTTGGCGCTCTTCTCTTACTTGGGTTAGGGTATACCAGTTTGAGTATGAACACCTCCAACGTGGCTAAGGTGAAATATTTGATTCGTCATAGTCAACAAGAAGAATTAGAAAAATTAGCGGAGCAAGCAATGACAAAGTCCTATGGGGAGGACATTCATCAAATGATGCATGACTTCTTCATTCAACAGGGCTTTGCGGGCTTTATCCGTGCAGGTAAAAAGTAGGAAATCGTGACCGTCTCTTTATTTTTGTTATTGTTGGCGCTAGGCGCTTTTGTGGGTGTGATGGCGGGGTTACTCGGTATCGGTGGTGGTTTGATTGTTGTTCCTGCCTTGTTGTATTTGCTTCCTCTTGCTGGGATCTCTCCAGAAATGAGTATGCACATGGCCTTAGCCACTTCGTTAGCGAGTATTATTGTCACGTCTGGCTCATCGGCGATGAATCACCTTAAGCTCGGCAATGTCGATATGTTTGTCGTAAAATGGTTGATGCCTGGTGTGGTCATTGGTGGCTTTGTTGGTGCCAATATTGCTGAGTGGATCCCTACACACTATTTGCCGAAAGTGTTTGGTGTCATTGTTCTTTGCCTGTCAGTACAAATGTTTCGTTCCATTAAAGTTACGAGCAGTAAACCTATGCCGAGCAGCCCTGTGACTGTAGTTTACGGCACGGGAATTGGTGTCGTATCAAGCCTTGCTGGTATTGGTGGTGGCTCACTGTCGGTACCATTTTTAAATAAACATGGGATAGAGATGCGTAAAGCGGTGGGCTCATCCTCCGTTTGTGGTTGCGTGATTGCTATTTCTGGTATGATCGGCTTCATCTTACATGGCTATAAAGTGGAAGGCTTACCTTCATACAGTATTGGCTATGTTTATCTTCCCGCTTTATTAGCGATTGCTATGGCCTCGATGCTCACAACAAAAGTGGGTGCGAAGCTGGCAACTAACCTTCCAACTGCGGTATTAAAAAAGATATTCGCGGTGTTCTTAATGTTTGTTGCAGCGACCATGCTGCTCTAAGTTTGCACCCAAGTCATTCTCGCTGAACCAAGCATCTAGAGGTTACTTGGGTATATTTATTTTGTTGTGATAAGAAGAGAATGATTTATGTCTCAGGGATATATTGAATTTCCCAATATTGATCCGGTTTTAATCTCTATTGGTCCTGTTTCGGTTCGTTGGTACGGTTTGATGTACCTTGTGGGCTTTATGTTTGCTCTATGGTTAGCTAACCGACGTGCGGATAAGCCTGGAAGTGGTTGGACACGAGAGCAGGTTTCTGATTTGTTGTTCGCAGGCTTCCTTGGCGTGGTGATTGGTGGCCGTGTAGGCTACGTGCTTTTCTACAATTTTGAGCTCTTCCTGGCTGACCCTTTGTATCTATTTAAAGTGTGGACCGGTGGTATGTCTTTCCACGGGGGCTTACTGGGTGTGATTACCGCGATGTTCTGGTATGCACACAAAAACGGGCGAACTTTCTTCGGTGTTGCTGACTTTATCGCGCCGCTTGTGCCATTTGGTTTGGGTATGGGGCGTTTAGGTAACTTCATGAACAGCGAGTTGTGGGGCCGAGTAACGGATGTGCCTTGGGCGATCGTTTTCCCAAATGGCGGTCCACTGCCACGTCATCCATCGCAACTTTATGAAATGGCGCTTGAAGGTATCGTCCTTTTCTTCATTTTGAATTGGTTCATCAAGAAACCTCGTCCTCTAGGTTCTGTTTCAGGACTCTTTCTTGCGGGTTACGGAACCTTCCGTTTCCTAGTAGAATACGTGCGCGAACCAGACGCTCATTTGGGTTTATTCGGTGGCTTTATTTCCATGGGACAGATTTTATCCCTGCCAATGGTGGTTATCGGTGTCCTCATGATGGTTTGGGCATACAAACGTGGTCATTACAAAGACGAATTACCACAAAAGACGAAGTAAGGTATTGGTGTGAAACAGTATTTAGATTTGTGTCAACGCATCGTTGACCAAGGTGTTTGGGTTGAAAATGAGCGTACAGGCAAGCGCTGCCTGACCGTAATCAACGCGGATTTAACCTACGATGTTGCGAACAATCAATTTCCGTTGGTCACCACACGTAAAAGTTTTTGGAAAGCGGCCGTTGCAGAACTATTAGGGTATATTCGTGGTTACGATAATGCGGAAGATTTTCGTAAGCTGGGCACGAAAACCTGGGATGCCAATGCCAACCTAAATGATGCCTGGTTGAATAACCCATACCGTAAAGGTGAAGACGACATGGGCCGTGTCTATGGGGTTCAAGGGCGCGCCTGGGCGAAACCTGATGGTGGTCATGTTGACCAGCTACGTAAGATAGTGGATGACTTAACGCGTGGTGTTGATGACCGCGGTGAAATCTTGAACTTCTACAATCCGGGTGAGTTCCACATGGGGTGCTTGCGTCCTTGTATGTACAGTCACCATTTTTCATTGCTGGATGATACGCTTTACCTGAATAGTACTCAGCGTTCGTGTGATGTACCGCTTGGCTTAAACTTCAATATGGTTCAAGTTTACGTATTCTTGGCGATTATGGCGCAAATTACGGGCAAGAAACCTGGTCAGGCATTTCATAAGATTGTGAATGCTCACATTTATGAAGACCAGCTTGAACTGATGCGCGATGTTCAGTTGAAGCGTGAGCCATTAAAAGCGCCGACGTTCCATATCAACCCAGAGATTAAATCTCTAGAAGATTTGGAAACTTGGGTAACACTGGATGACTTTTGGGTTGAAGGGTACGAGCATCACGATCCTATTCGTTACCCATTCTCAGTGTAACGAGTATCGTTCTTCAAGATATAGAAAAAGCTCCGAATGGAGCTTTTTTCTTTTTTGTACTTAGAAGGTATTATTTTAGTGCACTGACAATATAACGGTGAATTGGGTTGGTCTGCATCGGTGTGGACAGTGCCGGGCTAATAAACTTAGGTTGAGTGAATATTTCTTTACTCACTAATGAACGGATAAGCTCAAAGTACTTCAGCTCTGTTTTCCCGCACAACAATAGTGAAAAGTCATCGCCCAATCTATCATAGGCATTGAGCACCTCTCGGAATCCTCTAAGATACAAGTAATCCTTCGTTAAACCTCCACCTCGATACACTCGGGCAGTCGTTGTAAATGCTTGAAGATCAGAAGCTTTATACTGTTCTTTTAATAGCATGAACGTATGGCGGAAATCGCGATCCTTGATCATCGACTCTACTGCCAGAACTCGTAAGGCTAAGGTTCTTAGGCGCTTGATACTGAAATGTCCTGACAGATACTCACATAATATAGCCATCCCTTCTTGAGTGTTGGTATTGGCAGGACAACCTAAGCTCAGGACTTTTAGCGGTTGTTGACGACCGTTAAGCGTAGTCAGGAGATGTACTCCCATTTCATGATGTGCAAGAGCCTCCAGCTCATCAGTGGTGATGTACGCCGCGTGGTTAATTTTGACTCGAGACCCTGAAACTAGTGCGTTTGCCAACATCCCGTCCAACACCTGTATTTCACATTCATACCCATTGCGTTGAGCAAAATTTTGCATGAAACGTGCTATTGCACGGCTATCGTGCTGAGGTTCTTTTTCTTCTTCTGTAGGAAGGTGCAATATGAAATGGGCGTTGGCAATATCTTTGGCGCTCGGTTCCCCATAATAGCGTAAGGAGTTATAAAGAAACTCTTGCGTGCCGATGGTATTCACTTGATCCAGTTTATCTGCATAAGACTGAATTACATCCGCGTACAGCCTCTGCAGTTGGGTGTCTTGAATGTTTTCTAGAGGTAGCTCATATAGACGTCGCTTTGCGCTGTGGGTATCTACATTAGTAATTGAATATTGAAAATTAGGCTCTTGAGAATATTTGTTTTTAATGAAACGTTCTCTTTCTTGAGCATAATTAAGAGGATTCACGCTACTGAGGATATCAATATCAGCAACCAGTTGGGTTAGGTTTTCGTCTATTGCGAGTAGCTGATCAGAAATAGCGTCATTAAGCTGCGTCATGTTGTCGACTCCAAATGAGATAGCTCAGCATAAGCATGCTGATGTGGCTCAAATTATCACCGGACAATCGATTTGAACAGTTTAATTATCATAAAAAAGGCTCCACGATGTGGAGCCTAAACAATAAGCGATGGTATGTCGTTGTTGTTACGTTGTTAGGGCTAGAATTGCACCTGGTAGAATAACGAATACTGACATTAGGTAACCACCAACAACTGCTTTATTCTTAATAGCCATTTCAGAAATCATCTCAGCGCCTTTAACCGGAATCTCACGTAGGAATGGAATTCCAAAGATAAACAGCGTCGCCATGATGTTAAATACTAAGTGGACTAGAGCGATTTGTAGTGCGAATACTGCGAACTCTCCAGATACCGCTGTCGCTGCTAGTAGTGCCGTAATACAAGTACCAATGTTAGCACCCAGAGTGAAAGGGTAGATATCTCGTACTTTCAACACGCCAGTACCAACCAACGGAACCATTAAACTTGTCGTGGTTGAGGAAGATTGTACTAGAACGGTCACGATTGAGCCTGATACGATGCCGTGAATAGGACCACGACCGATGGCGTTTTTCAAAATTTCACGTGCACGACCAACCATTAGGCTCTTCATTAATTTACCCATCACTGTGATTGCAACGAAGATAGTCGCAATACCCAAAGCAATAAGCATGACGCCGCCAACAGTATCACCGAAGGTAGAAAGTGGCTCTTTAATTGCGCCTACGACTGGCTTTGTAATTGGTTTAATAAAGTTGAAGCCTTTAATGCTCATATCACCAGTAGCAAGCAGTGGAGAAACAAGCCAGTGAGAAACTTTCTCTAAAATGCCGAACATCATTTCCAACGGAAGGAAAATAGCGACAGCAAGCAAGTTGAAGAAGTCGTGAATGGTTGCACTTGCAAATGCACGTTTGAACTCTTCTTTACAGCGCACGTGGCCAAGAGACACAAGCGTATTGGTCACTGTGGTACCAATGTTAGCACCCATCACCATAGGGATAGCGGTTTCTACAGGTAAGCCACCTGCAACCAAGCCTACAATAATAGACGTTACAGTACTTGAAGACTGAATTAAGGCTGTTGCCACCAAGCCGATCATTAGACCTGCAACTGGGTGTGCGGCAAATTCAAATAGCACCTTAGCTTGATCGCCAGTTGCCCATTTAAAGCCACTACCAACCATAGATACTGCTAGAAGAAGCAGATATAACATGAATGCCAAGTTAGCCCAGCGTAACCAACGAGCTGTGCTCGAAATTGGTGCCACTGTTGAAGTAGCTTGGTTCATCATAATTTTCTCCGTTGACCTTTCAGTTCATTTTTCGGTCTGTAGTTGAATCTGCGGGCGATGTTAGAGAACAAATATTTCAGTAATATTACAGATTTCTTGCTGTGAGAGATTTTTATTGTTCTTTTTGATAATGGCGTAAAAGAGGAAAAAAACTAATTTTTAACTTGTTGATTTTAATGGTTAAACTTTGGTTTCGTTTTGTTTGGTTTTTGCGTTTTTTTTGTAGAGAAAATGCGCATCAGTTCAACTTTTATGACAGTGTTGACTTTATACTTTCGGTAAAACTTATGCTTTTGTAAGGTATTGTATGGTTTTGTCGAGTTTATTGTTTGTCTCTGTCACATTTGGTATAAAAAGTATCACTTTCTTTTCGGGACTCGATCATGTCACATCTAAACTACAACCATCTCTATTATTTCTGGATGGTGTGCAAACAGGGCTCTGTAACTAAGGCGGCTGACGCGCTCTTCCTGACACCGCAAACCGTGACAGGACAGATTAAAGCGCTTGAAGAGCGCATGAAAGGAAAGTTAACCAAGCGCAATGGTCGTACAGTTGAGCCCACTGAGTTAGGTCAGCTTGTGTTTAAGTACGCCGACCGGATGTTCGGTTTGAGCTATGAGATGTTAGATATCGTCAATTACAGCCAGCACTCGAACATTCTATTTGAAGTTGGTGTAGCCGATGCATTATCTAAACGCTTGGTCAGTAAAGTACTGATGACGACCGTCCCGGAAGATAACAGTATTCATTTACGCTGTTATGAATCGACCCACGAACTGCTACTTGAACGCCTTTCTCAGCACAAGCTAGATATGATCCTTTCGGATTGTCCCGTTGATTCTACTCAAAGTCCTGGCCTTTATAGCAAAAAGTTAGGTGAAAGTAGCATGAGCTTTTTTGCTTCTTCTGAAATTGAAAATGTGCGATTCCCTGAGATCTTGGAACAAAAAAAACTTCTGATTCCCGCGAGCCGAACGGCTATGGGGCGTAAAGTTATTCAATGGTTTGATCGTCAAGGCCTTCAACCCAATGTGCTAGGGGAGTTTGATGATGTTGCGTTGATGAAAGCTTTTGCTCGGTACCACGATGATGTGATTTTCTTGGCACCGACCGTATACATGTCGGAGATTGAAGACGACCGAAATTTACAGCTAATTGGCCATGTCGATGGGTTAAAAGAAGAGTACTACGTGATTTTTGCGGAACGAATGATCCAACACCCCGCGGTAAAAAATGTTTGTGATGCTGATTTCAGTCAAATGTTTGAGTAAACCCGTATCGTTGCGTAAATAAATAGATTACTATCAATAAAAATATAATTCTAAATAATATCTAAGTAAGCAAGATACTTGTTTTAGTGAGCAAAACTATTAATTATTGATGGCGCACCAATTAAAATCCTTGGTGGATAATATTGGTGTATCACTAACAACTAAATTAGAGGTTCTAATAATGAAGACTCTGGAAGTGTATCTTGATTTTTTTAGATATATAAATCAGTGCAACACAACAAGCTGGCCAGGGTTGGAATAAGTAAGTTGTAGCTAGAGGTCCAACACATGAATCTACAAGAAATGGAGCAGAACTCCGCAAAAGCCGTCGTGTTGCTCAAAGCGATGGCAAACGAGAGACGCCTACAAATCCTTTGTATGCTGCATAACCAAGAGCTGTCCGTGGGAGAGCTGTGTGCAAAGTTAGAGCTAAGCCAGTCGGCATTATCTCAGCATCTTGCTTGGCTTCGCCGTGATGAGTTAGTCACGACAAGGAAAGAAGCACAAACGGTGTACTACACATTAAAGAGTGATGAAGTGAAAGCGTTAATAAAAACACTGCATAGTCTTTATTGTGCTGAGAGTGCTCAACATTAATTAAATAGTCCTAATATACTGCTCATCTTAGAGTGTGAATCTAACTTGTTGGAATATTTGAGAGTGGCGTTAAACTTTTGATGATAGGGTGTTACTCATCGACCAATTTGCTTTGTTCTCAAGTGTTTTAATAGTGCTTTCTAGTTTGAGCGTTATATGGGTAATGAATAAGCTGATGTCTTTAAATGGGACATTCAGAAAAAGAAAAGCTGGCATTGCCAGCTTTTTTTATTAAGAAAATTTTGTAGATATAAAAAAACCGACACAAGGTCGGTTTTTTCTTCACTGTAAAATCAGGACTCTATTAAAGAGCTTTGATTTGTGCAGCGAAACGAGACTTATGGCGAGCTGCTTTATTCTTGTGAATAAGGCCTTTAGTTGCCATGCGGTCTAGGATAGGTGTAACTACAGCGAATGCAGCAGTTGCAGCTTCTTTGTCGCCTGCTTCGATAGCAGCAACAGTTTTCTTCATGTAAGTACGCATCATTGAGCGACGGCTAGCATTGTGCTGACGACGTTTCTCAGCTTGGATAGCGCGCTTCTTAGCAGATTTACTATTTGCCAAGGGTCTAACTCCCAAAAACTTAGTTCTGTGACAATTTAAGGGCGAGGAATATCCCTCATTTGCGCTTAAATGTCAAATGATTTGTGCAAAAACCGATCTAAGCCAAAACAAATTTTGGTAAGAGAGGTTATCGCGGTTAAGATGGCGGGGATTCTAACAGCATTTTTATACCAATGCTAATAATTATCCGCGAAAGGCACACTTATTCCTTACAACCCGCGGATAGATTTTTGACGTCTATTTACAGCACCTGTCAGAGAAACAGTATAGGGTTAGCTGTCTTATGGTGATATTCCGAGGTTACAGTGAGTAAACGACTACTCAAGTCTGGCATGATCGTCAGTGCTATGACATTTATTTCCCGCGTTCTTGGCCTAGTTCGTGATGTTGTAGTGGCAAATTTAATGGGGGCAGGAGCAAGCGCAGACGTCTTTTTCTTCGCCAATAAAATTCCTAATTTTTTACGACGTTTGTTTGCTGAAGGTGCTTTTTCCCAAGCGTTTGTACCTGTTTTAACGGAAAGCCATGCTCAAGGCGACATGGATAAAACTCGGGAGCTCATTGCTCGTGCGGCGGGTACATTAGGGGTGATAGTCTCAATTGTTACCATCTTAGGTGTTCTAGGTTCCGGAGTGGTGACTGCACTGTTTGGTTTTGGTTGGTTCCTAGACTGGATGCATGGTGGTCCCGCGGCTGAGAAGTTCGAACTTGCTAGCGTGATGCTCAAGATTACCTTTCCTTATTTATGGTTCATCACTTTTGTTGCCCTATCGGGAGCCATTCTCAATACACTAGGTAAGTTTGCGGTTTCTTCGTTTACTCCTGTCTTTCTCAATGTGATGATCATTTTGGCAGCATGGTTTATCTCGCCGCAGATGCCACAGCCAGAGATTGGTCTTGCCATCGGTGTTTTCCTTGGTGGTTTGGTTCAGTTCTTATTTCAAATCCCTTTCCTTATTAAAGCGGGGGTTATGGTTAAGCCGAAATGGGGCTGGCGCGATCCGGGCGTGGTGAAGATCCGAACCTTAATGATTCCTGCTTTGTTCGGTGTGTCGGTAAGCCAAATCAACTTGTTGTTTGATACTTTTATTGCCAGCTTTCTGCAAACCGGTTCGATCAGTTGGTTGTACTACTCAGATCGTTTGTTGGAATTCCCGTTAGGTCTGTTTGGTATTGCGATTGCAACGGTGATTTTACCAGCATTATCACGCAAACATGTTGACGCACAAAATGAAGGATTCGCACAAACCATGGACTGGGGGGTGCGCATGGTGATCTTACTTGGCCTTCCTGCAATGCTTGGTTTGATGGTACTGGCAAAACCTATGTTGATGGTGTTATTCATGCGAGGTGAGTTTTCGCCACAAGACGTACATCAAGCATCATTGTCACTCTTTGCTTACGCTTCAGGCTTGTTGAACTTTATGCTGATTAAAGTGCTCGCTCCGGGTTATTACTCGCGTCAAGACACTAAAACGCCAGTGAAATACGGCATCATTGCGATGGTGACCAACATGGTATTTAATGCAATTTTTGCGTACTTCTATGGCTACGTTGGCTTGGCTATCGCGACGGCACTATCGGCATTTGTGAATATGGCACTGCTGTATCGTGGCCTGCACATCGCAGAGGTATACCAAATCACTAAGCGAACCGTCTTCTTTATTATACGTTTAGCTATTGCTGGCGCGGCGATGGTGGCGGCAATCTTATGGCAACTGGAAGATATGTCAGTATGGCTGGGCTGGAGCTTTGCTCACCGAAGCGCGGTGCTAGGGATGTTGATCGGTTTAGGAGCCGTAGTTTACCTAGTGGTTCTATTTTTAACTGGTGCGCGTTTAAAAGACCTAAAAGCTGGGACAGACTGAGGGTGATTAGTATATAATCCGTCAGTTTCACACAGTGTAAAGTAAAACAGAGGCAGAAAGCAGTATCCAATGGAACTGATTAGAGGCATTCACAATATCAACCCGCGACATCATGGTTGTGTGCTGACTATTGGCAATTTCGATGGTGTCCATAAAGGCCATCAACAAGTATTGCAGCAAGTGTCTGAGCAAGCGGACAGGCTATCCTTGCCTTCTGTTGTGATGACCTTTGAACCTCAGCCGATGGAGCTGTTTGCCAAAGACAAGGCACCTGCAAGGTTGACGCGATTACGCGATAAGTTCGTGCAATTGAGTAAGCTCGATATTGACCGCTTACTGTGTGTCAATTTCAATCGCCATTTTGCAAGTTTAACCGCGGAAGAGTTTATCCGTGACTTGTTGGTCGAGCGTTTGGGTGTTAAGTTTCTTGTCGTTGGTGATGATTTCTGCTTTGGCAAAGGCCGTACAGGTAACTTTGCAATGCTGCAGGAAGCAGGGGAAAAATACGGCTTTGATGTCGTAAGTACCCAGAGCTTTTGTTTACAACAATTACGTGTCAGCAGTACGGCTATCCGTCAAGCGCTGGCGCGTGACGATTTGCATTCCGCGCAACAGATGCTGGGAAGAAACTACAGCATCAGCGGTCGTGTTTCTCACGGAAGAAAGCTAGGTCGAACCATTGGGTTCCCTACTGCAAATATTCCTTTGAAACGCTGTGTTTCTCCGGTTTCCGGAGTCTATGTTGTTCAAGCGCTTGGCTTAGGAAATAAGCCAGTTGGTGGTGTTGCTAATATTGGTCAAAGACCAACCGTCAATGGTGTTCGCCAACAGTTAGAAGTGCACTTATTCGACTTTCATGCCAATTTATATGGCAAGCAACTAGAAGTGGAACTTTTGCATAAACTTCGAGATGAGCAAAAGTTTGAGTCGTTTGAAGCACTTAAACAACAAATCGAATTGGATGCTGAAGCAGCAAGGGTGTGGCTGCGTCAGCTTAAGCGTTGAGCGGTTTATTCCACCGTTCAACATAATGTCTAATTTTCGCCCAATATAACGGAATTAAGAATCGATGAGTGAGTATAAAGATACCCTGAACTTACCTGAAACAGGGTTTCCAATGCGCGGCAACCTGGCCAATCGTGAGCCAGAAATGCTTAAGCGTTGGTACAAAGAAGATCTTTACGGTGAAATCCGTAAAGCTAAGAAAGGCAAAAAGTCATTCGTATTGCACGATGGCCCTCCTTACGCAAATGGTGACATTCATATTGGTCACGCACTAAACAAGATTCTTAAAGACATTATTATTAAATCCAAAACACTTTCAGGTTTTGACGCACCTTACATCCCAGGCTGGGACTGCCACGGTCTACCAATCGAATTAATGGTAGAGAAGAAAGTAGGTAAGCCAGGCCAAAAAGTGACAGCAGCGGAATTCCGCGAGAAATGTCGTGAATACGCAGCAGGTCAGGTTGAAGGTCAGAAAGAGAGCTTCAAACGCCTTGGTATCATGGGTGAGTGGGACAAGCCATACCGCACTATGGATTTCGCAACTGAAGCGAACATTATTCGTGCTCTTGGTAAGATTGCAAGCAATGGTCACCTTCTAAAAGGTTTCAAACCTGTTCACTGGTGTACAGACTGTGGTTCTGCTCTTGCTGAAGCGGAAGTAGAATACAAAGATAAAGTATCGCCATCTATCGACGTTCGTTTTAAAGCGGCTGACGAAGCGGCACTGTTGTCTAAATTTGAGCTGACTGAAGGTCATGAAGGTCACGGTGACGTATCTATCGTTATCTGGACAACAACACCTTGGACACTGCCAGCAAACCGCGCGGTATGTCTACGTGATGATCTAGAGTACGTGCTTATCCAAACAGAAGGCGACAACGCTGAGCGTATCATCGTTGCTGCTGAGCTAGCGAAAGACGTAATGGACCGTGCGGGTATCGAGCACTTCCACAACCTTGGCTTTGCTAAAGGTGCGGACCTAGAGCTTTCTCAATTCCAACACCCATTCTACGATTTCACTGTACCGGCGATCCTTGGTGATCACGTTACGACTGATTCAGGTACTGGTGTTGTTCACACTGCTCCTGGTCACGGTCAAGAAGACTTCGCGGTTGGTAACAAGTACAACCTAGAAGTAGCAAACCCAGTTGGCTCAAACGGTGTTTACCTACCAGATACAGAGCTATTTGCTGGTCAGCACGTATTTAAAGCGAACGATGCAGTAGTAGAAGTACTAAAAGAAAAAGGTGCACTACTACACCACCACGCTTACGAGCACAGCTACCCACACTGTTGGCGTCATAAGACTCCAATCATCTTCCGTGCTACACCTCAATGGTTCGTTTCTATGGACCAAGCTGGCCTACGTGCTAAAGCATTAGAGTCAATCAAGAATGTAGAGTGGATGCCTGAGTGGGGTCAAAGCCGCATCGAAGGTATGATCGAAGGTCGCCCTGAGTGGTGTATCTCTCGTCAACGTACTTGGGGTGTGCCAATTGCTCTGTTTGTTCATAAAGAAACAGCAGAACTTCATCCAAACACGCTAGAGCTGATCGAGAAAGTAGCGAAGCTGGTTGAAGAGAAAGGCATTCAAGCATGGTGGGATGTAGATGCCGCTGAACTACTAGGTGCTGACGCTGACCAATACGAAAAAGTGCTAGATACGCTAGACGTATGGTTCGATTCAGGTGTCACTCACTTCTCTGTTGTTGATGCTCGTGAAGAGTACAACGGCAACAGTGCTGACCTATACCTAGAAGGTTCTGACCAACACCGTGGTTGGTTCCAGTCTTCTCTAATTTCATCTATCGCGATGAAAGACGAAGCGCCTTACAAACAAGTACTGACACACGGTTTCGTGGTTGATGGTCAGGGGCGTAAGATGTCTAAATCTATCGGTAACGTGGTTGCGCCAAAAGACGTAACTAACAAGCTAGGTGCTGACATTCTTCGTCTATGGGTTGCTTCAACAGACTACACTGGTGAAGTTGCGGTTTCTGATGAAATCCTAAAACGTAGCGCAGATGCTTACCGTCGTATCCGTAACACAGCGCGTTTCTTCCTAGCTAACCTGAGCGGCTTCAACCCTGAAACAGACATCGTTCCTGTTGAAGAGATGGTTGCGCTAGATCGCTGGGCAGTTGGTCGTGCACTAGCAGCACAAGAAGAGATTGTTAAAGCATACGAAGAGTACAACACACACGGTGTAACTCAGCGTCTAATGCAATTCTGTTCAATCGAAATGGGCTCTTTCTACTTAGACGTAATTAAAGACCGTCAGTACACAGCAAAACGTGGCGGCAACGCTCAACGTAGCTGTCAGACAGCACTTTACTACATCGTAGAAGCGCTAGTTCGTTGGATGGCGCCAATCATGTCGTTCACTGCAGATGAAATCTGGAACGAAATGCCAGGCGAGCGCGACAAGTTCGTATTCACTGGTGAGTGGTTCGACGGTCTATTCGGTCTTGCTGAAGGTGAAGAGCTGAACAACGAATTCTGGACTGAGATCCAAGCGGTTCGTGGTGCAGTAAACAAACTTCTAGAAGATGCGCGTAAAGAGAAAACCATTGGTGGTGCACTACAAGCTGAAGTGACTCTATTTGCTGATGACGCACTAGCGGCGAAGATCAACAAACTTGAAGATGAACTGCGCTTTGTTCTACTAACATCTGCTGCGAAAGTTAAGCCTCTAGGTGAGAAGACGGATGCAGCACAAGCCACAGATATCGAAGGCTTATTTGTTGAAGTAGCAGCAGCTGAAGGCGAGAAGTGTGATCGTTGTTGGCACCACACGCCAGACGTAGGCACAATTGAAGGTCACGAGAAAATCTGTGGTCGTTGTGTGTCTAACGTAGACGGCGAAGGTGAAGTACGTAAATTCGCGTAATTGCCTAGAACGACTGAACTTTTTTTTAAATTAACAGCCCCAGTATTTACTGGGGCTGTTTGTAGGTAAAGTAATGAGTGAAAAAGCACTGACGTTAAAGCAATCTGGAGTTCGCTGGCTGTGGTTAGCAATTCTGGTATTTATTGCAGATATTGGCATCAAATTGGTGGTGATGGACAACATGGGCTACGGATGGGCAAACCGAATTGAGGTGTTGCCATTCTTCAACCTACTTTACGTTCATAACTACGGTGCCGCTTTCAGCTTCTTGAGCGATCAAGCTGGTTGGCAGCGCTGGTTATTTACAGGTATCGCGTTTGTTGTTACGGGTCTTTTGACCTACTGGATGAGTAAGCTTCCAGCAAAAGAAAAATGGAACAACATTGCTTATGCACTGATTATTGGTGGTGCAGTGGGCAACGTGTTTGACCGCGTCGTTCATGGCTTTGTTGTTGATTACCTAGACTTCTTCTGGGGTAACTACCACTGGCCAGCATTCAACCTTGCTGACATGGCGATCTGTATTGGTGCGGCAATGATTATTCTGGATGGCTTCCGTAAAAAAGACGCTGACAAGTAATCTTTTGCGGTATATCGAATAACCCTAAGCGTCGTCCGTTGATTCGAGCGACGCTTTTTATTATGTTGGAGCGCCAATCAGCATATCAATGTATAAAAAGACCAAGCTGACAGCGTAATAACCCAAGAACAAGGAAGCATTAACGTGACAACAATAACCAATGAATCGGTAGTAACCCTTCACTTTACGATTAAAATGAAAGACGGATCGGTTGCAGATAGTACTCATAACATGGGTAAACCAGCGAAATTTGTTATGGGTGATGGCAGCTTGAGTGAAAACTTTGAGCAGTGCTTGATAGGCCTCGAAACAGGCGCACAAAAAGCGATTGAGCTAAAGGCAGAAGACGCGTTTGGTATGCCAAACCCTGATCATATTCACTATATGGATCGCACTAAATTTGTAGGTGATGCAGAAGTGGAAGTTGGTACAATCATGGCCTTCAGTGGCCCTGATGGCATGGAAATCCCGGGCATTATTACAGAGATTGCAGGCGATTCAGTCACTGTGGACTTCAACCATCCTCTAGCGGGACAAGACGTGACTTTCGAAGTTGAAATTTTGTCAGTAGAATAGCGAACCAAATAAAAGATAACTTCCATGAGCAATGAAATGAAAATCCTGTTAGCTAACCCACGTGGTTTCTGTGCTGGTGTTGACCGCGCGATTAGCATCGTAGAGCGTGCGCTAGAGATGTATCAGCCACCGATTTATGTGCGTCATGAAGTGGTGCATAACCGTTTTGTGGTTGAAGGTCTAAAACAGCGTGGTGCTATCTTCGTTGAAGAGCTGCATGAAGTGCCAGACAACAACATTGTGATTTTTTCTGCTCATGGTGTATCGCAGGCGGTTCGTCAGGAAGCCAAGCTGCGTGATTTGACCGTATTTGACGCAACGTGTCCTTTAGTAACCAAAGTGCATATGGAAGTGGCGCGTGCGAGCCGTCGTAATATGGAAGTGGTTCTGATTGGTCACGCAGGTCACCCTGAAGTCGAAGGTACGATGGGGCAATACGCCAGTGAAACCGGTGGTATGTACTTGGTTGAAACTCCAGCCGATGTTGAGAAACTGAAGGCGATTGTGAAAGATCCATCCGATCTTCATTACGTAAGCCAAACGACGCTTTCTGTCGATGAAACTGCCGATGTTATCGAAGAGCTACGCCGCGTGTTCCCAGATATCCAAGGTCCACGTAAAGACGATATCTGTTACGCGACACAAAACCGCCAAGATGCCGTACGTGAATTAGCTGGTGACGTAGATGTGATGGTTGTGGTGGGTTCTAAAAACTCATCAAACTCTACACGTCTTAAAGAGCTAGCTGAAAAGCTAGGGACACCTGGCTACTTAACTGACTGTCCGGAAGATATCAAACCTGAGTGGTTCGAAGGCAAAACAAAGGTCGGCGTGACTGCGGGAGCATCTGCTCCGGAAGAGCTCGTTAATCAGATTCTAGAGCGAATCAAAGAACTCGTTGGTGCCGAAGCGGTTGATGAAGTACTTGGCCGTGAAGAGAATATGTTCTTTGAAGTACCTAAAGAACTGCAAATCAAGCAAGTGGATTAGTCTCCATTTATCGAATATTCAAAAGGCGACCTGTGGGTCGCCTTTTTTACATCTCTCTTAACTCATTTAGGTAATCACGAATTTGGTCTTTTCCTAAACCATCGATAATCATATCAGACATCTTCGTGATTCTTCGCTCAAGCGATTGAGCAACCTTTTCGCAATGTGAGTACATGTCTTCATCAGAACCATCGGTCGGAAAAGCATCAACTTGCCAGTTTACTCGAACACCACCTGCAAGCCACTGAGGAGCGGTTTCTTGATGTAAAGAATCACAGAGAATAATAACGATGTCGGGAAGAAACTGAGTTCGCTCCTCCCATGAATGCGTGTGGATATGCGGAATGGGGAGTTGGTGGTCATATAAATATTTTTGCACCACTGGGTGCACCTTGCCTGTGGGATGTGAGCCTCCACTGGTGACACTAAAATCTGCTGGCAGGATATTGGTTGCGATTGACTCTGCGAGGACGCTTCGTCCAGCGTTGTGCTTACATATGAATAAAACTTTATACATCATCGCCTCGTCTTTTCGGAACGTCCTATTTATACGCTAGCGGAAACTCAGCGATGATGTGTGAAGTTTTTGTGTTAGTGGCTAATGCCGAGCATCTCTTTGAGCACCTTTAAGTAGCGGCGGCTTACTGGTATCTCAAAGCCTGTTTTGGTGATGATTTCCGCTAACCCATTTTCCAGTAACTTGATTTCGCTAATCGCTTTAATACTGACTAAGTATTGACGATGGCAGCGGACTAGAGGGGTTTTCTCTTCCAACGTTTTTAATGTCAGTTGGGTGCTCGCGGTTTGGCTGGTGGAGCGTACATGTACGCCGCTGATATCACTGTAAGCACATTCCACCGTGTCGGTGGCCATGATAACGATGCGGTTGTGTCCGATGCACGGTATCTGATCCAACGTGTCAGGTGTAATAGCAGACAGTTGTTGCGTTAGGGCGGATTGGCTAATGACTTTGTTTAGTCGTTTGACCGTTTTAGTTAACCGGCATGGGTCGACAGGTTTGAGCAAGTAATCAAAGGCATTGTCTTCAAATGCTTGAATCGCATACTGATCATAAGCCGTGACAAAAACCACATAAGGCATAGTTTCTGGATCAAGCATCCCAAGTAATTCAATCCCCGTGACTTGAGGCATTTGGATATCGAGAAACACCACATCAGGCTTGAGTTCATTGATTTTTTTTAGGCCAAGGATTGCGTTTGAGGCATCGCCCACGACCTCAACTTGGCCTGTTTCATCCAGTAACTCTGCTAGCTCTTCACGAGCAAACTGTTCATCATCAATGACGAGTGCGGTTAACATCCAACATTACCTTTATTGCTTCAGCGTGCTTTTATGATTTTGGGGGAATGATAAAGCTCATTTTAGTAAATTGATGTGGCTCGCACGTAATTTTTAGCGCTGCATCACGTCCAAATTGATTAGTGAGACGTTTGTCGACAATTTCTAAACCTAGCCCTGAGTGGTTTTCTTTTGGCGGTTCAAAACTGCCTGCGTTGTCTTCGACGGTAATCAAGTGACCTTGTGGGTGTGCTTCGCTGTAGATATGAACTTTACCACCTTCAAGCATGTTTGAAATGCCATGCTTAATGGCATTCTCAACCAAAGGCTGGAGTGTAAAGCTTGGTAATTTGATGTCCAGCAATTCAGGTTGAATATCGATTTCAACCTCTAAGCGGTCCGTAAAACGCGCTTTTTCGATGCTCAAGTACGAGTTCACATGTGCAAGCTCTTCCTTTAGCGTCACGGTATTAATGTTCTGCTTTAAATTGCTGCGGAAGAAGTGCGATAGATTTTGGATTAGCTCGCGCGCTTTGTCAGGGTCACGACGAGTAATCGCACTAATAGTATTGAGTGCATTAAACAAAAAGTGTGGATTCACCTGAGCGTGAAGCAATTTTATTTCTGCTTGGGCGAGTAAGGCTTGTTGTTGTTGGTAATCGCCATAAAGGATTTGGCTAGATAGAAGCTGGGCTATTCCTTCCGCCATCGACATGTTGGCCGTCGAGAACAATTTACGCTTCGGTTCATACAGCTTTATGGTACCAATGACCTCTTTCCCTGCACGCAGTGGGATGATCAGCGCAGATCCGAGCTTGCAATCTTTTGCAATGGAGCATTGGTATGGACGCTCCGCGCCATCAAGATAAATGATGTCGTTTTTCTCCATGGAGTCTAATGTGCTTTGCGATGAAATCGGCGTGTTTGGTTTATGGTGATCATCGCCAATACCCACAAACGCCAAGATTTTTTCTTGGTCAGTAATCGCGACAGCGCCCACTTTGGTTTCTTCGTAAATAATACGCGCGATTTTCTCTGCGTTTTCGGTGTTGAAGCCGTTGCTTAGAATTCCCACTGAGCGATCAGCAATGGTGAGCGCTCGACGCGAAAACGTCGCAGAAAACTTTTCAAAGATTGCTTTTCTGTCTTGCAGGATACTCATGAACAACGCCGCACCAAATGAATTCGCGATGATCATAGGCGCTGCAATAGCGGACACCAGTTCATAGGCTTGATCAAAAGGTTTCGCGACGGCGAGCAGCAAAATCATTTGCACCACTTCTGCAACAAACGTGACGCTGAATACGACGCTTGGATTAAACAGCAATGCGCCTTTATTTCGCTTGATAAGGTAAACGTGGAGCAAGCCACCAATTACGCCCTCGGCGGTGGTTGAAATTGCGCAGGCTAGGTCAGTAAAGCCACCAAGAGAGTATCGATGGATGCCACCAGTAAATCCGACGGCGAAACCTACAACAGGTCCACCAAACAGCCCGCCCATAACTGCGCCGATCGCACGAGTATTGGCAATAGCATCGTTGATGTGCAGACCGAAATAGGTGCCGAGAATACAAAAGCCAGAGAAGAGTACGTAACAAATTAGGCGGTGGCTTAAGCGCGAAGAAATACTCAACAAAGGTAAGATGATTGGCGTTTTACTTAGCATGTAAGCCAAAACTAAGTACACACACATCTGTTGTAAAAGGGAGATGACCAGTTCCATAGTGAACCTAACCTAGAATCAATGTTGTTATTGTATACCTAAGTAACCTCAAGATGCTTGGCTCAGATAGATAAGAACAGCTAAGTAAATGATGCTGCGCTGTGCTTTCTGAGTCTTAAAGTGACTTGGGTATATAACAAAAAGAGCCTGCAATTGGCAGGCTCCTATCTTAGTCACTCAGATGTGACGAGTATTACGCTGTTTCTGATACGGCTTGTGGTTTCTCTTCGTCAGCCAGTTCAGTTTCACCTTTACCCTTAGAGGTTTTGATAACGTAACCTGTCACAGCTAGGGCAAACACAATACCTACGATAGTTGATAGTTGCATTGGCAGACCAAAACCTAGCGAGCTGTTGTTTAAGATGAACGTGACACATACCGTGGTCATGAAGATAGCTGGGATAGTGGTAATCCAGTGCAGCTTGTTGTGACGCAGTAGGTAAGCGGACGCAGTCCAAAGCATCATTACCGCTGTTGTTTGGTTTGCAAAACCGAAGTAGCGCCAGATAATGCCGAAGTCTACTTGAGTTAAGATACCGCCGATAACGAACAGTGGAAGTGCCATCAGTAGACGGTTACGTAGCGTTTTTTGTTCCATGTTGAAGTATTCAGCAAGGATCAAGCGGCTTGAACGGAACGCTGTATCGCCAGACGTAATTGGTAGGATAACCACACCCAGGAACGCAAGGATACCACCGAACACACCTAGCAGACCAAATGATGCGCTGTATACCACGTTACCAGGGCCACCGTTTTTCACAGCTTCTGATAGAGCGTCTAGAGAGCCGAAGAAAGACAGAGCGATAGCACACCAAATTAGCGCGATAACACCTTCACCAATCATTGCACCGTAGAATACGAAGCGACCGTTTTTCTCATTTTCCATACAACGCGCCATCAGTGGAGACTGAGTCGCGTGGAAGCCAGAGATAGCACCACATGCGATAGTGATGAACAATGCAGGCCATAACGGCATGTCATTTGGGTTGAGGTTAGAGAACATGTCCGAAACTTGGAAGTCACCCATTACTGTGTGTTCGCTAGAGAAAGCAACGGCTGTCATTAGGCCAACAGACATAAAGATAAGTAGGGCGCCAAACAGTGGGTAGAAACGACCAATGATTTTATCGACAGGAACAATCGTCGCAATGATGTAGTAAGCAAAGATAGCAATAACCATTGTAGTCATGCTTACGCTCAAGCTTGTTTGATCATTGATGAGGTTAGTAATCATGCCAGCAGGGGCTGAAACGAACACTACGCCAACTAGAAGCAATAGGACAATGGCAAAAATATTCATAAAGTGTTTTGCGCCATTACCTAGGTAGCGACCTGTAATGGTAGGTACAGATGCACCGCCGTTACGCACTGAAAGCATGCCTGAGAAGTAATCGTGTACTGCACCAGCAAAAATACAACCGACTACAATCCAAAGCATCGCCGCAGGACCGTATAGTGCCCCCATGATCGGGCCAAAAATTGGACCAACACCTGCGATGTTAAGTAGTTGAACTAGGTAAACTTTCTTTGTTGACATTGGAACGAAGTCAACACCGTCCGATTTGGTGTGAGCTGGCGTTTGGCGTTTTTCATTGATGCCGAAAATCTTCTCGACGAAAGCGCCGTAGATGAAGTATCCGCCGATTAGGGCTGCGACACAGGTTAGAAACCACATCATAGCAATTGTCCTTGGTCTTAGTTGGGTAGGGTAATTTTTTAATCTCAGGATGCATGTTATGCGTCACTTGTGTTAAATGCATTCGGTTAGTAGATGAGTGGTCGAATAGAGCACTGAGTGGTCGATATGCTGCTTGAGCGGTTTTTAAAAATGGCGAAAGGTTGATGACAGTCTTGAGCGGCTGATTTGAGTCATCAGTGGTTAAATCTGCAAGCTCAGCGGCAAGCGCCAATAATTAGTGGTAAGCTTATTTTTGAAAACAATTACTTAAGGAAGAACCATGAAAAAGGTAACGGTAGGTCTGGCACTGGCTTTACTTGCAGGATGCACAGCAACGACAGCAGATCTTGCCAAGTCGGGAGATTGGCATCAGATCGGATATCAAGATGGCATAACCGGACACACATCGCGCACGATGAGCGAGCTTCGTGAGTTGGGTAGTGTTAAGCAAAGTGACTACGACCAAGGTTATTTAGAAGGTTTACGTGAGTACTGTAATCCTGCTTTTGCGTATCAAATGGGGTTATCTGGTCAGTATTACGAAGGGGTTTGTGAAGGTACTGAGCAAGCGCAAAAATTCCGCATGGAATGGCAACGTGGTTGGAATGAATACTCAAATTAATAGTCAATAAAGCCGTTGTTACACTGTCTGCATCACATAAATGTGGTAAAATTCTCCTTATTAAACTATGTTCATATTGCTTGATAGTGAGCACAGAAAAAAAGGAATCACATTATGTCAACGCAAATGGCTGGTGGCTGGAGTCCATTTCATGAACTCACAGCAGATAATAAAGAAGTATTTGCTAAAGGTATCGAGGGGTTTGTCGGTGTCAAATACTCCCCTTTGGTTGTGGCTACTCAAGTCGTAGCCGGACAAAACTATGCGTTTTTCTGTAATGCAGAAGTTGTCTACCCTGGAGCACAACCATACCCAGCAATGGTTCATATGTTCAGTGACCTTGAAGGTAAAGTCGGTATTACTCACATTGAACGATTGAACTACTAAATTAAGCCATAAAAGGCGCCTGACTTTTAAATAAGTGAGGCGCTTTATTGATTAAGATTGATTAGCTTGCTCGATCACGACTTTTCTTAAATATCCTTGCTTGGCGTTCAGTTGCTCAGTTGCGCTTTCTTTATCCAGCCCGGTTAAAATCATCAAAATCGCTAACTTGGCGTCGTAGTCCGTTTCTTTGAGCGCCGTTTTAGCCTCTTGGTTAGTACAATCTGTTGCTTGCATAACAATACGAGCCGCTCTTGCAACTAGCTTTGCATTCGTCGCTTTCACATCTACCATTAAGTTCTGATAACTTTTGCCCAGGCGAATCATGCTTGCGGTAGTGAGCATGTTCAGTACGAGTTTTTGTGCTGTCCCTGATTTTAAGCGAGTGGATCCCGTTAACGCTTCAGGTCCAACAACGGGGCTAATCGCAATATCAGCAATATCTGCAATCGGAGAGTCAGGGTTACAAGATAGTGCTACAGTGGTGGCACCAAGCTCGTTCGCATACTCTAAGCCACCAATCACGTAAGGTGTTCGTCCACTTGCCGCAATACCAACGACGACATCGCGTTGTGTTAGCGTATTCTCTTTAAGATCTTGCTCGCCCAATGCTGGGTCGTCCTCCGCCCCTTCTTTTGCACGGAACATTGCCTCTTTTCCACCGGCAATAATACCAACGACCATCTCTGGATCTGTGCCAAAAGTTGGTGGGCATTCTGAAGCGTCCAAAACGCCAAGTCGACCACTGGTACCCGCACCGATGTAAAACAACCGACCTCCGACCTTAAATGCTTCCGTGATCTTATCAACGGCTTCAGCGATCTCAGGCAATACTTTTTCAACGGCAAGAGGAACGAGTTTGTCCTGTTGGTTGATGCGTTGAACAATATCGAGAGAAGGCAGCAAGTCGATGTCCATGGTGTCTGGATTTCGCCCTTCAGATACCAGATGGGATAAAGCTGCGATAAGTGCATCGTTCGTCATAATGAATTAAGCCTTTTTGTTTAGGATCTATTGCCCTTAATTTTTTGAATAGAGTACACCCAGTGAAGCGAGACGACTTGCCCCCGTAACTTCCGGTAAGTTGCTAGGGAGGCCGTGAATATGGCGCTGCGCAAGCCAAGCAAACGCCATTGCTTCCATGTAATCGCCATCAACACCTTTTTCTGCCGTTGTCGCAACGCTCCATTGTGGCAATAACTTGGCCAGTCGTTGCATCAAAAGCGGGTTTCTTGCTCCACCGCCACAGACTAATAGTTGAGGTGTGATGCCATGAGAAAACTTGTCGACTTCGTTGGCAATGGTAATTGCAGAATACTCGCAAAGTGTACGTTGTACGTCTTCGATTGGTAAATTGTGATGGGCCAGTTGTTGATGCAGCCAGTCAATATTGAACAGTTCTCGCCCGGTACTTTTAGGGGCAGGCATGGCGAGGTAAGCTTCTTTGAGTAATTGAGTCAACAAAGTAGCGTTTACCGTTCCTTTAAGTGCAAATTGTGCATCTTCGTCGAAGTTTTGCCCAGTATGCAGCGCACACCATGCGTCCATCAACATATTGCCCGGGCCTGTGTCATAGCCAATGACTGGTTGTTCTGGATGCAGTACCGAGATATTGGCAATGCCTCCAATGTTAAGCACCACAGTTGTGGAATCCTGCATCGCAAAAATGCTTTTATGGAAAGCAGGGACGAGTGGGGCACCTTGTCCACCTAGCGCCATGTCTTTACGACGAAAATCCGCTACCGTATCAATGCCTGTCTTGACCGCGATAATGTTGGCATCGCCCAATTGAGTGGTAAACGGCAAGTTTCCGGTAGGCTGATGGAACACTGTTTGACCGTGATTACCAATCGCACGAATTTGCTCTGCGACGTAACCAGACTTATTGAGCAGCTGTAACACGGCATCTGCAAATAGGTGGCCGAGCAGGTGGTCAAGTTCACCTATGGTTTTTAAATTTGTTGCTTGACCGGTACAAACAGATAACAGCATGTCTTTTAGCGCTGCGGGCATTGGGTAGTCGTCGTGCGCAATCAGGCGAACATGCTCATCGCTTATTTCAACTAGAGCGGTATCAACGCCATCCATACTCGTTCCAGACATCACACCAATGTACAGTTCGTTAAATTTCATAGCCGATCTCGTCAATTCTTCATTCACTTATTGTAAAGCAAATCTGAAGCGAATAACCTCATCGAATACGAGATATTCAGCCGATTTTGAGGAGAAAACATGGGACCGTTATGGGTTGACGTTGCGGGGTATGAACTGACCGCTGAAGACAAAGAAATCTTGGAGCATCCTACGGTTGGTGGCTTAATTCTATTTGCTCGCAACTATCATGATAGCGAACAGCTTCAAGCACTTACTCAATCCATCCGAAAGGCGGCTAAGCGCCCGTTTTTGATCGGTGTGGATCAAGAAGGCGGCCGAGTGCAGCGCTTTCGTGAAGGTTTCTCATTAATTCCTGCTGCTGATGAGTACGCTAAACATCAAAATGGTGAAGAGCTTGCTCGTATGGGCGGTTGGTTAATGGCAGCAGAGCTGATTGCCCATGATATTGATTTAAGCTTTGCCCCGGTACTTGACCAAGGCCATCAATGTAAAGCGATCGGTAACCGCGCATTCGGTGAAGATGCCGATACCATTCTTCGCTATAGCACTGCATATATGCAGGGAATGAAGAGTGTTGGCATGGCAACGACAGGCAAGCACTTCCCTGGACATGGTGGCGTGATTGCAGACTCACATCTAGAAACACCATACGATGAGCGCAGTGATATTTTTGAACAAGATATGGCGATCTTCAAAGCGCAAATTGATGCCGGTATTTTAGATGCCATGATGCCTGCTCACGTGATTTTCCCACATTATGATGCTCAACCAGCCAGCGGTTCTGAATACTGGTTAAAACAGGTCCTGCGTCAGCAATTGGGTTTTAAAGGTTTGGTTTTTTCGGATGACTTGACCATGGAAGGCGCTGCGATTATGGGCAGCCCAGCCGAGCGAGGTGCTCAAGCATTGAGAGCTGGTTGCGATATGTTGTTAATGTGTAATAAACGAGAAGCGCACGTTGAGGTATTAGACAACTTACCGGTTTCAACCGTGCCACTCGCGGATGGATTACTGAAAAAACAGTCATTTTCTCCAAGCGAACTTAAGCTATCTCAAGAGTGGAAAGCGGCGAGTGAAGCGATGAAACGCTTGACTAGCTAAACCTCTTGTAAAAGATTCAAAACAGCGATGAGAAGCCAAAGTTAATTATACTTTGGCTTTTTATTTGACTGTAAACTTAAGTTTACACTAAATGTTTTTTATTCTGTACGCTTGTTTTTCTTTTTTAGCCTGTTATCTTGTCGTTAAAGCTTAGTTGTCTCACCAAAGGTTTGGTTGGGTGTAAAAATAAATATACAGGTTAGAGTTATGCAGAAAAGTGAGTTGAGCAATATTAATATTATCGAAGAACAGGTTCTTATTACTCCGGAGGAACTAAAAACCAAGCTTCCTTTGAGTGAAAAAGCACGTCGCTTTATTCAAGAGTCTCGTCAAACTATCGCTAATATTATTCACAAGAAGGATCACCGCCTGCTTGTTGTATGCGGTCCATGTTCTATCCACGACGTAGAAGCGGCGAAGGATTACGCAAAGCGACTTAAAGCACTCTCTGAACAACTAAGTGACCAACTGTATATTGTTATGCGTGTTTACTTTGAGAAGCCGCGCACCACGGTCGGCTGGAAAGGCCTGATCAATGACCCACACCTAGACGGCAGTTTCGATATTGAACACGGTCTGCATGTTGGACGCGAACTTCTGGTGGAGTTGGCAGAGATGGAAATCCCGCTCGCGACTGAGGCTCTAGACCCAATTAGCCCACAATACTTGGCGGATACTTTTAGCTGGGCAGCCATCGGTGCTCGTACGACGGAGTCACAAACTCACCGTGAAATGGCAAGCGGCCTGTCTATGCCAATCGGTTTTAAGAATGGCACCGATGGCAGTTTGGCAACCGCAATTAACGCGATGCAAGCTGCGTCCTCTAGCCACCGTTTTATGGGAATTAACCGTGAGGGACAAGTCGCACTGTTGACCACCCAGGGCAATGCTAATGGACATGTGATCTTACGTGGCGGCAAGCAAACTAACTACGATTCGGTATCAGTCACTGAGTGTGAGCAAGAGATGGCGAAATCTGGTCTTGATGCTTCATTAATGGTGGATTGCAGTCACGCCAACTCACGTAAAGATTACCGTCGCCAGCCATTAGTCGCGGAGGATGTGATTCATCAAATCCGTGAAGGCAATAAATCTATTATCGGTCTTATGATTGAAAGCCATATCAATGAAGGAAATCAATCTTCTGACTTAGCTCTTGAAGAGATGAAATACGGTGTATCTATCACTGACGCATGTATCAATTGGGATTCAACTGAGGCACTATTACGTCATGCACATGAAGAGCTAGTGCCTTTCTTAGAAAATCGTCTAAAGGCTAATTAATACAGGATTTAAGGAACATCAATGGCAGTTGAACTTAACGCATTACGCGATCAGATTGATGCAGTCGACAAGCAAATGTTGGAGCTATTGGCTCAGCGTTTAGCGCTCGTAGAGAAAGTTGGGGAAGTAAAAAGCGAACATGGTTTGCCAATTTATGCTCCAGACCGCGAAGCGGCGATGTTAGCTTCTCGTCGCGCTGAAGCTGAAAAAATGGGAATTCCTCCACAGCTTATTGAAGATATTCTGCGTCGAACAATGCGTGAATCTTATGCCAGCGAGAAAGATTCCGGTTTTAAGTGTTTGAACCCTGATTTACGCTCAGTTGTTATTATTGGTGGTAATGGTCAATTGGGTGGCCTGTTTGGGCGTATGTTCAAATTGTCGGGCTACCGGGTCAAAGTTCTCGGCAGTAAAGACTGGGATCATGCGGATGAGATTCTAGACAACGCGGGTTTAGTCGTGGTCACGGTGCCGATTCATCTAACGGAAGGGGTGATCGAAAAACTGGGGAACTTGCCGCAAGACTGCATTCTGTGTGACCTGACTTCTATCAAGTCGAAGCCTCTGCAAGCAATGTTGAATGTGCACCAAGGTCCTGTGGTTGGTTTGCACCCAATGTTTGGCCCAGATGTTCCGAGCCTTGCCAAGCAGGTTATTGTGTACTGTGATGGCCGTGGTCACGAGCATTACCAATGGCTATTGCAACAGTTTGGGATTTGGGGCGCAAGCTTGTGCCAAATCGATGCACAAGAGCACGATCATGGCATGACGTTGATTCAGGCGTTGCGCCACTTCACGTCGTTTGCTTACGGTATGCACCTTAGCAAAGAGAATCCGAACATCGATCAGTTGTTGAAGTTAAGCTCGCCAATCTACCGCCTTGAATTGGCGATGGTGGGACGACTGTTTGGTCAGGATCCGAACTTGTACGGTGATATCATTTTCTCTTCTCAAGAGAATATCGATATGATCAAGCGATTCCATCAGCGTTTAGGTGATGCGGTAGCGATTCTGGATAGCAGAGACAAAGCGCGATTCATCGAAAGCTTTAAGCAGGTGAGTGATTGGTTTGGTACTTATTCTCAACAATTTATGAATGAGAGCCAAAACTTACTCAAACAGGCGAATGATAATATTCATCGCGGCTAATCACGGGTCATTTAGCCGTGCAGAGTCCGAAACAAAAAGAGCAGCGTAAGCTGCTCTTTTTCGTGTTGATGGACAAATCAGTTCGTCGCAGTATTACTCGTATCTTCACTTGATACTGTGTTGATACTGGTATCGCGATAGGGTGAATTGGTTAAATTGACTTGCAGGCGTACAACGTTATCAATCAATTGAACCAAAGGTCCCCATTTCACTTTTTTCTCTTTTTCAAAGACGTCATTGAAGTTTTCTGGCGTCCACTCCATTAAGTATTGAGGGTTGAGTGCTCGTCCGAGGAAGCGTACTTCATAGTGCAAGTGTGGCCCTGTGGAGTTGCCAGAGTTACCGCATTGAGCAATGATGTCGCCTTTACTAACAAACTGACCGCTTTTCACTTTGAAGCGTTGTAGATGAGCAAAGGAGCTCATAAAGCCAAATGAGTGACGAATGGTGACATAGTTACCATAACCACGATTGCTCGGGCGAACGGTTTCCACCACACCGTCAGCCGGTGCCAGGATCTCTTCTCCTCTTTTACAAGTCAGATCGATACCAGTATGAACATGCCTCTTACCTGAAATCGGATTAATACGACTGCCGTAAGAAGAAGAAATACGTTGGTATGTGACTGGACTGTCATTTGGTATCAAACGGAACATCGTCGCTCGAACAGCAGAATCGATAGCGGCTGCGTCAATTCGCTCCTCTAACCCCATGCTGTTCTCATCGATCATCAACTCTTCGTCTGCGAGACCTAAAACCGATTCAACGTCGAATACCCGTTTGCCCAATAGCTGAATTTGATTGTTTTTGTCCGTCAAAGACTGGGAAAGCGAATGATTGGTATCAAGCTGTTCTTCGTAAAGAGCCGTCACTTCGGCCTTTTCACTTTCCAGTTTGGCGATGATTTGTGTTAGTTCGTCTTTATTGTGCATCTGCTGCTGATTAAGGTACCACGCGCCACCAACGACGGCGGGTAATGCCAATACTGAAGCAAATACTGCTAGGACCGAACTGCGGCCCAAATAGAACTGCTGATCGCCGTCTTTCGTCGGGATCTGCATGATGATTTTTTTAGACATAGTTATTGTTACTTAAATAGGCGTTCATTTATTTTTCTCCTAAAAACCAGAGAGGTGCTCTAACTCTCGATTCAGAAGGTCGTTATTGCCTACATTCAATTCTATAAATCGTTTTAGTTGGCTAATGCTTTCGATGTCTACCTTAGCGATCTTCAACCTAATCTCACACTTAGAAACATTCACAATTTGCGCTTTTAACGTAATCACTTGTTCGGATTGATCAAATGAAAAAGTCACATGGACTGGAAGGGTTGGATCCAAAGCCTCAGTCTCTTCCACTTTCATGAGTAAACCATGCAAGGAAAGATCTTGAATCCTAGCTTCAATTGCCAAGTCACGTTGTTCTATCTTAGCTGGAGCTTGATGGAGAATACGTGAAAAGCGTCGTCTCTCTGTCATATGAATATTCTCGTCAGGTCGTCAAACAGAATTGAATAGTATATCAATACGAACAAAAAGTGTTCGATTGTTGTTTGAAAAGTGTCGAGGTCGCTACAGAGTGACGTAAGTGCAATGTCATGTTCTTAACGAACGAGACGGGCTAATGAGCTCTTTTTATAACAAAGAAAACAAAGGCCGCTATGATAGCGGCCTTTGTACAAATTACAATCAAACTTTGTGGGTTGCGATTACTTCGCAATACGCTTGTATTTGATACGGTGTGGTTCTGCGGCTTCAGGACCCAATGTTTTCTTCAACCAATCCATGTACTCTGTGTAGTTACCTTCGTAGAAGTTAACTTGGCCTTCGTCACGGTAGTCAATGATGTGGGTCGCGATACGGTCAAGGAACCAACGGTCGTGCGAGATAACCATTGCACAACCAGGGAACTCTAGTAATGCTTCTTCTAGAGCACGCAGTGTTTCAACGTCAAGGTCGTTGGTTGGTTCGTCGAGTAGCAACACGTTGCCGCCCGCTTTAAGAAGCTTCGCAAGGTGGACACGGTTACGCTCACCACCCGATAGTTCACCAATAATCTTTTGTTGGTCACTGCCTTTAAAGTTAAAGCGTGAACAGTATGCACGAGCTGGGATTTCGAAGTTGTTGATCTTAATGATATCAGCACCTTCAGAGATCTCTTGGAATACGGTTTTAGAATCGTCCATGCTGTCACGGAACTGATCGACAGATGCTAGTTTTACTGTATCGCCCATCTCAATTGTGCCCGAGTCTGGTTGTTCAGTACCACTTAACATCTTGAATAGCGTCGATTTACCTGCGCCGTTCGCACCGATGATACCAACAATCGCACCTTTAGGGATGCTGAATGACAGGTCATCAATCAGAACACGACCGTCAAATGACTTAGTCAGGTTCTTCACTTCAATAACCTTATCACCTAGACGCTCACCAGGTGGGATAAACAGTTCATTGGTTTCATTACGTTTTTGGTGATCAGAGCTTTGCAGTTCTTCAAAGCGAGCCATACGTGCTTTTGACTTCGCTTGACGACCTTTAGGGTTTTTACGTACCCACTCAAGCTCTTTCTCGATAGTCTTTTGGCGAGCACTCTCTTGGGAGGCTTCTTGTTGTAGACGAGCGTCTTTTTGCTCCAGCCATGAGGTGTAGTTGCCTTCCCATGGGATACCTTCACCACGGTCCAGTTCTAAGATCCAGCCCGCAGCGTTATCCAGGAAGTAACGGTCGTGGGTGATGGCTACTACGGTACCTGTGTAATCCACTAAGAAGCGCTCTAGCCAAGCCACTGATTCTGCATCTAGGTGGTTGGTAGGTTCATCAAGCAGTAGCATGTCTGGCTTAGAAAGTAGCAAGCGACAAATAGCCACACGGCGGCGTTCACCACCTGATAGGTGCGCAATTTTTTGGTCCCATTCAGGTAAACGTAGTGCGTTTGCTGCACGCTCAAGCGCATTTTCTAGGTTGTGGCCATCTTTCGCTTGGATAAGGGCTTCTAGCTCGCCTTGCTCTTTTGCAAGTGCGTCGAAGTCTGCATCTGGTTCAGCGTATGCTGCGTAGACTGCGTCCAAACGTTTCAGAGCGTCAGCAACGTCAGCAACCGCTTCTTCAACAACTTCACGAACGGTTTTTGATTCGTCTAATACTGGTTCCTGAGGTAGGTAACCTACGTTTAGACCAGGTTGTGGACGCGCTTCACCGTCGATATCCGTGTCGATACCTGCCATGATACGTAGCAGTGTGGATTTACCTGCACCGTTCAGACCTAAAACACCGATTTTCGCACCAGGGAAGAAGCTCAGAGAGATGTCTTTAAGAATTTGACGCTTAGGTGGCACAATTTTGCTCACCCGCGACATGGTATATACGTATTCAGCCATTGCCGATCGTTCCTAAATTAACTGTCATTCAAACCCATCATTTTATACCAAGTGCTTTGTTTTTGTTACCGCATTGCAAGAATTTCCCTAACGAATGGATTTCTTATTTTGAGCTGACCGGAAACTTACACGGTTAGGGTATACACTTTTGTTATTCTTTTGTTATTCGTTAAGAATGACGAAGTGTTTTCTATGCGAGTTAGAAACGCTTTGTCTCCATCGTCTTAAAAGTTTGACGAGTACAATTTTTAATACACTAAGTTGCTTTACATGGACATCTGCATTCTGTGTAAATAGATGCATGTGTGAAAATTGCCTTAACATCACATGAACTCTAACAAAACTAGGCTTTAGGGCAGTATATGTCTGGGGAAAATGACACAAATGAGATTCAACGTATCTGAATTGGCTAAAAACGTATGCTGCGCCGCCGCGTTGTGTGCTATGAGTTTGAGTGCTAATGCCGCGCTGAGTTTGGAAAAGCAGCGCGAAGTATATGAGCAAGCTCAAGATTTATTAGATAAAAATGACATCGACGGATACCTTTCGATTCGTCCTAAAATTTCTGACTATCCACTAACGCCTTATGTGGATTACCGCACTTTTATTAGACAGTTACCGGAAAAGTCACCACAACAGGTAAACGAGTTTATTTCTGAGCACGAGTCTTTTCCATTTTCTCGTCGAGTTCGCGCTCCATACCTCAATCATCTTTATAAGCAAAAAGATTGGAGAACCATTACTGAGTTTCAAAAAGTCATTCCTAGTGGTGAGCGTTACCAATGTATTTTCTACGTAGCTCAGTTAAAGCAAGGCAAGAAAGTCGCGGCGTTTAAAGGGGCTGAACATATGTGGTTACGTGGCATCAGCATTGCTGATGAGTGTGACCCATTATTTGCAGCATGGGACAAGGCGGGTGAGCGTACCGATGAACTGATTCTACAGCGTATGTTACTGGCGTTTGATGCTCGTAATGGCGGTTTGATGAGTTACTTGCTCAAACTGCCTAAATCAGCGCAGGCAAAGCAACAAGCCAAAGAAATGAAAGCGTTGTTTGATAATCCTGCAAGTGTTGCGGAATTCGCGAAGAAAAAACCTGCGAATGATTTTAATCGAGCGCAAAGTGAATATGCGTTAGAAAAGTTGGCTCGTATGAACACTAGCCAAGCACAAGGTGCGTACGATGCCGTCATTAAAGGACAGAAGTTTTCTCCAGAAAAAGCGCAAGAACTTGCCGACTATATTGCATTTCGATTGACTCGTACGGAGTCTGAGTCATTAGCTAAATGGCGCGATGATAAAACGAAAACCAGTCAGTACTTACCGTTGATTGAAACGCGCATCCGCTTAGCGATTCAAAATGCAGATTGGAAAGGCGTACAAGAGTGGATTGCTGTTCTAAATAAAGAAGAACAAGCCACGCTACGCTGGCAATATTGGCTTGGAAGAAGTGAAATAGCGTTAGGTGATGACATCGCGGGGAAACAGCGTTTAGCAACTCTGCTTGGGCAACGAAACTTCTACAGTGTGGCTGCCGCCAATGCAATCGGACAATCAATCAAATACCCAACGCATACGGTTAAGTTGGATAAGAAAGTTGTTCAACCCTATCAAGACTCGTTAGCTCGTATCGAAGAGTTGATCGCGACGGATAAAATCGCAGCAGCGAAGAGTGAATGGGCACACTTACTGCGCCGCGTAGGGAAAGATGAAAAGGCGATGTTGGCGGCTTATGCATCATTTAAACGTTGGCATAACCTAACGGTGACCGCGAGTATTCAAGCGCAGATGTGGGATAATATCGAACTTAGGTTCCCAATAGCACACCGCTGGTGGTTTAACTTTTATGCGAAAAAGCACAACATTGATCCCATCACGATGATGTCTCTCGCTCGACAGGAAAGTGCGTTAGATGTTGAAGCCCGCTCTCCAGTTGGCGCTCGTGGTCTTATGCAGATCATGCCTGCGACGGCGAAGTACACGGCACGTAAATATAAGTTGAGTTATCAAGGTACGCAGGATCTCTACAATGTAGGAAAAAATATCGAGATTGGTAGCCATTATTTGCAAGGTTTATTAGAGGATTACGATAATAATCGTATTTTTGCTCTTGCTGCTTATAATGCAGGTCCTAACAGAGTAAAAACGTGGCGAGAGCGTACCCAAGGAAAAGTGGATGCTTATGCCTTTATTGAGGCAATTCCATTTAAAGAGACGCGCGGTTATGTACAAAACATCTTGATGTTTGAAACATACTATCGTGATCTTTTGGGTATCGATGGCGCGTTCTTGAATCAACATGAGATCAATACCAAGTATTGAGTGAGGTAACTTGATGTCGCACGAACCCGAGTACAAAGACTGGCAACAGATTATTGAGCTAATTCGAACAAGTATGGGCACCCAGCAAGATGACATGCTGTTAACTATGCTGATGTCACGTGATGAGAGAGAGTCATTAATATCACGCGTTAATATAATTAACGAACTTCTTAAAGGAGAATTATCTCAACGTCAGATCAGTCAGATGCTTGGTGTGGGCATTGCCACCATTACTCGTGGCTCTAACGAACTAAAGTCGAAATCTGATGAAGAAAAAGACAAGTTGAAAGTCTTGTTAGAACAAGTTGCGGTATCTAAGTAGACAGTATATCCAATTTGCTTTTAGGCCTTGGTGTTACAAGTGACTAAGATAACGTATTACAAAGGGCGGAAATATCCGCCCTTTTGCGTATCTAGAGAATAGGCTGAGTGTTATAAATTTGAAGGAAAGTGCTCAGGGTTTGTGAATGGAATCAAAGCCAGAATCAAGGCTTGGTGATAGACCGAGCTTCGAGTTAGCTGGTTTTGGGTTAGTAGGCTAATAGCGCCACCTTTCTGTTTGATGTTATCAGTACCAAACACTTCGTCCATTACATCTCCCAACTCATTCGCATCCTTGAGTTTTTCCAAGACTTTTGGCGGCAACATTAAGCTTGCAGAACGAGATTCACCGCGGTGAGTCTCTGACTCAACCACCATCCAAGCAAACGTCACGTTTGCTTCAATTCCCGCTTCGAGACCGACATAGTAATCCGCGTTTGGCATCTCTACTTTTGCGTTTTTAACGCGGTTTAGCGCACCACTATGAGTTTCTTCATTCGTCATGGGCTGATCTGCGACCTCACTCGGTACACTGATGCCAACGAAGTTGAACTCTTGATGCGGAAATGCATTACGAAATGCACTTTGAACTGCATTAATTTTGGCTGGGTTTAGCGATGCGATTACGACTTTTTGGGTTGCCACGATCTTTTTACTCACTGGTGTCTATTAACTCAATTTTACTTGCGTAGGCTTTACGTTCTCACTCGGGTAACAGCCTAATACTTTCAAGTGCTTAGTGATTTTTGTTAGCTCTTCAAGTGCCTGTTGCATTTCTGTCGAAGCAAGATGTGATGTCAAGTCTACGTAGAACATCTCTTCCCACGGGTTCCCCATAATTGGGCGTGATTCCAGCTTGGTCATATTGATGCCGTAACGTTGCAGCACTAATAGTGTTTCAACCAATGAGCCTGCCTCTTGGGAGGTCGACATGATCAATGTGGTTTTTGCTGGAATCTGAGTAGAAACTTCAACCGGTTTACGAGCAACCACGATAAAGCGAGTATGGTTTTCGGTTTGGTTTGCGATGTTGCCTTGAATTGCTTGCAAGCCATATAGCTTACCGCTTGATGCATTACCAATTGCAGCCACATCATCACGATCCATCTCTTGGACTTTCTGCATTGCATCTGCTGTGCTCGCGCAGGATTCCAGCTTTACCCCTTTCATACGGCTTAAAAACTCACTGCACTGTTGGTGTGGCTGAGGGTGAGAATACAGCGTTTTAATATCTTCCAGACGAATGTCTTTTTTCGCAACCAAGCAGTGTTCGATTGGTTGAGTTAGCTCTCCAACGATGTAAAGCGTCGTGTGTTGTAGTAAGTCATACACTTCATTAATAGAGCCTGAGCTGGTGTTTTCGATTGGCAGAACGCCATAATCAGCATGGCCAGATTCAACCGTTTGAGTCACTTCTTTAAAGTGCTCGCAGTTGAGCTCGATAAGCTCCGTATTTTTACGACTGAAGTATTCGCGACTTGCCAAGTGCGAATAAGAGCCTTTGGCTCCTAAAAAAGCGACGCGAGCAAGTGGCTTACGGCTTTGCTGTGGGTTAACGAGATTTTGCAGATAACTTTGTTGAAGCAGAACTGAGTCTTCAATGATGGTATGGAAAAGTTTGGTGATGTACTGCGCGTCAAGTTCGTATTTATCTTGGCCATTAGAAATCAGCTTGACCAATAATTGCTGTTCACGGACGGCGTCGCGAACAGGCTTTGAGGTTTGTACTTTGCTTTTGGCTACTTCAATGCTGAGTTTACGGCGCTCAGACAATAAGCTGAGAAGTTGGTCATCCAACTCATTCAAGCGTAAACGAATTTCTTCGAGGGAAATAGGTTGGTCAGTCATCAATTCTTTCCTTATAAAAAAGCCTCCCGATTTGGGAGGCTTTCTGTTTGTTTTTGACTTTTCTTTCACAAACGAGTTCGCCCCTCCAACTATGGGAGGAAAAAGAAGTCAAAAATAAACAGTGAGGTTAAATGCATAAATAGTGCTTAATTTATGAGTGTTTAAACACAATAAGCAAGGCTGGGGAGAGCGTCAAGCAAAAAAATAGCGCCTTTCGGCGCTATTTCCTCAATCTGTTCAGTTTACTCTTCTTCTTCCACTAGCTCAGGCTTACTTGCACGTCGAGCTTCAGGTTTGTGGGTCAGCTTGTTCAATTGTCGTTCTAGTTTTTGCTCCACTTCGTTGATAGCTGCGTAAAGATCTTCGTGAGTTGCTGAGGCAATAAGCTGGCCTTTAGGAACTTTGATAACCGCTTCGAATTTCTTCTGTTTGTTTGGTTCCTCACTGAAAGTTGCTTGGCAACCAATTAGGTCTACTTGCCATTTCTCCAGTTTTTTAAATTTGCTCTCAATATGAGCTCGGATTGCAGAGGTGATTTCGATGTTTTTGCCAGTGATATTCATTGTCATAAGTGCTTTTCCTCTGTTGCATCCCTCATGGGTTGAGTTCAGATTACCGCTTTAAGCATAAAAAAATGTGATTCAGATCATTATTTTGCTCGGGTTTTTTATGATGAAAAATGAATGTGATCTCACTCAAGAACTTCTGAGATTTATCGTGAAATTGCTTGTTATCGGTTAGTAAATCCGTAGATTGGATAGAGTACTCAGCTGAAAACGGCCTCGTTTTTAGGGAAGTTTTACGGCCTAATATTTGAGGTGGTTAAAATTTAACTACACGTAAGGTGTGATGACGATCACTGAGTCTTTCCAATGAATCCATTTAAAAAGCCGCTTACTGTACAAGCGGCTTTTTACTGTCTGGCATTTGGCTGACTTTTCGTAGCGGTATCATGAAAATGGGGTCTTTTGGGGCTAGTGAAACCCTTTCTAGACTTTTGACTTGGTCCAAACTTTCTAGTTGTTTGTATATTATGTAGTAGCGATTAATGCTTGTGACGTACCCAACCGTTGAGCTTAAACTTTTCCGCATAACGACTTCCACGTTATTAAACCAAACATTAGGATCGTAACCTTGTTGGGCTGCACGCTTACGAATACGCTCTACATTGCCGGGGCCCGCATTGTAAGCCGCCAATGTAAAGTAGAGTTTATTTTGTGCAGTAATATCAGGATCACTGAAGTACTGCTTACGCAAAAAAGCTAAGTATTTCACTCCAGCATGAATGTTGTTTTCTAATTGTCGAACATTTTTGATATTGATATTCGGATCTTGAGCGGTGCTGGGTAGGACTTGCATTATGCCAACGGCACCTCGGCTTCCAACTAGGTCGTTATTAAATCCTGATTCCTTGTAAGCGATTGCAGCGATCAGTAAATAGTCGATATCGTATTTCTCACCATAGCGTGAAAATAGCGCTGCGAGTTTTTCTAGTTGAGCAATTTTCTTAGGGTTAAGAGCTCTGTTCAACCATCCCGTGTTATCGATGTATTTACCGTAAATAACGTTACCGAGTAGTGTCCCAGAGCGAGACTTCTGGATGAACTTATTCACGACGGCTTTTAATTTGGGACTATTTTCTCGCATTGCCCAAGCAATTTTGCCATTTTTGCGGATAGGGATTTTTTTGTGCACCCGAATATCATCCATCACTTTCAGCCAAAGCTTGGCTTTATGGCTATCGAGAACAATGGCTTTGACGTAACCATTGTTGAGCATTCCGACCAGCTCATAATCTTGAAGTGTTTCTTCAATAAAGTGCACGATAACAGGCGGTAAGCCTTTTTTGTTTAGTTTCTTATTTAGTGTCTGAATGCTTTCAAAGTAGCTAGAGCTGGCGCGCACCCAAATCTCTTTGCCGCTCAGTTGTTCGATTTTCGTCATCGTTGGTGTGCTTTTGTTTGTCACTACCCACTCTTGAATGTCAGTGAGAATAGGTGAACTGAACTCCACTTTCTGTTTGCGCGTGTCGGTAATAGTCAGGTTGGCGACAACTAAGTCACCTGAACCGTTTTCTAAGGCTGGCAGTAGCTGGTCGCGGGCAACAGGAATAATTTGTACGTTAAGCTTTGGTTTGAGTTTACGAAGGTCTTTTTCGAAATGCGCCAGCAATTCCGCGCCTATGCCTTTTGGTGTGCCGCCCTCAATGTAGTAAAAGCCTAAATCAGCAGAAACTAAGACGCGCAGTACATTCTTCTCCTTGATGACATCGAGGTCCCCAGTATAAGGAGGCTGTTTGAGCGGCGAGATTTGCAGTGCGCAAACGGAAGCAGACAATAGGAGCAGCATAACTGCGCAAAGCTTAGATATCGTCACGTTCACATCCTTTTTATAAAGGGGGGAGGAGAACTTTAAGCATATGTGGAGCTAGGAAGATCATCAAGAAAGGGCTGAATACACTATTGAGAGTAATAAAAAACCGCCACGGTAAAAACGGTGGCGGTTCAGTTTAAAGCAAGTTCAATTACTTCACAGGGTTGAGCTCTATAAGCTTTTCAGTTCTTGCTACGGCGTCTTCCAAACCAAGTTGCTTGTAGGCCTCTAGCTGGATAGTCAGTGACTTACGTGCAGCTTCTGTGTCTGGATACGCTTTTTGTAGCTCTTGGCTGCGATTAATAGCAGCGACCCAAGCTTCACGGCGAAGGTAGAAGTCAGCAGTCGCTAAATCATAGTTCGCTAGACGGTTTTTCAGCGCGACCATACGTTTTTGTGAATCTTCTGCATATGGGCTATTCGGGTAACGTTGAAGTAGTTTTTTGAAGTCATCAAACGCTTTTTTTACCGGTTCAGGATCGCGATCGCTTCGATCTACGCTGAATAAATCATGCATAAAGTTACGATCTTGCGCCATGTGGCTTAGACCTCGCATGTACAGCACCCAGTCCATCTTTTCATGGGTTGGGTTTAAACGCATAAAGCGAGAAATGGTTGCCAAGCCCAAAGCAAGGTCGTCGTTTTTGTAGTACGCATAGATTAGGTCAAGCTGCACCTGTTCTGAGTAGGCACCGAATGGGTAACGTGAGTCTAATGCTTCCAGTTTCTCAATTGCAGAAAGCCAATTACCACTTTGAAGAGAAATCTGTGCGTCTGCATACAGTTCCGAAGGCGGCACATCAGGAACGATTTCTTCTTTGCTTGCACATCCAAACAGAAGGGATACCGCTAAAAGGCCTGTTAAAGTCTGACGTTTCATATCAGGAGTCTGTTCCTTGAATCTAAATATTTCTTAAGCTGCCGTTACTTTCTTTCCAGTAACAGATACAATGACGTAATAGTCTATTTTTTCACAGTCGTGAGCATTAGTCTCACAGTTTTTAAAAAAGTTCGATATGGCTCAGCAGATTGTATTAACAAATACCGTAAAAGATAGCCAGTTAGGTCAACGTTTAGACCAAGCTATCGCCGAATTATTCGCGGACTTCTCTCGCTCGCGCCTAAAAGAGTGGCTGCTTGATGGGAAAGTTCAAGTTGATGGTGAAGTTGTCACTAAACCTCGTACCAAAGTAATGGGTGGCGAGGAAATTACATTGCAAGCCGAGTTAGAAGATGAAGAACGCTGGGAAGCGCAAGATATCCCGCTAGATATCGTCTATGAAGATGAAGATATTATCGTTATCAACAAACCTCGTGACTTTGTGGTTCATCCGGGCGCTGGTACGCCTGATGGCACTGTACTTAATGCGTTGTTGCATCATTACCCTGATATTGCAGAAGTACCTCGTGCAGGTATCGTGCACCGTTTGGATAAAGACACAACGGGTTTGATGGTGGTGGCGAAAACCGTTCCTGCACAAACTCGTCTGGTTCGCGCACTGCAAAAACGTAATATTACTCGTGAGTATGAAGCGATCGCTATTGGTCGTATGACTGCGGGCGGTAAAGTGGATCAACCTATTGGTCGTCACTCTACTAAGCGCACGCTTATGGCGGTGGCACCAATGGGCAAACCAGCCGTAACGCACTACCGTGTTGCTGAACGCTTCCGCGAACACACGCGTATTCGCTTGCGTCTAGAAACGGGTCGTACGCACCAGATTCGTGTGCACATGTCTTACCTTCAGCATCCGTTGCTCGGTGATATTGCATATGGTGGACGTGCTCGCATCCCGACAGGTGCGTCTGAAGAGCTAACGGCAATGATCCGGGGCTTCGATCGCCAAGCATTGCACGCAGTAATGCTGCGCTTTGAGCACCCAATTACGGGCGAAGTTCTTGAGTTTCATGCTCCAGTGCCTGATGACATGGTTGTGATGACTGAAGCGCTTCGTCAAGATACAGAAGAGCACGGCTTACCGGAAGAATTCTAATATGAAGACGATCATTCCGAATTGGCCAGCGCCTAAAAATGTCAAAGCTTTCGCCTCAACACGCATAGGCGGCTTTTCGACAGGCCCTTACCAAGGGCTAAATTTAGGTACTCACGTTGGGGATGATTTGTCTTTAGTAGAGAAGAACCGAGCTTGGTTGGCGCAACAGGCAAACATGCCAAATGCGCCAATCTGGTTAAACCAAACGCATTCAACCGTTGTGGCTCAAGCAAATGAACCAACAACACAGGTGCTTGATGCGGATGGTGTATTTACTTCTTCAAGCCATGTTATTTGTTCAGCGATGACCGCCGATTGTTTACCTGTATTATTGACTAATACACAAGGTACGCAAGTAGCCGCTGTTCACGCAGGTTGGCGCGGCTTAGCAAATGGCATTGTCGAAAATGCGTTAGCGTTGTTTTCTGGTGAAGTGATAGCGTGGCTTGGCCCCGCCATTGGCCCTCAAGCCTTCGAAGTGGGTGAAGATGTTCTGCAAGCTTTTGTTGATTTTGATTCACAGGCGAATCAAGCATTTGCTCCACGCGATATCGACGGTAAATGGTTTGCTGACATGTCGGTGCTGGCAACGCAACGTCTAAACCGGGCTGGTGTGACACAAGTGTTTGATTCTGGACTTTGTACTTACCAAGATAAAGCCTCTTTTTACTCTTATCGCCGTGATGGTAAGACTGGTCGACAAGCAACCTTTATTTGGATCGAAGACTAGCTATAAGCACCAAAGTGCTAAGATGCATCCTACTATTTTTGCAAAGCTATCTTTATTCATTCACTCCCTTGAAATTCCCCTCCTGAGTATCCATCTTTCTAACTGTCAAAAGAATTTCCTTTAGTTGAGGTTAGGAAGGTAGATATGCGTCTTGATCGATTCACAAGTAAGTTTCAAATCGCTATCTCTGATGCTCAATCACTAGCGTTAGGGCGCGATCATCAATATATCGAGCCAGTTCACCTCATGGTGGCTTTGCTTGATCAAAATGGCAGTCCAATTCGTCCATTGCTTACTATGCTGGATGTGGACGTAACGCATTTACGCTCTAAATTGAGTGAAATGTTAGATCGATTACCAAAAGTCAGTGGCATCGGTGGGGATGTTCAGCTCTCTAGCTCGATGGGCACATTGTTTAACCTGTGTGACAAAGTGGCGCAAAAGCGTCAAGACTCCTATATCTCGTCTGAAGTCTTCCTGCTTGCCGCTTTAGAAGACCGCGGACCATTGGGGCAATTACTCAAAGAGATCGGTTTAACAGAGCAAAAAGTCAGCCAGGCAATCGAAAAGATCAGAGGTGGTCAAAAGGTCAATGACCCGAATGCAGAAGAGCTTCGCCAAGCATTGGAAAAGTTCACCATAGACCTTACCGAGCGTGCAGAGCAAGGTAAATTAGATCCTGTTATCGGTCGTGATGATGAAATCCGTCGTACTATCCAAGTATTGCAGCGTCGTACTAAAAACAACCCAGTGATTATCGGTGAACCAGGCGTAGGTAAGACAGCAATTGTTGAAGGCTTAGCGCAGCGCATAGTTAACAATGAAGTACCTGAAGGTCTGCGTGGTCGCCGTGTGCTATCACTGGATATGGGCGCACTGGTTGCTGGTGCTAAATACCGTGGTGAATTTGAAGAGCGTTTAAAATCAGTATTGAATGAACTTGCTAAAGAAGAAGGCAACGTCATCCTCTTCATTGATGAACTACACACTATGGTCGGCGCTGGTAAAGGTGAAGGCTCAATGGATGCGGGCAACATGCTAAAACCGGCATTAGCTCGTGGTGAGCTGCACTGTGTTGGCGCAACAACATTGGATGAATATCGTCAGTACATCGAAAAAGATGCAGCATTAGAACGTCGTTTCCAAAAAGTGCTGGTGGATGAGCCGACCGTTGAGGATACCGTGGCGATTTTACGTGGCTTGAAGGAGCGTTATGAGCTTCATCATCACGTCGAAATTACCGACCCAGCGATTGTTGCTGCGGCGAGTTTGTCACATCGCTATGTCTCCGACCGTCAGTTGCCGGATAAAGCGATCGACTTAATCGACGAAGCGGCTTCAAGCATTCGTTTACAAATTGACTCTAAGCCGGAGTCCTTGGATAAGCTTGAGCGTAAAATTATCCAACTCAAAATTGAGCAACAAGCACTAAGTAACGAGCACGATGAAGCGAGTGAAAAGCGTTTGAAAGCGCTTAATGAAGAACTCAATGAAAAAGAGCGAGAGTATGCTGAGCTAGAAGAGGTTTGGAATACAGAAAAAGCAGCTCTTTCTGGTACTCAACATATTAAGTCTGAGCTTGAACAAGCTCGTATGGACATGGAGTTTGCTCGCCGTGCTGGCGATCTAAACCGTATGTCGGAGCTTCAATATGGCCGTATTCCTGAACTTGAGAAGCAGTTAGATCTTGCAACCCAAGCTGAAATGCAGGAAATGACGCTATTGCGTAATAAAGTAACCGACAACGAGATTGCAGAAGTACTTTCTAAGCAAACCGGCATTCCGGTATCCAAGATGCTAGAAGCGGAAAAAGAGAAACTACTTCATATGGAAGACGTGCTGCATAATCGTGTGGTAGGGCAAAGCGAAGCGGTCTCTGTTGTATCGAATGCCATTCGTCGTAGTCGAGCTGGGCTTTCTGATCCAAACCGACCAATTGGCTCCTTCTTATTCTTAGGTCCAACTGGTGTGGGTAAAACAGAACTTTGTAAGACGCTTGCGAGCTTTATGTTCGACAGTGAAGATGCGATGGTCCGTATCGATATGTCTGAGTTCATGGAGAAACACTCAGTGGCAAGGTTGGTTGGTGCTCCTCCAGGCTATGTCGGATATGAAGAGGGTGGTTACTTAACTGAAGCGGTTCGTCGCAAGCCGTATTCGGTAATTTTGTTAGACGAAGTAGAGAAAGCGCATCCGGATGTATTTAACATTCTGCTGCAAGTTCTCGATGATGGGCGTTTAACGGATGGTCAAGGTCGTACTGTTGACTTCCGTAATACGGTTGTGATCATGACATCTAACTTGGGTTCATCTCGCATCCAAGAGAATTTCGCAACATTAGACTATCAAGGTATCAAGAGTGAAGTGATGGATGTGGTTAGCAAACACTTCCGCCCAGAGTTCTTGAACCGTGTTGACGAAATCGTGGTGTTCCATCCACTTGGTCAAGAACACATTAAGTCCATTGCTTCTATTCAATTGGAACGTTTGGCGAAACGACTAGAGGAGAAAGGCTATCAACTAGAAGTTTCCGACAAAGCGCTCGATTTGATCGCTCAAGTTGGTTTCGATCCTGTGTATGGTGCGCGTCCTTTAAAACGTGCAATTCAGCAGAATGTCGAGAACCCGTTAGCCAAATCAATTCTTTCTGGTGAAATCGTTCCAGACAAGACAGTGCAGCTAATTGTTACTAATGACCAAATTTGTGCTCATCAATAATTGTATGGATACAGTAAAATTGAGATAAAAATCACACTAAAGGGGCCGTTTGGCCCCTTTTCTATAGTTTTTTAGAGTCTTTTGTCTGTTTTCTATACGAATAAACTAAAAAGGTGAGTTTTTTTAAAAATGCACTTGTGTTCTTTGATGAACTCCCTATAATGCGCCTCCGTTGTCACGGGAAAGCAAGTGAAGCGGAACCTAAACAACTACGGTTAGTGAGTTAAAATTAACTCGCAGATAAATAACTTAAAAAAGTGTTTGACACGATAAGTTATCTAGCTAAAATGGCCGTCCACTTTGAAGAGAACTTCGAAGTGTGCTCTTTAAAAATATAGACCTATCAATCTGTGTGGGCACTCGTTGATGATAATCCAATTAGAAGCTTAGGCTTCAAATTAGGTTTCAATGATACGAAGTGACCATTGAATCGAAAGATTCAGCACAGTCAATTCAAACATTACTTCTGCTATTTATTAGCGAAAGGAATGTTCAGTATTCATTGAGCCGAACAAAATCTTAAATTGAAGAGTTTGATCATGGCTCAGATTGAACGCTGGCGGCAGGCCTAACACATGCAAGTCGAGCGGAAACGA